>JAEEWC010000035.1 GCA_016287155.1 Clostridia bacterium | reverse complement strand
TCAAACAAAAGACGACGTAAAATTTTTCATTGATGAAGTTTTG
Organism: Clostridia bacterium; assembly: GCA_016287155.1. Lineage (GTDB taxonomy): Bacteria > Bacillota > Clostridia > Christensenellales > UBA3700 > UBA3700. The sequence continues at coordinate 33,548 of JAEEWC010000035.1, read as the reverse complement.
AAACATGATGTTAAGCACATTTCGACATACATGCTATCGCTTGAGGATGGAACAAAATTAAAAGCCCAAGTTGAGAAAAATGAGATCACAGTTTCGTTAGATGATGAGAAGGTTGAACTATTTGATTATGCAGCCAAATTGCTTAAAGAAAAAGGTTTTGTTCGCTATGAAGTTTCTAACTTTTCAGTCCCTGGATTTGAGGCAAAACACAATTCAAAATATTGGACAAGAGATGAATATATTGGCATCGGACTTGGTGCTCACTCGCTAATTTCAAACGAGAGATTTTATAACAAAGAAACTTTTGATGAGTATTATAAAGACTTAGATAATGGTGTGCTTCCACATGTAAATGAAGCGACACTTGATGAAAATGAGGCTGAAGAAGAATATATCATGCTAGCGCTTAGAACGAATCAAGGCATAAATTTGGCTGATTACAAATCAAAATTTAACAAGGATTTTATAAAGACCCATAAATCTGGGCTTGATTTGCACAAGGATCAATTAAATATTTCAAATAACAATATTTCTATTAAAGAAGAATATCTAAATGTTTTAAATCAAATAGTCATAAATTTAATATAATATATTTTTTATCGATTTCACTTTACAACTCTATCGTAATAGAGTAAAATGTATAACGTAAAAAATAATGTAAGGAGTATTTTTATGAAGAAAATTATTTTAACAATTTTAACAGTAGCAATTCTTATTGTTATGGTGGTTGGAGCTGTTGCTTGTAACTTACCAACTGTTACAATCATGGCTGAAGCTGGTTCAGCTGGTGAAGAAGTCGCACAAAAATATGCTGACGATTTAGGAAAATTAGGAAATTATGTATCTGCTTTATCTCAAAAGGACGTTTTAACAGAAATTTTAGCGCAAACAGCAGATATTGGTATTATTGACTCAATCATGGCTAATTATTATATCAATACACCAGGTTCTTCTTTCAACGGAAAGCTTGAAATCGTAGATATTGAAGCAGAAGAAGAAACATATGCAGTAGGTTTAAGAAAAGAAGATGTATATCTTACACAAAAGATCAACAAGGCTTTATATGATTTACAAGAAGAAGGCAAGATCGCTGAAATCGCAGCTGTATATGGTTTAACAGACGCATTAGTTACATTTGAAGAACCATCAGTTGATGAAACATTAGATAAAACTGGTTATAACTACATTATTGGAAAGGGTGAATTTATTGTTGGTTACACAATTTTCGCTCCTATCTCATACAAGAATGGAAATGATGAATTAGTTGGTTTCGACACAGATGTTGCTAAGGCAGTTTGCGAAAAGCTAGGTGTTACAGCTAAGTTCCAAGAAATTGACTGGGATTCTAAAGTATTAGAATTAGACGGGAAAAGCATTGATGCTATTTGGAATGGTATGACATATACAGCAGCAAGAGCTGAAGAAATGAGTATGTCTGCTTCATATTTAAAGAATAAGCAAGTAGCTATTGTTAAAGCTGGTTCAACAGTAATGGAACAAACAAAATAAGATTTAAAGGAGTAGGGCTTGGGACTTTGTCCCAAGTCTTACATTTATTATGACTATAACTTTTACAGAAGTACTATTAAAATTATTATCAGGATTTGGCACGACATGTTTATTGTTCGCGCTAACTTTAGTTATGGCTTTACCTCTTGGTCTATTGATTTCATTTGGATCAATGAGTAAGTTTAAGCCATTAAAGATATTTACTAAGATATTTATTTGGATTATTAGAGGTGTACCTCTAATGCTACAAGTAATTGTCGTATTCTATGTTCCAGGTTTAATTTTCGATACACCTATGAGATCTAGATTAACAGCGGTTGTTATTGCGTTCGTAATTAATTATGCTTGTTACTTTAGTGAAATCTTCAGAGCAGGAATCGAGAGTATCTCTCGTGGCCAATATGAGGCTGGACAAGTACTTGGAATGACAAAAGCGCAAGTATTCTTCAAAATTATTTTGAAGCAAGTTATAAAGAGAATAGTTCCTCCAATGAGTAATGAAATTACAACATTAGTTAAAGATACAGCTTTAGCTAGAGTTATTATGGTTGCCGAAATTATAAAAGCAGCCCAAGAAATCACTGCTACATATGCTATTATCTGGCCACTATTCTTCACAGGTTTATTCTACTTAATATTCGTAGGTATTTTAACTCTATTATTCGGATATTTAGAGAAGAGATTGAGTTATTTTAGAGTGTAGGTGAAGTATGGCATTTTTAGAAGTTAGAGGAATTAGAAAATCATTTGGTAATACTGAAGTATTAAAGGGCATTGATTTTGATATCAATCAAGGCGAAGTATTATCTATTATTGGTTCATCTGGATCTGGCAAAACTACTTTGCTTAGATGTATAAATTACCTAGAAACTGCAGATGAAGGAAGAATCATTTTGAATGGTGATGTAATTTTTGATGCAAAAGAATTCAAAAATGAGACAGCCCAAGAAATTAGAACAAGAAGATTGAACTTTGGTATGGTATTCCAACAATTCAATCTATTCCCACAATATACAGCACTAGAGAATGTAATGTTAGCGCCAAATCAAATGGCAGCAAGCTTAGTTAAAGCAAAGAAGAAAGAAATTAAAATCGCAGCAATGGATATGCCTTTGTTTAAGCGCATAAAATACGTACTAAAAGAGACACGTAAATACGAGAAGTATTTATTTGATGAAAATAAAGAGCGTGCAAAGGAACTTTTAATTAGAGTTGGACTTCAAGATAAAATGAACAATTATCCATGTCAATTATCTGGTGGGCAATGTCAAAGAGTTGCCATTGCAAGAGCGCTTGCAATGCGTCCAAACATTCTTTGTTTCGATGAACCAACATCAGCTCTAGATCCTGAATTAACAGGTGAAGTATTAAAAGTTATTAAAGAATTAAAAGAAACAACACGTTCTACTATGATTATCGTTACACACGAAATGGAATTTGCTAAGAAAGTATCAGATAAAGTTATTTTCATGGCAAATGGTATAGTAGAAGAAATGGGAACACCAAGACAAGTATTTGATCATCCAAAGTCAGATAAGACTATTGCTTTCTTACAAAAGAGCAAAGAGAATAATACTTTTGATGATGTTCAAGACGTAATAAAGGACGAACCAAATGTCTAACGAATCAATTGAAGAATTGTACGATATTATCTTAAAGCTTCAATCAAAAGAAGATTGCAAAATCTTCTTTGAAGATTTGTTGACATATAAAGAGCTTGAAAACTTATCTCAAAGAGTCGAAGCTGCAAAGCTTTTAAAAGAAGGAAACACTTACGTTCAGATTCAAGAAAAGACAGGAATCGCCAATCAGACGTTATCTAGAGTGTCTAAAAGCTTGAAAATGGGCGAAGGTTATAAAAAGTTTATAAACTAATTAAAGAGGCTAGATGCCTCTTTATTTTATCTATATCATACTTGATTTAGCATATTTGCATATTATAATAGTAATAAGGGGGCAATATGAATAAGAAAAAACTTACTATTATTATTTGCTCATCAATTATAGGCGCAATTCTGCTTGTTATGGTGTTGCCATTTATTATTCTAGGAATTAAAACTGCTAGCATTGAGTCAGATTATTCATATTTGAAAGATGATGTGAATTATTCAGAAAGAGTCAAAGTAGAGGGCTTGCGTTTGGTTAAGCAACATATATCATGCGGATATGCCTCAATAGAGATGGTTTCTGAATATTATGGAAATAAAGTGACGGAAGATGATTTAAATGCTAAAAATGCGTCAATTTCGACTTCATCATCAAAAGGCTTTTTAAATGAGATAAACGAATCAATTTCAACAAAGGATTTTAAGATCAAAACATATCTAAAGACTGACGTTATGTTAAAAGAGATATATGATTCTTTAAAAAATGGAAATCCAGTTGTTGTTGAGTGGGCAGCACAATACGAAGGAGAATGGACTCTTCATTTTTCAGTAATTAGTGCTTTAGATATTAAAAATGATAGCGTAACAATATTTAACCCATATGGATATATTGAAATTTTAAATTTAGATGAATTCGTGAATAGAATGTCATTTAAGGCATACGAAAATATGCCAGGATTCTTGAATTTTGGTTTTGCATTTGGTATGTTTGATAAAAATACGATATATTACGCAATTTAGGAGCTAAAACATGATATTCAAGAAGAAAGATACAAATAATCAAGAACAAGTGGTAGAGAAAAAACAAAGGCCACTATCTCCAATTGCAAAGTTTTTCAACAAACTTTATGTTATAACAACACTTATTGCGTATATCTACTACGTAGTATATGCATCTATAACAATTGCAAAGCATGGTTTAGATTATCCAATTTCTATTCTTCTTTTAATCGCAGTATCGCTATATACAATTATTCTTGTTGTGTTTGGCCTTCTATCTTCGTCAGTAAAGACGGCGAAGAAACGCCTTAAAAAGCCAATGAAGGCCTTTAAATTCTTTAAAAGAACAATAACTGTAATAAGTACTGTTGTTGCGATTATCGCCATTTGCTCGACCTTTAGTAACGAGGCAGCAAATGCTTGGACATGGATTGTATCAATATTCTCGCTAATTATTAACTTGATTAAAATTTATTTCACACTAATTAGTATGGCATTCTCAGCAGGGTCTAGTGCATTAAAATTTGGCGCTAAGACAACATATAAGATTGCAAAGAAAAAATATACTAACTACGTTAATGCCAATAAAAAATCAGCACCTACCATTGAAGTAGATGCTGAGAATTCTAATGATAATAAGATAGATTAGTTATCTTTCTTTTCGTCTACAACTTCGTCTTTAACTTCAGTTTCAACTTTAGCGTCAATAACTACATCTTCGCCGCCTAGTGCATTTTCTACGGCAACTTCAACAGCTTCTGGGTGAGATTCTTTGAACTTCTCTAGATCCTTAGAAGATACGGCATAAATACTTTCGTTAGATTTGCCTTCATCTGGATTTCCTTTACCCATCTTAATCATAATACCTTTGTAGATTCTTTCTTTAATAGAAAGAATAGAAGGTAAGAACGTGAATACTAATACAGCGCTAAATACAGCGTTTCTAGCAAGAAGTTGTGTAATTTGTTGAACGATAACGTTTGTAGATACTAATTCAACAGCAAGACATGCTACAAAGAATATTGAACCAGATGTTAATACACCAGGAGCAGCTCTATAAATTGCATTTCTAATTGCAGCTTGTCCAGTAGCGCCATTAACCTTTTCTTCTTGATACTTACTTGTAAGTAGGATAGCGTAGTCAACCGTAGCTCCAAGAGCAATCGCAGATACAATTAAGTATGCCATGAAGTGCAATTGTTGATGGAAGAAGTATGAAATACTTAAGTTAATCCAAATACCAGTTTCAATAACCATTACCAAAATTACAGATAAGAAGAATGATCTGAATGTGAATAATAAGATTAAGAAGATAATTGCAACTGACAAGATATTAACTAACTTGTAGTCGTTTGGTGTAACTTCGCTTAATTCTTTTGCGGCAACAACGTTACCTGTCATCTTTAATTGAGCATCAGTATAAGCTTCGCCATCAAATGTAGATTCAGCTGCTGCTTGAATTGCAGATACTGTGTTAAAGCTATGAACGTCTTCCTTTTCACCAACGATAGTCATTGTGTATAGAAGATAGTGAATAGATTTATCTTTACCAGCTGTTGGTGTAGATGGCTTCTTTGTTGCATCAAATACATTAGAGATGAAGTTTCTCATTAATTGAGAATATACTTGAGTCTTTACAAATCCAGTAAGATTAATTAATTCGTGTAATTGATTTTCGTTTAGAAGTGTAGAGATTGAGAATACATCTGAAATTGTGTTGCATGATTCGTCTCTTACATAATATTTGTTTTCAACAAATGTATCGCTTGTAACAGCAATTTCACTCATCTTATATGTAGTGTCATCTTGTACGTAATATTTTGCGTTAGCATCAAATGCTGTAGCCTTTGTATAACCAATTGTATATGCCTTTTGAACAAATTCATATTGAGGATCGTTATCATCAAGGATATATGGTGTCATAACGATAACTTGGTTAGAAGAAGATTCTAGTGCAACTTCAGCTACATTTGGATTTGGATTTTCTGCTGTAACAGTGATGAATGTTAAATCAACTTTGTTTTGGAACATAGCAGCAGGAATTAATAAACCGATACAAATAACGATGATTGGAATACAAACACCTTTCTTTGTAATTACTTTTGAATCGAACTTTAGTCTTGGAGTAAGTGGCTTCCACTTATGTTCAGACTTTGCAATCCACTTGCTGAAGAATAGGATGATTACTGGTTGTAGGCAGATAACTGTAATTAGAGATAAAATTACACCTTTTGCTAATACGAAACCAAGATCGTAACCGATACCAAACTTCATAAAGAATAGGGCAATAAATCCACCAACGGTTGTTAGTGATGAAGCAACGACAGATTTAATTGTTTTTGGAAGAGCTTGTACCATAGCTTGCTTTGGATCTGGAGTTGTTCTTAATTCTTCATAATATGTATGCATTAAGAAGATAGCATAGTCCATAGCTACGGCAAGTTGTAGAATCGTCGCGCACGATGCTGTAATTGATGATACAGTACCAACTGGCTTACCGGCGATAATATTTGTACCCATATTCAATAAAATTGAAATACCAAGTGTTGCTAAGAAAATTAATGGTTCTAGATAGCTCTTTGTTGTCAAAAGAAGGATAACAAATACGGCGATAACCGCAATGATAACGAACTTTGGCATATCACCAACAGAAGATTCAAGTAGTGATTTAGAGTTTTGAGCAGAACCAGTAAATGAATAAGCAGCATCAACAGAAGGAGCATCACATGCGCCAGTGTTAATGTATTCTTGTAATTTTGTTCTTACGATGTTTTCCATAACACCAATAGCGTTAGCTGTTTCATCTGCAGAGTTTGGTGTAGTGAAGTAAACAGAAATGATGTATGTGTCTACATTTGTTCCATTATATTCTGTCGAGATAATAAACTTCTTGGCCAAGCTTTCTTTGATTGCATCAATATCATCATCTGATAATGATGGTCTTAAACCTTGACCGATATTCTTTAAAGAATCTAATGAGTCAAATGTACCAATCCATACCATCTTGTTAATTCTTAATGAAGGTTGGCCATCTTTGTCCAATTTTTCATTTTCTTTCTCGATATCTCTAACGATTGCTTTTGCTTGATCTAGAGAGATATAAGAAATACCCATTGAGAAGTCACCAATAATATTGAATTCTTCTTGAAGGGTAGCTAAGCCTTGTTTTGTTACAGTGTCGTTATCTAGATAAGAAATAACGTCACTTTCCTTCTTAACAAAGAAATTACCTACAACAGCTAAAATCATCAAAACTGCAAAAATTGAAATAACGATAACCTTATGATTAACAATCCAATTTGAGAATTTTGGTAGAGCTTGGTTGTTCTTGGCTTTTTCTTTGACATTCTCAAACCAATTTTTTAAACTTGCCATTTTCCTCTTCCTCATATTTGATTTTGATTCACAATACATAATACCATTGTGTCACATATACACGCAAATATATTTTTTGTCTTTTATAAAGATTTTACTAATACATATATATAGTTCAATTTTAGCGAGTTAATTTAATAAATTACTTAAACTTTTTTAATCAAGATGATATAATAACTATCGTTATGAAATTAGGAGTATCGACAGCATCATATTTCCCATTACTTCATGTAGAGGACGCACTTGAAAAAGTTGCGACTTTAGGTGCCGATGCTTGCGAGATTTTCTTTGAAACAAGATCTCAATATTGCGATGAATTTGCAAAGGTTTTAAAAGATAGTATGGCAAAGGCTCGCGAAATTCATAATTTCGAATTACATTCAATCCATTCTTTAACAAATCAATTTGAACCAGATTTATTCTCTCAAGGCTCAAGAGCGAGAGAAGATGCCTTAATTACATTCAATAATATTCTAAATGTGGGGCAACAACTTGGTGCAAAATATTATACATTCCACGGGGCAACAATTTTAAAGAAAACATCTGTTGCTAATATGAATTTTGAAAGAATCGCTAGAATTTATAACGAACTTCACGAAATAGCTAAAGGCTATGGAATTGAATTTTGTTATGAAAATGTTCACTGGACATATTATCATTTCCCAGAATTCATTGAAAAGTTAGCTCCACTTTGTCCTGAAATATCTACGGTTTTAGATATTAAGCAAGCACGCCAAGCTGGATATACATACAAAGATTTCTTATCTAAGATGGGCAATTTAGTTAAAACGGTGCATGTTTGCGACTATGATTTAGATGGAATTACTACAATTCCTGGACGCGGATGCGTAGATTTTGTAGAATTGTTTAAGATATTGCTTGACATGGGATTTGATGGCAGTGTTTTAATGGAAGTATATTCAAAGGACTACAAGTCTTTTGATGATTTAAAAGAAAGCTACGACTTTTTAAAAGTCTGCTTAGATAAAGCGAAAAAATAATAACTCATTTTGGAGGATACATATGCGTTATAGCAAAAAGACAATGAAAATCAGAATTGATTACAACAACATGATGGAAGCTACATTAGGCGACAAGGGTATTTCTGACAAGAAGTTTAATGGTATGGCTGACAAGGCAAAGGCTGCTTTTGATGCAGTTGAAGCTGGAAAGGGCAAGAATATGATGGAATGGGCAGACCTTCCATATAAGCAAGATGCCGTTGTTGAAGATATCATTCAAACAGCTAAAGAAATTAGAAAGAATTATGAATATTTCGTAGTATTAGGTATTGGTGGTTCAGCACTAGGCCCAATCGCTACATTCCAAGCTATCAATCATTTACATTACAATGATTTACCAAGAAGATTAAGAAAGGGACCAAAGTTCTATGTTGAAGATAACGTAGATCCAGAAAGAATGGCAGCACTTTTAGATGTTATCGATGTTAAAAAGACAATGTTCAACGTAATTACAAAGTCTGGTTCAACATCAGAAACAATGACACAATACTTAATCATCAGCGCTATATTAAAGGAAAAGCTAGGTGCAGATGCTAAGAATCATATCATTGCTACAACATCTTTAGAAAAGGGTAACCTAATTAAGATTGCTAAGGCAGAAAGCTACAAGACATTCTACATCCCAGATGGTGTAGGCGGTAGATTCAGTGAATTATCTCCAGTAGGACTTCTTGCTGCTGCTGTTACAGGTATTGACATTAAGGGAATGCTTCAAGGCGCTAGATTCATGGATGAAACATGTAACTCAGCTTCTTTAAAGAAGAACCCAGCCCTAATCCTTGCAACACTTCAAGTTATTGCTATGGAAGAAGGAAAGAATATCGGTGTTATGATGCCATATGCTGATGGATTAAAATACATCGCTGACTGGTATTGCCAACTATGGGCTGAATCTTTAGGTAAGAATGTAGAACTTGATGGAACACCTTGCAACAAGGGTCAAACTCCAGTTAAGTCTCTAGGTGTTACAGATCAACACTCTCAAGTTCAATTATATACAGCTGGTCCATTCGATAAGGTTATTACATTTATCGGTGTTGACGAATACAGAACAGAAGTTAAGATTCCAGATGGCTGCAAGGAATATCCAAACGTTAACTTCCTATGCGGACATACAATGAACGAATTAATCCAAGCTGAAAGAAAGGCTACAGAATATGCTATTACAAAGGCTGGAAAGCAAAATTACACAATTATGCTTCCAATCCTAAATGAATTCACACTTGGACAATTAATGTATCTATTCATGTTACAAACAGCTTATGCTGGTGCAATGATTAACATTGATACTTTCGATCAACCAGGAGTTGAAGAAGGTAAGAACGCTACATATGCTTTACTTGGCCGTCCAGGTTACGACGATAAGAGAGCAGAATTAGCAAATGCTCCACAAAAGCAAGATAAATACATCTTGTAATTCGATGACTAAATCTTCGAGAAATCAATTCATAGCGACTGCAGTATTCATAGTGCTTGCAATCGCTATGTTTTTTATCTCGAGAGACGAGGCTGCGTCAGAGTGGTTGACCCGTCATATCTACTTTAATTGGGCAAAAATTGTAGGTCCAATATTCAATTATGTAGAATTTGATGTATTTGAAGTATCCGCTTTTATCTGGGCAGCTATATTATTAGCTTTATTAATTTTCGCAATATACTATTTTGTCCATAAAAATAACGAACTTGGAATTAGACTAATTGCTTCTATTTGTTTAATTATTTCCATGTTTTCTGCAATTTATGTATCTACTGTTTCTATTATGTACAATAGAGAGAAATTAGATGTGTATGAAGTAGAGGAGGTTATGGATAAAGATGAGGTATTAGATGTTGCTGTTAGATACTTTTTAGATTTCCATTCTGTAGCATCTCAACAACAATTTACAGAATATGGCGCAACTATCTGTCCATACACAGATGAAGAGCTTATAAAAAAGATCCAAGAAGAATACGATAGACAACTAACAAGTGATTATTATTGCTCATATACAGCAACGCCAAAGAAAGTTGCTTCTTCATATTTAATGAGTGCATTCTCAATTGCTGGAATAACCTTTGGCACAACAGTAGAACCTGGGTATAATTACCAAATGCCTATGCACAATAAGTGCATAACTATTGCACATGAATTAGCCCATACTAAGGGAGTAATGAGGGAAGCTGATGCAAATGAACTTGCTTATTATATCCTTCTAAATTCTCAAGATTCATACCTAAGATATGTTGGCTATTTATATACATATGGATATATTAACAATGCTTTAATTTTAGTAAACGCAGGATTTGTTTTAGATATCCCAGCATGCGCTAAAATGGATAGATTTATCTCTTCAGAATTCTGGAGTATAAAAGGCACTTTATCTAATCTTGGAGAAACAATTAATTCTTGGTATTTAAAATCTAATTCTCAATCAGGAACAGGCTCATATGTGTCTCAATCTGACTATACAGAAGAGGTAGTTGAAAACGAGGAAGGCGAGGAAGAAATAATTTTTACTGTTAATAGTTTTTCTCACGTTCAAAACATGATATTTGGACTATATCAATAGTTATATTTTGTCCATATTTTTAATATTTAAATTCTAATTGTTAAAATTCCTAAATAATTCTATAATTATTTGTATGAAGATTAATGCAAAATCGAATCTTTTAGAGGGAAATGAGGGGAAAGTTATATTAGGCTTTTCCTTGTTCTTTATTCTAGGAGATTTGCTTCAACAACTCTATAACGCAGTAGATAGCATCATATTAGGTAGATTTGTATCTACAAACGCTTTAGCTGCAATTGGAGTAGCAACGCCAATTATGAATTTATTCTTATACATGATTACTGGCTTTGCTATTGGAAGTTCTATAGTTTTTGCAAGATATTTTGGAATGGGAGACAAGGTAGGGCTAAAGAGATCTTTATCTACGGCTTTAATAATTGGTCTTGGATTTACAATCTTAGTATCTACAATTGCCATTATTGCTTGTAAACCATTTTTGAGATTTTTAAACACTCCAGAAGAAATTTTAGAAGATACAGCAATTTATCTTTACATCATATTTGCAGGGAATATATTTGCCTTCATCTATAATTTCTATACCTATGCTATTCGTTCAATTGGCAATTCATTAACGCCTCTAATTTTCTTAGTTATTGCTACAGCAATTAATGCAATCTTGGATTTATTATTCGTTATTGGACTAAAGATGGGAGTTATGGGTGCAGCGCTTGCCACAATCATTGCAGAAGGGTTATCTGTTGTAATGGTAATAGGATACACGAATAGAAAACTTGAGATTTTAAAATTATCTTTCAAAGATTTGGTATTTGATAAGCAAATGGCAAAATCTGTTTTGTCATATTCATCAACAGTTGCGCTTCAACAATCATTTGTATACATTGCAAGAATTTGCGTTCAAGGATTAGTTAACACATATGGTAGCGACTTTATAGCAGGGGCAAATGTAGGTGAAAAGATTAATGCATTGCTTTTAATCGTATTTAGAGGCTACACAAATGCGGTGACAACATTCTTCTCTCAAAACCTTGGTGCTCAAAAATACGATAGAATTGCAAGGGGATATAAATCAACTTACATAGTAACGGCAATAAATTCAGTGGTTATAACCTTAATTGGGGTATTCTTAGCAAAGCCACTTGTTCATATATTCATAGATAGTGAATCAACAGCAGCAATAGAAGCTGGCGTTACATACACAATGTATATGGCATATGGCTATACATTTGCTACGCTTATTTTCCAAAATCAGGCATTTATGCGTGGGCTTGGCTGGCTAAAGTGCTTCTTTACTCAAACATTCTTAACGATTGCTCTAAGAGTTATATTTGCATATTCTCTAAATGGCGTATGGGGACAAAATAGCGTATTTTACGCTGTGCCAATGAGCTGGGTTGTAGGTGGAACAATCTCGCTTGGACTTGGTATGTATGTCTACTTTAAAGACGTCAAAAAGCATATGCAAGAAAAAATTTCTTAAAAAATTAAACTTTTTCACAAAAACTTAAATATTTAGTTTATAATAAATGCGTGAGGTATTTTGCGCGTGATTAAATATGGCGTTATTGGTAACAATCTAGAACACTCTCTTGCTCCAGAAGTTCATAATATGTTTTTCAATATTTATTCGCTTGATGGGGATTTCGAGAAAGTAAACGTTTCAGTAGAAGAATTTAACAATGTAGATATCCATGATTTATTAATCGGCTTTAAGGGCGCGAATGTATCTTCTCCATACAAAGTTAGAATTATCTCGCTTTTAGATCAAGTATCTGACGAGGTTAGAGCAATTGGCTCAGTAAATACAATAAACAACATTAACGGCAAATTAATCGGCTATAACACAGATGCTGAGGGCTTTAAAGAATTGTTATCTAGAAATGGTATCAAGCCAAGAAATAAGGTCTTTGTTATTATGGGCTCTGGTGGTACAGCAAGAAGCGTTGTTTATTATCTAAAAGATAAAGCAAAAGAAATCTACGTTGTAGCAAGAAATATAGACAAGGATACAATTGAGGGTGCAAAGGTTATAGATTATGACCAATTACCATTTTTACGTGGTGATGTTTTAATCAACACAACTCCAGTTGGAATGTATCCAAATGTAGATAAGTGTATCGTAGATAAATCAATCGTTGAAAATTATGAATATATAATTGACCTTGTTTATAACCCAATCTTCACAAAGCTTATGCAAATTGGCGTAAAGATGGGTAAGAAGTGTATCCCAGGTCTATATATGCTTGTATCTCAAGGTATTACATCTCAAGGATATTGGCAAGGAATCAAAATGGATTCCATGATATCTAGAGTATATAAAGAGATTTCTATCATCGAGCAAAAGAAAGCTCATGGTAATGTCTACATTACAGGTATGATGGGATGCGGTAAAACTGAACTTGGCAAGAGTTTATCTAAAGCTCTAAATAGAGAATTTATCGACCTTGATGAATATATCGAAAAGATATCTAAAAAGAAGTTATCTGAGCTTTTAGCTGAGGGACAAGAAGTGTTTAGAGAATGGGAAACAAAAGCCATTCAAAAGATTGCATTTATGAAAGATAAAATAGTAGCGCTAGGCGGCGGTGCTGTTTTGAACGAATATAACGTTTTGACAATGAAATTGTCAGGCATTTTAATTTTAAGAGATAGGTCTTTAGATAGAATCCTATCATCAATTGATTTGGATGCACACCCATCAATTAAGGGAAAGGAAGATCTAATTCAAATGTATAATGAGCGTTATCCAATTTATCTAAGAATTTGCGATTGGGCAGTTCCTTATGGTGAATTGGATTTGGATACAAAGAAAATTGTGGAGGTTTTGAAATGAAAAAGATAATGGTCATTAATGGCGTTAATCTTAATATGCTTGGGATAAGAGAACCAGAGGTGTACGGAAACAAGACATATGAAGATTTAATAAACTATATTGGTACATACGCTAAAGAAAAGGGCGTAGATGTTTACTTTTTCCAATCAAACCACGAAGGCGATATAGTAGATTGTATCCAAGAATGCTATTTCAAGAAATATGATGGCATCATCATAAATCCTGGCGCATTTACGCATTATTCATACGCAATTCACGACGCAATTAAAGGCGTTAACATAAAGACAGTTGAGGTTCATATATCTGACATTAACACAAGAGAAGAGTTCAGAAAGAATTCAGTAATCGCACCAGCATGTATCGAACAAATAAAGGGCAAAGGATTCGATGGCTATTTGGAGGCAATCGACAAATTATTGTAGTTAATAAAACATAGTTTTTGACATTATTTCGCGCGTATGTTAATATTATACGCGTCACATAAGGAGCAAGCGATGAGCAAAACAACAGACAAAAATAAGACCACAATCGTAGCAGCGACAACACAAGCTAAAAAGGCTACGGAGAAAAAGGAACCAGCGAAGAAAAAAGAACCTGTAGCTAGTGCACCTAAAAAGGCAACTCCAAAGAAGGAAACACCAAAGGCAGCACCAAAAAAGCAAGAGGTTGAAAAGACAGAGCCAATAAAGGCAGAAGTTAAAAAGGCTGAACCAAAAAAGAGTGTGCCAAAAAAATCTACAAAGAAAGTTGAGGGGAAAATAGAACAAAAGCCAGTTGAAGTAAATGAGGCTCCTGTTCTAGAGGCTCCAGTGCAAGAAACTATGGATTTGAAGTACGAAGCACCTCAAGAGACGATAAATGCTCCTATCCCTCAAGAGAATGTTGAAATTATTCCTCAAGAACCTGCTCAAGATGAGGAAGTTATTACTGCTCCAAAACAAGATGCTCCTGTAAAAGAAAAGAAGAAAAAACTTTCAAAAGAATATTTAAAATCTCCTCTAAATAGAGTAGATACAAATCCTGAAGTTGGTTTAACAGAAGCACAACTTCAAGAGAGAATAGATAAAGGCTATGTAAACACACAAAAGAGTGTAGTTACAAAGTCGTATTTTGCTATCTTTAGATCAAACGTTCTAACACTATTCAATATCATCAACTTCTTCTTAGGTTGTGCTGTGTTAGTATTTGGACAATTAAAGAACGCATTATTCTTAGCAATCGTATTTGCAAATATGATTATTGGTATCTTCCAAGAAGTTAGATCTAAAAAGACTTTGGAAAAGATGTCAATTATGACAGCGCCAACTGTTGATGTAATACGTAATAGAAATAGCGTATCATCAAGATTCTCAATTCCAGCCGATCAAATCGCGCTTGACGATATTATCATTCTAAAGCAAGGAGCTCAAGTTCCTGTAGATTGTGTCGTTGTAGGCGGTGAATGTGATGCTAACGAATCTCTATTGACCGGTGAATCAGATGATATCCATAAAAAGAGTGGAGATGAACTATATTCAGGTTCAACTATCCAAGCCGGCGAAGCTACATGTAGAGTAACAGCCGTTGGTGAAAATTCTTATTCAGCTAAATTGTTGGCAGAAGCTAAGAAGTTTAAAAAGACAAAATCAAAGTTGATGCAATCTATCAACTGGATTATTAGAATCGTTACAATTCTAATCTTCCCACTTGGTATTTTAATGTTCTTAAACAACTACCAAGTATTCGATCACGTTTTATCAGATACAGTTACAAGAACAGTATCATCAATTATCGGTATGATTCCAGAAGGACTTATCGTATTAACATCTGTAGCTTTAGCTGCCGGTGTTTATAAGCTTGCAAGAAAGAACACACTTGTACAAGATTTGTATTCAATTGAAACACTAGCCAGAGTAGATACACTATGTTTAGATAAGACAGGTACAATCACTGAAGGTTCAATGCAAGTTGAAAAAGAATTAGTATTCTCAGAAAAATACGGTCAAATTAAAGATATCGTAGGAAATATGGTTAAGGCACTTGGACCAAACAATGCTACATTTGAAGCATTCCAAGCACACTATAAGCAAGATACAGAATTTGAAGTTATAAAAACAATCCCATTCTCATCTGCAAGAAAGTGGTCAGCTGTTAACTTTGGAATTAATGGAACATTCATTGTAGGTGCTCCAGAATTCGTATTAAAGGATAGATTTAACGAAGTTAAGGAACAATGTGAAGGCTTTGCAAAAGAAGGCTTCAGAGTCTTAGCGCTTGTTACATCAAAAGAAAAGTTAACTGAGGAGATGAATCCTCATAATATGACAATCGTAGCCCTAATCGTACTTAGCGATAAGATTAGAGAAAATGCAAAAGCAACATTTGAATATTTCGCTGAGCAAGGAGTTACTCTAAAGGTTATCTCAGGTGATAACCCAGTAACTGTTTCAAAAGTTGCTGAAAGAGCTGGTCTTGATGGCTCAGACAAATATATCGATGCTACAGAATTAGATACAGAAGAGAAGGTATACGACGCTTGTGATAAATACACAATATTTGGTCGTGTAACTCCAAAGCAAAAGAAGCAATTAGTTCAAGCTTTAAAATCTAAGGGCCACACTGTTGGTATGACAGGAGATGGTGTAAACGACGTTATGGCGCTAAAAGAAGCAGATTGTTCAATTGCTATGGCGGCTGGTTCTGAAGCTTCAAGAGCTGTTGCTCAATTAGTTTTACTAGATAGTGACTTCGCATCACTTCCATCAGTTGTAGGCGAAGGTAGACGTGTTATTAATAACATCGAAAGAGCAGCCTCACTATTCTTAGTAAAAACAACGTTTAGCGCGCTATTGACAGTACTATGTATCATCTTTAGCTTAAGCTATCCATTCGAAGCAATTCATTTAACATTAGTTAGTGCATTGTTCGTAGGTGTTCCATCATTCTTCTTGGCTCTAGAACCAAACAACCAAAGAGTTACTGGTGGATTCCTATCCAAAGTCTTTAAAAAGGCACTGCCTGCTGGTTTTACAATATCTTTATTAGTATTTTTAATCAGTTACACATACAGCAACATCGGTTATAACGTATCAAGCCAAGTTGCAACAATGGCTACATATATCTATGCGACAGTTTCATTTATCGTATTGATGCAAGTATGTCTACCATACACAAAGGAAAGAATATTCTTGATGGCAATTATGTTAGTTGCATTCATATGGTGTATCACGACATCGTTCATGGCTTCAATATTCAGCTTGTATCCATTGACATCGAATATGACAATAAAACTAGTCATCGCGTTAGTATGCGTAGTTCCTACAATGCTATTTATGCGTGTAGAGATAGAGGCGATAACAAACTTAATCAAGGAAGTAAAGGCATTCTTTAATAGAAATATTAAACGTGCTAAAAAAATTCTAAATAGGACAAAATAATTTATGGAGAACGAAAAAGTATTAGTATTGGACTTTGGTGGCCAATACAACCAATTGATTGCAAGAAGAGTAAGAGATTTAAATGTTTATTGCGAAATGCATCCATCTAATATCTCAATCGAAAAGATCAAAGAAATTAATCCAAAAGGTATTATTTTCACAGGCGGACCAAACAGTGTTTATGATAAAAAAGCACCACACGTTGATCCAAAGATCTTTGAATTAAACATCCCAATTCTAGGTATCTGCTATGGATGTCAATTAATCGCCTATACATTAGGTGGTGAAGTTAAGCACGCAGAAACAAGAGAATATGGAAAGCAAAAAGCAACATTCGCAGACTCTTTACTATTCAAGGATTTAAAGAAATCAAATCAAGTATGGATGAGCCATACAGATTATATTAACAAGTTACCAGATGGTTTCAAGATTGTAGCTCATACTGCTACATGTCCAGTTGCTGCTATGGAAAATACAGCAAGAAACATCTATGGTGTTCAATACCACCCAGAAGTAGTTCATACAATCGATGGTATTAATATGTTAAAGAACTTCTTATACGAAGTATGTAAGTTACATGGTGATTGGACTATGGACAACTTCGCTAAAGAAACAATCAAGGCTTTAAAAGAAAAGATTGGAGATAAGAAAGTTCTATGTGCATTCTCAGGCGGTGTAGATAGTGCTGTTGCTGCAACACTTGTACACAAGGCTGTTGGCGCTCAATTAACATGTATCTTCGTAGATCACGGTCTATTAAGAAAGGGCGAAGCTGAACAAGTTATGAAGGTCTTCAAAGAAGATATGGGTATGAACCTAATTAAGGTTGATGCTTCAAAGAAGTTCTTAGGAGATTTAGCTGGTGTTAAAGAACCAGAAAAGAAGAGAAAGATTATTGGTAAAGACTTCATTGAAGTCTTCGAAGCAGAAGCTAAGAAGATTGGTAAGGTAGATTTCTTGGTACAAGGTACAATTTACCCAGACGTTATTGAATCAGGTTTGGGACAAAGTGCTACTATTAAGTCTCACCACAATGTAGGTGGTTTACCATCAGTTGTAGATTTTAAGGAATTAGTTGAACCTTTAAGAAGCTTATTCAAGGATGAAGTAAGACGTGTAGGTTTTGAAATTGGTCTTCCAAAAGAAATCGTTATGCGTCAACCATTCCCAGGTCCAGGTCTAGCAATTAGAGTAATTGGTAATATTACAAAGAAGAAGTTAGACATTCTAAAGGATGCAGACTATATCTTAAGAGAAGAAGTAGCTTTGAATGGTTTAGATAGCGAAATTTGGCAATACTTTGCAGTTATCACAAACATGAGAAGTGTAGGCGTTATGGGCGATTCTAGAACATATGATTACACAGTAGTTCTAAGAGCCGTAACAAGCGTAGATGGTATGACAGCTGACTGGGCTAGAATACCATATGATGTGTTAGAAAAAATTTCAACCAGAATTGTTAATGAGGTTAAGCATGTAAATCGTGTAGTATACGATATTACTTCTAAACCACCAGCAACAATTGAATGGGAATAAAAGGAGAATAATATGGTACATAAGTATGATACTCAACTACTAATCGAGGGTAAGGATCTTGACCAACAAGAAATCATCGACTATTTCGAAAACGATTTAGATGGTGAATGCCTATTAGTTGTAGGAGATTCGGATTTAATTAAAATTCATTTCCACACAGACGAGCCATGGCAAGTTTTAGAATACTGCTCAACATTAGGAGAAATTTACGACATAGTCGTAGAAGACATGGATAGACAATCTAGAGGTCTTCAAGGTTAAAAAAAGAAAAAATTAAAATTAGGAGAATAAATTATGTTAACAGCAATTGTAGGAATTAACTGGGGCGACGAAGGAAAAGGCAGAATGGTAGACCTTATCTCTAAGGACTATGACATCGTTTGCCGTTACCAAGGTGGTAACAACGCAGGACACACAGTAATTAATCATTTAGGAAAGTTCATTTTGAACTTACTTCCATCAGGTATCTTAAGAGAAGATAACATCAACGTTATGGGTAATGGTATGGTTATCGATATCAAGCACCTTTGCGGAGAAATGGATAGATTAATTCAAGCTGGTGTTAAGATTACTCCAGAAAATTTAAAAATCAGTGATAGAGCAGTTATCGTATTGCCATATCACGTTCAATTAGATTGCTTAGAAGAGGAAAGACTAGGCGCAGCTAAATTTGGATCAACAAGAAGAGGTATTGCTCCAGTATACAGTGATAAGTATGCTAAGAAGATTATCTCTATGGGAGACTTGTTCTACCCAGAAGCTTTAGAAAAGAGAGTTGAAAGCTTACTTGAATGGAAGAATTTAACAATCACTAAGGTTTATGGCGCTCCTGCTGTAACTAAGGAAGAAATCATGGATTATCTAAAGACATACGGAGATAGATTAAAACCATTTATCGTAGATATGTCTAAGTTCTTAAACGATGAAGCAAAGAAGGGTAAGAATATCTTATTTGAAGCACAACTTGGTGCTCTAAGAGATATCGACTATGGTATAAATCCATACACATCTTCATCAAACAACATCGCAGCTTATGCTCCAATCGGTGCTGGCGTTCCAAATCTAAAGTTAACAAAGACTATTGGTATTATGAAGGCTTATTCAACATGTGTAGGTGAAGGACCATTCACAGTTGAAATGTTTGGCGATGAAGCTAAGGAATTAAGAGATGCAGGTGGCGAATACGGTGCAGCTACAGGTAGACCAAGAAGAGTAGGCGGATTTGACGTTGTTGCTTCTAAATATGGTTGTATGTGCCAAGGCGCTGATGAAATCGCTCTAACAAAGATGGACGTTCTATCTTATATGGATAAGATTCCAGTTTGTACAGCATACAAAGTTGGTGATAAGATCACAACAGATTTCCCACGTGGCGAAGAATTAAGAATTGCTACTCCAGTAATTGAATACTTACCAGGTTGGAAGTGTGATATTTCTAATTGCAGAAAGCCAGAAGACCTTCCAAAGGAAGCATATGATTACATTAAGTACATCGAAAAGGCTACAGAATGTAAGATTACATATGTTTCAGTAGGCGCAGACAGAGACGCATATTTGGTGATGTAATATGAGACTAAACGAACATTTTTTAGAATTAAAAGATAGTTATCTTTTCTCAACAGTCGCAAGAAAGGTTAGAGAATACCAAGCTGCAAACCCAGGAGTAAAGGTATATAAATTAAGTATCGGAGACGTAACTCTTCCTCTAGCTCCAGTTGTAATCGAAGCTATGCATAAGGCTGTAGATGAAATGGGAAAGAAGGAAACATTTAGAGGATATGGCCCAGAACTTGGATATGATTTCTTAAGAGAAAAAATCCAAGCATACTATGGAAGATTAAACGTTACTCTAGATAGAGATGAAATCATAGTATCTGATGGCGCTAAGAGTGACTTAGGTAATATCTTAGATATTATGGCTCCAGACAACAAGGTATTAATTCCAGACCCAGTTTACCCAGCATATGTTGATGTAAACGTTATGGCTGGAAGAAAAATTGACACATGCGCAGGGAACGACAAAAATGGTTTCAAGCCAATGCCTGATGCTTCTTATAAAGCTGATGTTATATATATTTGTTCTCCAAACAATCCAACAGGATCTGTATATACAAAAGAAGAATTAAAGGCATGGGTAGATTATGCTAATAGCCAAAAGGCATTAATCATCTTCGACGCTGCATATGAAGCATTCGTTCAAGACAAATCTCTTCCTCATTCAATCTTCGAAATTGAAGGAGCAAGAACTTGCGCAATCGAAATCTGTTCTTTCTCAAAGACAGCTGGATTCACAGGTACAAGATGTGGTTACACAATCGTACCAAAAGAATTAGAATTCAATGGTGTTAAAGCTAATGCTTTATGGAATAGACGTCAATCTACAAAATTCAATGGAACTCCATATATTATTCAAAGAGCTGCTGAAGCTGTATTCACAGAAGAAGGACAAAAGCAAATCCAAGCAAATCTTGAATATTATAGAGAAAATGCAAGAATCATCAAGAAGGCTTTAGTTGAAAAGGGCGTTTACTGCGTAGGCGGTGAAAACTCTCCATATATTTGGATGAAGTGTCCAAATGGAATGAAGTCTTGGGAATTCTTCGATAAGCTTTTAAACGAAAAGGGCGTTGTTGGTACTCCAGGCGCTGGTTTTGGTGAAAACGGAGAAGGATACTTCAGATTAACAGCATTTGGCGATAGAGAAACAACTATCGAAGCAACAAAGAGAATTGTTGAATTACTATAATGACTAAATACACTCAAGAGGAAATCGAAAAGATTATTCAAAGACTAGAGAAGATGCATCCTGAGGCGCATTGTGAACTAGACTTTGAAACTCCTTTTGAGGCATTAGTTGCTGTTATATTATCTGCGCAATGCACGGACAGGCGCGTAAATATAGTAACAAATGAATTATTTAAAAAATATAGAACACCTCAAGATTTCGCTTCTATAGAACAGGGCGAACTTGAAGAATTGATTAAACCTTGCGGATTCTATAAGAATAAAGCAAAAAATATTATTGCTTGTGCAAAGGGAATAATCGAGAACTTTAATGGTGAAGTTCCATCAACAATAGAGGAGTTAACAACTCTTGCTGGAGTTGGTAGAAAAACAGCGAATGTAATTTGTGCTGAGATATTCAAGCAAGATGCAATAGCTGTAGATACACACGTAAAGAGAGTTTCAAATAGGTTAGGATTCGTTAAAAGCGATGATCCATATGAAGTTGAAATGGCTCTAAAGAAAATCTTTCCAAAGGAAAAGTGGGCAAGAATGCATCATCTTTTAATATTCTTGGGAAGATACACATGTAAGGCTCAAAAGCCAGATTGTGCCAACTGTCTATTAAATGATATGTGCACATCGAGGAAATAGGTATGTTTTTAGATATAGCTTCAATTTTTATAAAAGCAGGTGACGGTGGCGATGGCATCGTTTCTTTCCATACAGAAAAATATGTAGATATGGGCGGCCCAGATGGTGGCGATGGCGGTAATGGCGGTTCAATCATCTTCGTTGTAGATGATGGTTCTTCAACTTTAGTTGACTTCCAATATGCAAAGCACTTTAGAGCCGAAAATGGGGCAAATGGCGCGTCAAAGAACTGCAGGGGTAAAAATGGTAAGGATTTAATAATTAAAGTTCCTAGAGGCACAATTATTAGAGACAAAGAATCTGGCGAGATTATCGCAGATATGTTCTATAAAGATTCAAGATTCGTAGCTCAAGCCGGCGGTCTTGGAGGCAAGGGAAATGCAAGATTCGCAACACCACAAAGAAAGGCACCAAAGTTCTGTCAAAAGGGAGAAAAGACAAAAGAAATCCCATTGACGCTAGAATTAAAGACAATTGCCGATGTTGGTCTTGTTGGATTCCCAAATGTAGGTAAATCTACACTTTTAAGTGTAGTTAGCGCTGCAAAACCAAAAATTGCAAATTATCATTTCACGACATTATCTCCAATCCTTGGAGTTGTTAAGCATTATGACAAATCATTTGTTATGGCAGATATCCCAGGATTAATCGAAGGCGCATCAGATGGTGCAGGACTTGGACATAGCTTCTTAAGACACGTTGAACGTGTAAGATTAATTGTTCATGTAGTAGATATCTCTGGAAGCGAAGGAAGAGATCCATTCTCTGATTATGAGATTATCAATCGTGAATTGAAGAAATATAGTAAATCATTAAGTGAGCTTCCACAAATCGTTGCAGCAAACAAGTGTGATTTAGTAGAAGATGAAAAACAAATTGAAGAATTTGAGAAGAAGATAGGAAAGAAAGTCTTTAGACTTTCAGCTGTAGCTCACCAAGGCTTAGAAGCTCTTTTAAATGAGATTTCTAAGGAACTAGATTTATTACCAGAAATTGAGCCAGTACATATTGAGACAACAGAAAAGGTAAGAGACAATTCATCATTCGAGATTTTAACAGATGGTGCAGGTTTCTTTGAAGTTGTTGGCCCACTTGTAGATTCTCTTGTAAGAAATGTTGTTTTGAGCGATTTCGAATCAAACAGATATTTCCAAAAGCAACTTTTAGAGAAGGGAGTTATTCAAGCATTAAAAGATGAAGGATGTGAAGAAGGAGATACTGTAAGAATTTCAGATATCGAATTCGATTTTGTGGAGTAAATATGACAAGTAAAGAAAGAGCAAAACTAAGAGGAATTGCAATGAAAATGGAACCAACTGCACAAGTTGGTAAAAATGGTATTACAGATACTTTAATTGCACAAATTAATGATCAATTAGAAGCAAGAGAAATGATAAAGGTATCTGTACTTCAAAATTCAGAATTAGACGCTAAGGCAGTTGCTAATGATATAGCTTCAGAAACGGGTGCCGAAGTAGTTCAAGTTTTAGGATTTAAAATTACATTATATAGAGTATCTAAAAAGGAAAACTTTAAGCACTTATTGTAATGAGTATTGGAATTTTTGGTGGGGCGTTCAATCCACCACACATTGAGCATATTAACATGATGCAAAAGGCACTTGATGAGGGCCTTGATACTATAGTGTGTGTGCCATCAAAAAATCCACCACATAAAAATACTTGTACAACTTCTTTTGCCCAAAGAATGGATATGCTAAATATAGCACTTTTGGGAAAGAGAAATATTATCATAGATAATATTGAAGATATAGATAATGAGATTCATTACACTTATCAAACACTTCCAAAACTAATTAAAAAATATGGCGATGTAGTCTTCATTATGGGAGGAGATTCTTTAATCGATTTCCATACTTGGAAAAACCCTGAAGAAATTATAAAGATGTGCCCAATTTGGGTATTTAAAAGAGGGGATAGAAATGAAGAATTTCAAGCTGCTAAAAAGTTCTGGGAAGATAAGGGCGCAAAGATAAAAGTTTTGGATTATGAACCAAAAGACATCTCATCATCTTTAATTAGATATGATATCGCTCTTGGATATGATGTGCCAGTTGATGAAAAGGTAAAAAGATACATCTACGAAAACGCATTATATTCGGATTATGAACCATATATTAGAAAGCTATCTAGAATGATTAATGAACATAGATTCTATCATTCACTTGGCGTAGCCAAATATGCTTTATATTTGAACGATAAGCATCATTTAGGACTAGATAATAACAAGGTATTATTAGCTGGATTATTGCACGATTGTGCAAAGCAAATCGAAAAGGATCCAACATACGATAAAGGTGATACTCCAAAAGATAGTATTGGAACACCAGTTGAACATCAATTCTTAGGGGCAGTAGTTGCTCAAAGAGAATTTGATATAAAAGATGAAGAGATATTAAGTGCTATTCGTTGTCATACAACAGGAAAGCCAAATATGACTATATTTGAAAAGTTAATTTATTCAGCAGATTTATTAGACGAGGGAAGAAAGGAAGATTTCATAATCCCACTAAGAAAGGAAATGGATAAAGGATTTGAACACGGCTTTTTAACTATAGTTAAACAGCAATATGATTATTTAAGAAAAGAAAAAGGAGATAATATTTATCCGCTAACAATTGAGTGTGCTAAATATTATTTGAATATATAGAGGTAAACATGGACGAGAAAGAACTAGTAAAAAATATTACAAATATTTTGGAGAATAAAAAGGCATCAAATATTAGAATAATTGATCTTGAAGGATTAAGCTCACTTGCTGATTATTTCGTTGTATGTTCTGGACGTTCTACAACTCAAGTTAAAGCTCTTGTAGATTACTTGGATGAAGAGATGGAAAAACTTGGCGTTAATATGATGAGACAAGAAGGAAAGCAAGAGGGAAGATGGGCTGTTGCTGACTTTGGTGATGTAATTGTACATATCTTCCATGATGAAACAAGACAAACTTACCAATTCGACGAATTGTGGGATAACGGTAATAATATTAAAAATATTTAAATATTTAATAACCATATTTCTTGTGTTAAAATAATTGTATGAATATCTTACAAATAATTAACACAAAAAAGAGTGGAAAAGCACTAACAAAAGAACAAATCGATTTCTGGATTAACGGAGTCATGAGTGGAGAAATAGAGGACTACCAATCTTCTGCGCTACTTATGGCTATTTGTTTAGTTGGATTCAACGAAGACGAAACATACAATTTAACTCAAGCCATTATAAATAGTGGTACAGTTGTTGATTTATCTGAATTCTATGATTTATCTGTAGACAAGCACTCATCTGGTGGAGTTGGCGATTCAACAACATTTGTTGTTGCTCCTATCTTTGCAGCACTTGGATTTAAGTGTGCAAAGGCATCTGGTCGTGGACTTGGTCATACAGGTGGTACGCTAGATAAATTAGAATCAATCCCTGGATTTAATATCAATTTGGATAAAGATCAATTTAAGAAGCAAATTGAAAAGATTGGTCTTGCTGTTATATCTCAATCTAAGGATATGTGCCCAGCAGATAAGAGATTATATACACTTCGTGACGTTACAGAAACAGTAGATAATGTAGGGCTAATTGCTTCATCAATTATGTCTAAGAAGTTAGCTTCTGGTGTTAAGAACATTGTCCTTGATGTTAAGTGCGGAAGAGGCGCATTTATGAAAGATTTAAATGCAGCTAAGCAATTAGCAAAGGAAATGGTTAAGATTGGTAAGAGGGCAAACAAGAACGTTGTAGCAATAGTTACTAATATGGACTATCCATTAGATGAATTCATCGGAAACTCTCTTGAAGTATATGGCGCACTAAATGTATTGACTGGAACAAAGAATAATCTACACGAAGTAGCTCTAACTCTTGCTGCAGAATTATTAAAATCTATGGGTATTAAAGATGCTTATCAAAAGTGCGAAGAAGTAATTGATAATGGTAAAGCATTAGAGAAGTTCAAAGAGATGATAAGTGCACAAGGCGGGGATATAACTTGCTTAGATAAAGAACATCTACTTCATTCAAATTATGTATTAGATGTTATTGCAAATAAATCTGGATATGTAACAGATATTGAGCCAATGGGCATTGCTGGTGCAGTAACAATGCTTGGCGGTGGTAGATTGAAAAAGACAGATTCAATTGATTTGTATTGTGGGGTTGAACTAAAAGTTCAAATAGGCTCAGCAGTAGAGAAAGGCGATGTTATTGCAAAGATATATTCTAAGGATGTAAATAACGCTGCAATTCTAAAGACATTCGAATCAATTAAGATAGAGGATGATATACCTCCAAAACCTCAGATGATATTAGCAATCGAGAATTAAGTTTAGCGGCTCTGGTGATTCAGAGCCGTTTATGTTTTATTTAATATCTTACTTTTATAATTTAAATAAGAACTAAATTAAAAAGAAGTTTCAATGGGGGATAAATGAAAAAGAACTTCTATATCTTGTTGGTTATCTTAATTTTATTATGCGCAGTTTTATGTGGCTGCAATTCAAATAATACGGATAAAAAAAAGAATATAGATTTTGGAACTGAATCAATTGAAATAGAGTATGAAGATTTTAATTTTGAATATAGAAAGATAGAATCGTTCGATATCCCTTTTGATATTCAAGATAGTATAACATTATTGATTAACTCAAAAGAAGAATTAGAAAAAGCATCTTCTATAAAAGATGGAAGATACCCAGAAGATCCAAATGCCTATTATACTTTAGAAAATCTAGATAAATATAACGATGAGTACTTCGAGACTCATAGTATTTTGATGTATTCTTGGCGTAAGTGGCGTGCAAGCTCAAGATTACAAATACAACTAGAATGTAGGGGAAATACTTTGTGCTTTATTAATAGTATGATATCAATAAATAATCCATCAATGATAGAAGCAAGCAAAATAGTTAATGAATATAAGATAGACTTTCTTGAATTATCTAAAAAAGAGACAATAATTGTTAAAAACATTGAGCGTGTAGATCAAAGGGGAGTTATGCTTTGCTAAAAAAGGTAGTATTGGTTATATTTTGTATAGTTATATTGATAGTTTCTTTTAGTGGATGTTCATCTAGTGAAGAGCCAGCGACCATTGAGAGATATAAAGTTCATTGCGACGTGTTGGGAATATATGATATTCCATTTGAAATTCAAGATGACAACATTTTAGTAACAACAAAAGAAGAGTTAAATAATGCTACTATCATTAAAGATGTTAGATATCCAGATGATCCAAATGTATTATATACTCTAGGGGAAGTTGATAACTATAATGAGGAGTATTTTGAAACGCATAGTATACTTCTTCATATATTTTATACAAAATATAGGGGAACAACTACTATAGATTTTGAATGTGAAGGGGATACTCTATATTTAAATGAGAGTTATACTGGTTGTTCAACCCCAAGCTATTATGTAAATAGATATAGGATTGCTTTTATTGAAGTAGATAAACACGATGTAGAAAATGTAAAAAAGATAGAGATTGGTAAAAGCGAGGGTGTTGTATGGTGCTAAAAAGAGTGTTATTTATCGTATGCTGTATAGTGATAATTATATTTGCTTTTAGCGGATGCGCTTCTAAAGAAGTAGTCCACACTGTGGATTTGGAATTTGTTAAATACGACACATTAAAAACATTCGACATTCCATTCGATATTCAAGAAAGCATTATTCTAATATCAACAAAAGACGAGTTTGATAAAGCATTTACCATCAAAGATGGAAGATATCCAGATGATCCAAATGCATACTATCATTTTAATGATTTGGAAAGATATGATGACGAATATTTCAAAGCTTACAGCCTTGTTATGATATCATGGCTACAACGATTCACATATTATGGAAAGATAATAAATCTTAAGCGCGATGATGATACTTTGTTTGTAGCAACTATTCCGGTTGGAAGCCAAACAATAATATATGTTAATGGAATCCCAGAGAGAAGAGAAACATTGCGTGTGGTTGATAATGAATATAGAATAAGTATTCTTGAAATATACAAAGAAGATATTAAGAATGTTAAGAGCATTAAAGAAATCAATACTGGTTCAGTTGCGATATCTTAATAACAAATATGGCCCTGCTTTTGCAGAGCCATTCGTTTTTTCTTTTAAGGCATATAGTCTAGGATAATTTAAATCCTATTCTTTATTTTCAGGCGCGTCTACGACAACGTCTTCTACAGTATCTTTAATCTCTTCATTAGTTTCGCTTGGCTCAGCTTCTTCAAATTCAGGAGCTTTCTTCTTTATAGCGAACTTTCCATAACCATGGATGATAGGAGATAGTGGCTTATAAATTAAAACTGTAATTATTGCTACAGCTAATCCCTTAACTATTGTGAATGGAAGATTGAATACTAATAGAGATAATTCAATTGAATCTACCCAACCTAATATAGCTTGATACATGCTAATGATGGCTTCCTTTGGAAGGAAGTTATAATAGAATGGATATGTAATCCAAAGGTTGATTGGATAAGATGCTAGACCCATTATGATTGCCCCTGCGAAACATGCAATAATAGCATATAACTTGTTATGACGATATTTATATATCATACCAGCAGGGAATACTAGAGCAGCACCAATTAAGAAGTTTGCAAGTTCGCCGACCCCAGATGTTGTTGTAATAGATAGATGGATTAGATTTTTAATCAAGCAAACTAATACGCCAGCAGAAGGGCCAAGCGCAAAAGAAGCAATCAAAGCTGGTAGCTCTGAAAAATCCATTTTAACAAATGATGGGATAACGGCTGGGATTGCAAAATCCAAAAACATTAATCCAAATGAAATTGCTGAAAAAATTGCAACTAAAGTTAAATAACGTGTTCTTGATACTTTCATACTATTCCTTTCCTATCCAGACTATTACTGTCGGTACTAGAATTTCACTAGATCGGCGCCGTTTGGTGCGGCGTTTGTGGACTTTAACCACCGGTGGAGACTTACACTCCGCCTCAAAGAATTTTTTTTGTTCGTTTCAATTATAACAATTTGATTTGCAATGTCAAGTATTATATACTATTGACTATGGAATACATAGTTCACAGCGTAGAAGAAACACATAAAATTGCGAAGCAAGTAGCCGATAAATTACAAGGTAAAGAGATTATTTTGTTGAATGGAGACTTGGGTGCTGGCAAGACAACTTTCACTAAAGGAATTGCAAAGGCTTTAGGGATTGACGATGTCGTTACTTCTCCTACATTTACATTCATGAAAGAATACAATGGAAGATTGAATCTTTACCACTTCGATATGTATAGAGTAGAAGAAGCTGATGAATTGTATGAATTAGGATTAAACGACTATCTTGGAATGGAAGGTGGTGTTTGTGTTATCGAATGGAATAAGTTCGAAAATATTAAAAATCCTATTATAATTAACATAGAAGTAATTGATGATACATCAAGGAAGATTGAAATTAAATGAAGATTTTATCAATAGACGTAACAGCATCAAAGTTAGTAGTAGTTGCTTTTGATGGAAATAAAACAAGTTTTAAAATTTCTCAAGAGAGTGGTAAAAAGCACAATGCGCTTGTAATGCCATATATTGAAGAAGTTCTAAATGATTTAAATTTATCTATTAAAGATATTGATGTATTTTCTTGCGTTATAGGTCCTGGATCATTTACAGGTATTAGAATTGGTATAGCTACAATGAAGGCTTTATCTTTTGCTATGAATAAACCTTGCGTAGCAATTAATGCGCTAGAAGAAATGGCATATGGTAAAGATGGCAACTTCCATACAGCAATTGATGCGCTTCATGATAACTATTATGTAGCTACATTTAATGGCTCTTGGGATAAGATGAGCGATGTAGATTGCAAGTTTATAGATGATATCAAAAAAGACAATTTACCAATCTATTTTAAAGAGAGTGAAGCAATTCCTCAAAACCTAATAGATATTACACTTGCTAAAGCAAACAAAGGCGAATTTACAGTTTTAGAGCCTTTGTATTTAAGAAAGTCTCAAGCAGAGAGGGATAGAGATGGAGATTAATATAGTTAACGTTCAAGAAAACTATATTGATGACATTTTTAATATCGAGCAAAGCGAAATAATTGTTCCTTGGTCAAAAGAATCTTTATTAGGATTAATCAGACAACAATTCATTATATTTAGAGTTATGTTAAAAGACGATGAAGTTATCGGCTATTATTCTTTCCAAAAGATTTGCGATGAAGGATATATAAATAACATAGCAATTAAAAGAGAATATCAATCTCAAGGTTTAGGAACTAAATTGTTTGAAGATTTAATTGAAAGAGCCGAAAAGTTTGAAGTAAAAGCCCTAACTTTAGAGGTTGGAAAGAACAACAATAAAGCTATTGGCCTTTATGAGAAATTCGGATTTAAAGTTGAAGGCGTTAGAAAGAATTATTATAAAAATTCTGAAGATGCTTTGATTATGTGGAAAAGATAACTTTTCCTTCACGAATTGAATTATATAAATATTTATAATATAATATTTTAGAATTAAATTTTAGGAGTTTATAAATGGCAAAAATTAAAATGGTTACGCCTATCGTTGAAATGGATGGCGATGAAATGACAAGAATCATCTGGAAGTGGATTAAAGATATTCTTATTCTTCCATATGTTGATTTAAAGACAATTTATTTTGATTTAGGACTTCCAAACAGAGAAGCAACAAAAGATCAAGTAACAATAGATTCAGCAAACGCTGCTAACGAATATGGCGTTGCTGTTAAGTGCGCAACAATTACGCCAAACGCACAACGTGTTCAAGAATATAACCTATCTACAATGTGGAAGAGCCCAAACGGTACAATCAGAGCAATTATGGATGGTACTGTATTTAGAGCTCCAATCATGGTAAAGGGAATTGTTCCATATATTCCAACATGGGAACAACCAATCGTTATCGCACGTCATGCTTACGGAGATATCTATAAAGATGTTGAAGGATATGTTAAAAAGGGCGGTAAGGCTAAACTTGTTTTAGAAGATGAAGATGGAACAAGAGAAATCGAAATCTTCGACTTCAAGAAATCTGGTGGTGTAGTAATGGGAATGCATAACGTAGATGCATCTATCTCATCATTTGCTAGAGCTTGCTTTAACTATGCTTTAGATTCAAAGAAAGATTTATGGTTCAACGCAAAAGATACAATTTCTAAGACATATGACCATAGATTCAAAGATTTATTCAATGAAATCTTCGAAAACGAATATAAAGAAAAATTCGAGAAGGCAGGAATTACATATTTCTATACTTTAATTGATGATGCTGTTGCTAGAATCGTAAGATCAAAGGGCGGCATGATCTGGGCATGTAAGAACTATGATGGAGACGTTATGAGTGATATGGTAGCTACAGCTTTTGGTTCGCTAGCTATGATGAGCTCAGTTTTAGTTTCTCCAACAGGAAAATATGAATTTGAAGCTGCACATGGTACAGTTACAAGACACTACTATAAGTACCTAAACGGTGAAGCTACATCTACAAACCCAGTTGCTACAATCTATGCTTGGAGCGGTGCTTTAAGAAAGAGAGGCGAATTAGATAACCTTCCAGAATTACAAGACTTCGCAAACAGACTAGAAAAGGCAACAATTAAGACTATCGAAGATGGTTATATGACAGGGGATTTAGCTGCTTTATACAAGGGAGAAAACGAAGTTCATAAGTTATTAACTGAAGACTTCCTAAAGAAGATAGCTGAAAATTTATAATGGGAAAAATATTAGTATTAGATTCTAATTCTTTAATCAATAGAGCGTTTTACGCTTTGCCAAACTTTTCTAATAGAAAAGGCCAATTTACTGGCGCGATATTTGGTTATATGAATATGCTTCTAAAACTAATTGATGAATATAAGCCAGATTATATCATTGCTACTTTTGATAGACATGCGCCAACATTTAGAAAGCAAATGTATCAAGAGTACAAAGCTCAAAGAAAGGGAATGCCAGATGAACTAAGAGCTCAAATCGAACCAATGAAAGAAGTTCTTAGAGCAATGGACATTCCAATTCTAGAGATGGATGGATATGAAGCTGACGATATCATCGGAACAATTGCAAAGACTTATAAAGATCAAACATACATCGTAACAGGGGATAGAGACTCTCTACAACTTGTCGATGATTCAACAACAGTTTTATTAACAAGAAAAGGCGTTTCAGAAATCGAAGCATTCACCCCTCAATATTTAAAAGAAACATGGAATATGGTTCCATCTCAAATTGTTGATTTAAAATCACTAATGGGAGATACTTCAGATAATATTCCAGGCGTTCCAGGTGTTGGCGAAAAGACTGCAAAGGATTTATTAGAAAAGTATCAAACTTTAGATGGCGTATATGAGCATATAGACGAAATAAAGGGCAAGCTTAAGGAAAAACTTGAGCTAAATAAAGAATTGGCTTATTTGTCTTATAAACTAGCCACAATCAAAATAGATACTCCAATTTCATTTGATTTAGAATCAGCAAAATTTTCTGGTGAATATGCCCCAAAATTGTTTGATGTATTGAAAGATTTAGAATTAAACAAGATTATCGAGAAGATGTCTTTAAGCGGTGGAGAAAAGCACGAAGAGATTAAAATCGATATTAAAAACATTGTAAGTGTAGATGGGCTAAAGGAAGTAAAAGATGAAATCTTTAGGGCAAAGAAGTTCTCGCTTGCTATAAATGAAAATATCGAAATCTCAACTAATAAAAATAACGCTTATCAAATCCAATTATCAGACAATTTATTAGAAGGTATTTTCTTTGATGCATTCTTATATGAATTCAAAGATATATTTGAAGATTCATCAATTAAAAAGATTATCTTTGATGTTAAGAATTTCATGTATGAATTAAAGCATCAAGATATTAAGATTCAAAATTATGACGATATTTTGGTTATGGCATATGTGTTAGATGCCAATAGAAACATAAAGTCATTAAAAGATTTAATTGATACATTTGGTATTGTTATTAATTCTCAATCTGCAGCTATTTTGCATATTGAAGAACAAGTGCTTCAATTAATGAAAGAAAAGAAACTTGAATCACTATACTTTGATATTGAAAAGCCATTAATTAAAGTTCTATTTGATATGGAACAAGCTGGCTTTAGTGTAGATAGACAAAAGATTGAAGAACTATCTACTAAATATAAAGGGGAACTTGCAAGCCTAACTCAACAAATATATGATGCTGCTGGAATGGAGTTTAATATTAATTCTCCACGCCAATTAGCACATGTATTATTTGAAGAACTTGGCCTTGATTCTAAAAAGGCTAAAACAAAGACTGGATATTCAACTAATGTTGAAGTATTACAAGAATTGCAAGATTCTCATCCAATCATATCT
>JAEEWC010000034.1 GCA_016287155.1 Clostridia bacterium | reverse complement strand
CAATTCTTCTTCAAGCTCTCTTGCGCAATTAGCACAATCTAATCCCTCAATATAGATTGTTGTATCTTTCTTATCTTCAACAATCTCAACCTCTTCGAAATGAGATATTGTATATTTAGAGATTTGAAGTAGCGCATCTGTGGCACAAGTAAGAGTTACTTTTTGATTAATAAAGTCAACACGAGCATCTACCCCATCTTGCTTGTTTAACTCTTCTTCAAGTTCAAGCGCACAGTTTGCACAATCTAAACCTTTAATCTTAATTGTAGTTTCTTTTGAATCATCTACAATTTCTACTTCTTCAAAATGAGAGATAGTATACTTTGCTTTTTCTAGTGCCTCATCATCTGAATAAGAAAGTCTAACTTTCATTTGCATGAAGTCTACATTTGCTTTGATCGAACTAATGTTATTTAACTCCTCTTCAAGCTCTCTTGCGCAATTAGCACAATCTAATCCTTTGATTTTAATAATTCTTTCTTCCATATTAATCTTCATGAATATGTTCAAGCCCAATGTCTAAAATGATTTTTACATGATCATCAGCAAGTGAATAATAAACAACTTGGCCTTCTTTTCTAAACTTAACAAGGTTCATTAAACGTAAAGATTGTAATTGATGAGAGATAGCAGATTTTGTCATAGATAAAAGATTTGCTAAATCGCATACGCATAGCTCTCCCTTCTCTAGTGCATGCAAAATTCTTACTCTTGTAGAATCTGCAAACATCTTAAACAGATCACTTAAATCTAGATATTCATCATCACTCAATACTTGTTTTTTAACCTTGTTTAGTGCTTCTTCATGTATTACTTCACAATCACATTCGTACTTTGCCATATTCATCCTCCGTAAAATAGTTGAGCAATCGTTCAACTATATAGTACTACCATCAATGGCATCTGTCAAATGTATTTTGCTTGACTTAGTACAAATCTAGCGTTAATATTAAAATACCCGGTGGGGGTATATGGAGGAACAACCATGGAATGTGATAAAAAGTGCTCTTGTTGCGAAAAAACTACAATAAGAAATGATGAAGAAAAGAAAAAACTAATAAATAGATTATCTAGGATTGAAGGCCAAGTAAGAGGTCTAAAGACTATGGTCGAAGAAGATGCTTATTGTGCAGATATCCTAATTCAATCTGCAGCAATTAATGCAGCTATCAATTCATTTAATAAGGATTTATTAGAAAGACACATACATACATGCGTAGCTAGAGATATTAAAGCTGGCGATGAAAACGCAGTAGATGAATTAGCAAAATTAGTATTAAAGTTAATGAAATAATATGGAAAAGTATAATGTTACAGGAATGAGTTGCGCCGCATGTAGCGCAAGAGTTGAAAAAGCAGTATCTAACGTTGATGGAGTAAATCAATGTTCTGTTAACTTGCTTACAAATTCAATGATTATTGATGGTAGCGCATCTCAAGAAGCAATTATAAAGGCTGTTCAAGATGCTGGATATGATGCATATATCCCAACAGAAAAGATAGTTGAGAAAAAGGATGATGCACTTAAAGATCTTGAAACTCCAAAACTTTTAAAGAGATTAATATCTTCTTTAGCAATATTAGTTGTTCTTATGTATTTCACAATGGGACATATGATGTTCTCATGGCCACTACCTTCAATTCTTGAAGGCAATTATATTGCTGTAGGGTTAATAGAATTAATATTATCTAGTGTAATTCTTATTATAAATAGAAAATTCTTTATAAGTGGCTTTAAGGCCGTTATTCACAAAGCCCCTAATATGGATACTCTTGTGGCTTTAGGCTCTGGCATTGCGTATATTTGGAGTTTATATGAATTATTCGCTATGACTTATTACGTAACAAAAGGCGATAATCATATGACACACGAATTATTGATGAATCTATATTTTGAATCATCTGCCATGATATTAACTCTAATTACCATTGGTAAAACCTTAGAAGCTTTCTCTAAAGGCAAAACTACTTCTGCCCTAAAAGGATTAATGTCACTTGCTCCTGAAATAGCAACAATTATAAAAGATGGTAAGGAAGTAACAATTAGAATTGAAGATTTAAAGATTGGAGATATATTTGTAGTTCGTCCAGGAGATGCTATCCCAGTTGATGGAACAATCATTGAAGGTGTTAGTGCTATAAATGAATCTTCTTTAACTGGCGAATCTATTCCAGTAGATAAAAAGGTAGATGATTCTGTATATAGCGGAACTATAAATACATCAGGATATCTAAAATGCAAAGCAACAAGAGTTGGTCAAGATACTACCCTATCTCAAATCATTAAGATGGTATCTGATGCATCTTCAACAAAAGCGCCAATTGCAAAGATAGCAGATAAAGTTTCTTATATCTTTGTCCCAACAATACTTGCACTAGCATTTATAGTAACTATTGTTTGGTTATTTATAAATAAAGATATTGGATACGCACTAGCTAGAGGTATATCTGTTCTTGTTATATCTTGCCCTTGTGCTCTTGGTCTTGCTACCCCAGTTGCCATAATGGTTGGAAGTGGCGTTGGTGCAAGAAACGGAATTCTATTCAAAAACGCCACAGCTATTGAAAGCGCAGGCAAAGTAAATATTGTTGTTTTAGATAAAACTGGGACAATAACAAAGGGAGAACCAAAGGTTGTAGATTTCATTCCAACTGATATCGAAAAGGATGAACTTCTAAAGATTGCATATTCTCTTGAGAAATATAGCGAGCACCCTTTAGCTAAAGCTGTTGTATCTTTTGCTAAAGAAAATAACGCTTCAGAATACGAGATTAAAGATTTCAAAGTATTGCCAGGGAATGGTCTTGAAGCAAAGATTAATAAAGATAAAATCTATGGCGGCAATTTAGAATATATTGCATCAATAGCAAAGATAGATAAATCTATTCAAGATAAGATTGATACATTCGCAAACGAAGGCAAAACACCAATTCTATTTGCAAAGAATGATAAATTGATTGGTATTGTTACTCTTCAAGACACCATAAAGGATGACAGCATTGAAGCAATTAAGCATCTAAAAGAAATGAATATAGATGTATATATGCTAACAGGAGACAATGAAATTACAGCAAAGGCAATAGCAAAGAGTGTCGGTATAGATAACGTCATTGCAAACGTTAAACCTCAAGAAAAGCAAAATGTTATAAAGGATCTATCTCAAAAGGGATTCGTAGCAATGGTTGGCGATGGCATAAACGATGCTCCAGCACTAACCCAAGCTAATCTTGGTATCGCAATTGGAGCTGGTAGCGATATAGCAATAGATGCTGCAGATATAGTTTTAATAAAGAGCAATCTTCTATCTTTAGTTAATGCTATAAAACTTGGAAGAAAGACACTTTTAAATATTAAAGAAAATCTATTCTGGGCATTTATATACAACGTAATTTGTATCCCAATTGCAGCTGGTGCATTTATTCCACTAGGGCTAACTCTTGAACCAATGTATGGCGCTGCTGCTATGAGTTTATCTAGCTTCTGCGTTGTAATGAATGCACTAAGATTAAATCTATTTAGAAAATATGAAGAAGAAAAAAATACTCAAGAAATCAAAGGAGATGTAAATATGGAAAACATTATTAAGTTAAACATTGAAGGTATGATGTGTATGCACTGTGAAGCACACATGAGAGATGCGCTTGCAAAATTAGATGGCGTTGAAGTAATTGAAGTTAGTCATGTAAACAAATTAGCAAAGGTTAAAGTATCTAAAGAGATTTCTGATGATACATTCAAAAAAGTAGTTGAAGATACTGGCTATAATCTAGTAAATATTGAGAGATAATTAACATGGCCTAGGCGATAAACCTAGGCCAAAAACTCAATACATTTAAAGATTTTTCTATTCTGTTGCTGGTTTATATTCAGAATAATTTAATGAAGCAGCAACAGTTGATCCCTTAATAAATTTAATCAAATCTGATGATTTAATAGCACATCCAAGACCATAAGCATTTGTGTTTGAACCTGCTTTTGATTCTACTCTAGCAAATACAACACCAATAACTTTTGAATTACCGTTAAGTAATACACCACCACTATTACCATGGTTAATGTTACCATCAAGCATAATTGATTCATACTTGCTTGTAGAAGACATCTTCATACTTGGGCTTGCAATATTTGCTGATGTAAATAGAAGACCTATTCCTTCTGGGTTACCAAATGTAAATACGCTTTGGCCATAATATAATTCTGTAGTTTGGTCGATTTGAAGATTATCAAATACTGTTGCTCCAGTATTCTTCAACTTTAGAATTGCTAAGTCGATTTCACCTTCCTCATCAATGAAGTATGAAACATCTGCATTGTAATATGTATCATCTGCAAATATAACTTTAATCTCT
>JAEEWC010000033.1 GCA_016287155.1 Clostridia bacterium | reverse complement strand
TTGCAGATGTGAATGTTTAGAGAAATACATCAAGCCTCATTCTATAGATAATATCTATTTGAATTTTTCTAACCCATTACCAAACAAACGTGACACAAGACAACGTTTAACAAATCCAAGATTCTTGAGTATTTATAAAGATGTATTAAAGGAAGATGGCGTATTAATTCAAAAGACAGATGATAGATCATTTTTTGAATATTCTATTCAAATGTATAAAGAAAACGGATGGAATATTATTGATGAGTGCTGGGATTTAGCAGCGCTTAATGATGCAAATAACATAATAACAGAGCACGAACAAAAATATATGAACGAGGGGAAATTAATTTATAGAGTCATAGTAAAACCTAATTAGTATTATATTTGCTTCTTTTTAGCCTATTTTTGCCAAAATTTGTTTAAATATTTAAATATAGTATAATAAGAGTATAGTTCTAAAATGGAGGGGGCAAATGCTAGAAGTAAGAAATTTGGTCAAAGTCTACAAGCCTAAAAAGGGAAAGCCAGTTAAGGCGTTGAACGGTGTTTCAATTAAATTCCCAGAGAAAGGGCTTGTTTTTATTTTAGGTAAATCAGGTTGTGGTAAATCAACTTTACTAAACATGATGGGTGGCTTGGATAGAGTAGATAGTGGTGAAATTATCATAAAAGGAAAGTCATCTAAAGATTTCTCTCAAGCCGATTTTGATAGTTACAGAAATACATATTTAGGATTCATCTTCCAAGAATACAACATCTTAAATGAATTTACTGTTGGTGCTAACGTTGGATTAGCTTTGGAGTTACAAGGAAAGAAAGCAACAAAAGAAGCAATCAATGAAATCTTAGCTCAAGTTGAAATGGAAGATTATGCTTCAAGAAAGCCAATGCAATTATCTGGTGGTCAAAAACAAAGAATTGCTATTGCGCGTGCGCTTGTAAAGAATCCAGAAATCATCTTAGCCGACGAACCAACAGGTGCGTTGGACTCAAAAACAGGTATTCAAGTATTCGATACTCTAAAAGAATTAGCAAAAACAAAATTAGTTATCGTTGTATCTCACGATAGAGAATTTGCTGAAAGCTATGGCGATAGAGTTATCGAACTTAAAGATGGTGAAGTAATTTCAGATATTGAAAAATATGTAGCTGAATCAGAAAAGAAGAATGAATCCATCTCTGTTATTGATGAAAAGATCATTCAAATTAAGAAAGGATATGAATTAACAAAAGAAGATATTCAAATGATTAATGCATATCTAAAGCAAAATGATGCAATCTTATCTGTTGATGCTACATCAAACAAAGACTTAAAGAAATTTGCAAGAATTGATGATTCTGGTAACAAAGAGTGTTTCAAAGATACAAATGAAGATGAAATTGTTTATGAGAAGAAACAAAAATTCAAATTAATTAAATCTCGTTTACCATTTAAAGACAGTTTCAAGATTGGTGCATCAGGATTGAAAGCAAAACCAGTTAGATTGGTAATCTCAATTATCCTATCTTTCGTAGCATTTACGCTATTTGGACTTGCCGATACTATTAATGCGTATAACAAATATACAACAACAGTTAATTCGTTAATCGATTCAGATGTTCAAAACATTTCTTTTGTAAAAGAAAATGTAATTGATAACGGTTCATATACCTCTGAGTCAATTGTTAATTTAACAGATGAAGACGTAGCTTTGTTAAAGCAAAAGACAGGACTTACATATAATGGTGTATATGCGCCAAAAGATTCTATTGGTTTAAATTCTAACGCCATTGAATCTCTAAATGACTATGGTGGCCTATACATGAATTCATTGAAGGGCTTTATTGAAAACGATAGTGCATCCTTTGCTGAATTAGGCCTTACTATGATGGCTGGTCGTTATCCAACAGATACTAATGAAGTTGCAATTTCAGATTATGTATATAAATCATTACAATCTAGTGGATATAAATCATCAGATGGAACTATTAGAATCAAGAATACAGAAATGAAAAATATGACACCTACGCAATTCTTGAATAGTGAATTTACTCCAACATTATGTTTGAACAATGTAGATTATAAGATTGTAGGTATTATTGATACAAAATTAAATTATGATCATTTCGCTGCTTTAGCCCAAGAATCAACTGGCACAAGTGGCGCAATTATGAACTACATCTTATTACAAGAATTACAATCAACAGTATTCTATGGTTATCATTCTCAAGTGTTTGTAGCAAAAGGCTTTATTGATGCAAATTATTCTGGAGAAACAGAAATAGTTATAAGATTAAATGGTAATCCATACATCAACCTATCATACAATAGTAAAGAAGTAGGCAAGAGTGGTTTCTATGCTTATGCTGTTTTATCTAAAGGGACATTAGATGATAATAATTTACCATATGTTACTTTTGAACAAATGGGAGACAAAGATTTCATGATTAGTATGAAGTCTTTGAAGCAAGCTCTAAGAAATTATTATCAAAACGAAACAGGCGATTGGGATGAAGATTCTTGGACAGGTGCTCCACAATGGATAAAAGAAAAGGCAATAAATGAAATATATGACGAAATGAGTTATAAGTTCTATAAACAATTACACGATAAAGCTATTGCTGCTGGATATACTTATGGGCATTGGGATTGGAATGATACTTTACAAAAGTATGAATGGGTTAATGACAATCCTACTACAGAAGAAGATAAAGTTCAAAATGTTTATGAGTATTTATCTAACTATACATATAGATCAGGAGAAGAATCGCTACCTAATTGGGTTACAACATCTCAAGGTACTTATATTGAGCAAACATGGCGTTTTGACACTTATATTAGGGCAGAGGCTGAATATAAAGTAATGAGCGATGCCATTAAAAACACATCTATTACTCTTCCATCAGAAATGGAAACATCATATGTTAGAAACTATTCTAATGAAGCAACAAGATCATATGATTACGATAGCACAGGAAAAATGGTTGGCGTTTATTTACAACCATATCAAGAACCAAGCCCAAATGGAGGGTATGATTCAAGTTCTTTAAATTATGAGAATGTCTTAGTTGTAGCAAATAGCGTATATAACGATGTTGCAGACGCAAAGGGAGGAAAGTATGTATTTGCCATCACAAAGATGGTAGCTGAATCTCAATTAAAGAATATCGTTAAATGGTCTTATGATAATTCAACAGCAAAGTCAGATAAAATCTCTACACATTATATTATTAAAGCAGGTCCTACAGAATTATTAGGAATGGTTAACGATACGCTTGAAAGCTTAACTCAAGTATTTATGTGGGTTGGTTTAGGATTGGCTCTATTTGCTGCATTATTAATGATGAACTACATCGCTACAACAATTTCTTACAAGAAGAGAGAAATAGGTATCTTACGTGCCGTTGGTGCAAGATCTGTCGATGTATTTGGTATCTTCTTCAACGAATCATTGATTATTGCATTTATTAATTTCGTTTTAGCTTCGGTAGCAACATTCGGCTTTGTATTCTATATCAATAGTGCATTGAGAGAAAAATACAACCTAACATTAACGCTATTGAATTTTAGCATTAGACAAGTTGGATTCATCTTGTTGATAGCGGTAGGCGTTGCTGCTATAGCTTCAGCACTTCCAGTATTTAATATTGCAAGAAAGAAACCAATTGATGCAATCCGAAGTGAATAGCCAATATCATAAACAAAATAAGGAGCTGATTTTCTCAGCTCCTTTTTGTGTTTGTTTTAGCTACAAATTAGTAACCACGGTAGTATCCGTCTGCACCTTTTACGCCAGCTTCGTAAGAGAATCTAGAAGAATCATTTACTTTGATAGACATATAGTAAGCAGCACATCCGTTTCCGCCTTTTCCTAGAGGACCAGAGTTACCCATTTGCCAAGCGCCATCACCGCCGTTACCACCTTTTAGAGTTAAGTAACCATTTTCTGAGATAATGATGTTTGCTAAAGGACCATCAAATGCATATCCGCCATGTCCGCCATCACGACCAACAAGACCTGGGATGCGAGCGCCCTCTAATCCATCTCCGCCGATAACATTAAGAGTTGTATTAACATAAACTTTCTTACCAGCAGCTACTTGTAAA
Source organism: Clostridia bacterium (assembly GCA_016287155.1). Taxonomy (GTDB): domain Bacteria; phylum Bacillota; class Clostridia; order Christensenellales; family UBA3700; genus UBA3700. The sequence goes on along the minus strand of JAEEWC010000033.1, from coordinate 2,391 downwards.
CCTGTGTTACCATATTGAAGATTTCCCCAGTATGTAGTTTCAACAGCTCTACCACCATCAATGATGAAACCATTTTCTCCAGCAAAAGAGATATTTCCCTTTGAATAGAAGATACCACTGATACCGATACCATCTTTGAAATAACCTGTATCTGTTCTGTCATCACCTGTAAATGAAACAGGACGAGAACCTGTGTTAACAAAGTATACAGTGCCTTTTGTTGATTTGTTGTATACGATTGTTTCGTTGCTAAGTCCGTCGAATCTCATACCATCGATGTTGACAGTTAAATCTGTTGTTCTAGGTTCGATGATGATTTTAGCATCGTAGATGTATAAATAGCGATCACCATCTGTAATAGTAATGTTTTCAACTGTGTCGTTAATAATCAATTCGTAACCGAAATAGAAATTATTAGGAGCTGTTGAAAAATCAACTAAAACATTTCTTCCATATACTCTTTCTGAATGATAATACTGTACATGAATTTCTTGGTATTCTGGAATTTCGTATTCATCATCAGCAAATGCAGTATTATTGTTAGATAATACGTTGATGAATAATACAGAAGCTAGAATAACAAGAATAATTGTGAATAATAAAAATTTGTTAGTAAGTTTCTTACTCATTTTAATAACCCTCCGTTTTTAGTTCATTTTTGTTAGTGTTCTCAATAGTAAATAGAATAACAAAAACTGAGAGGTAAAATCAACAATATAAAATGTTAATAATTTAACTTATTGTCTACGTATTTTTGAAGCTCTAAAAGCGTATCTTGAGATAGTGCAGGAGTGTTAATCAAAGGGTTCTCAACCCCTAAGTTTTCATACTTAAAAAAGCCCATAGTATGGAACCCAAGTAATTCATATTTAGATATAAATGGATACATCTTTAATATTTTTATGTATTTATCTAGTATTTCTTCGGAATCGTTAATCCCAGGAACAACGACTGTTCTTACCCATGTACGTTTGTTAATTTGAGAAAGAAAGTTTAGAGTAGCTATAGTTTTTGCCATGCTCTTTCCTGTGTATTTATAGTAGGATTCATCATCATAAAACTTTAAATCAAGGATGACTAAATCGGCATTAGATATAGCATCTTTTACATCGTTAGTTAATTCAACCTGGCCAGATGTATCTAGGGCATATTTAATACCATCTTTTTTTAGATATTCATTTACTTCATTAATATATGATGCACTAAGTAGAGGTTCGCCACCAGAGAAAGTAACACCACCATTATCTTTAAAATATGGCTTATAGCGTTTAATCTTGTTATATAACTCTTGAGCGGTATAATCATCGCCACTTAATCCCCAAGTATCTGGGTTATGACAATATACACATCTTAGTGGACAGCCATTTAGATAGACGGCGTATCTAACACCGTCTCCATCTAAAGTTGCTAATGATTCAAATGAATGGATTCTCATTTTAGATCTTTTCGTGGAATGTTCTTGAAATAACTTCCTTCTTTTGTTCTAGAGATAATTTATTGAAGTTTACAGCATATCCAGAAACTCTAATTGTTAGGTTAGGGTACTTTAATGGATTTTCCATAGCGTCAATAAGTTTTTCTCTATTTAGCACATTAACATTTAAGTGGTGTGCATTTTGTATAAAGTAACCATCAAGGATAGATACTAAGTGATCAACTCTATCTGCATCGTTCTTACCTAAAGTATTTGGAGTGATAGAGAATGTATTTGAAATACCATCTCTACAGCAGCTATATTCAAGTTTTGCTACTGAATTTAGAGAAGCAAGTGCGCCTTGGCAATCTCTACCGTGCATTGGGTTAGCGCCTGGAGCAAATGGTTGACCAGCCTTTCTTCCATCTGGAGTAGCACCAGTCTTCTTACCATACATAACATTTGATGTAATAGTTAAGATAGATAGTGTATGCTTAGCACCTCTATATGCCTTTGTCTTGCATAATTCATTATAGAAGAATTCTGTAACCCATTTAGCAATTCTATCTACTCTATCATCATCGTTACCATATTTAGGGAATTCACCTTCAGTTTTGAATTCAGTAATAATACCTCTTTCATCCTTAATTGGTGTAACCTTTGCATATTTGATAGCACTTAGTGAGTCTACAAGAACAGATAGACCTGAAATACCAAATGCCATTAATCTTTCTACGTTTGTATCGTGTAGAGACATCATTAATCGTTCATATGCATATTTATCGTGCATATAGTGTATAACGTTCATTGTGTTTACATATAACTTAGCCATCCAAGAAGCATAGAATTCAAATGATTCTAAAACGTCTTCATACTTTAGAGGTTCTTCGTCATATACTTTGCCTTCTGGAGCAACTTGAATTCCGTGGATTTCATCTTTACCGCCATTTAGAGACATCAATAATACCTTTGCTAGG
>JAEEWC010000032.1 GCA_016287155.1 Clostridia bacterium | reverse complement strand
TATAGTTACCTTCGCCAAGACCTAGTGTTAGAGTGAATGTCTTATCTGCAGAATTTGAACCACGGAAGTATGTTGTATATTGTACCCATTCTCCGTTTGTGTTAATTGCATTGAATTCAACATAAGCACCATTCTTGATGTAAACGTAAGCGCCATATTCTTCGCCTTCGTTCTTTGGAGCTAAGCCTACAGTCTTTACCCAGAAAGTTAACATGTAGTATGTATTCTTCTCAACTGTTGTTGTAGATGATACATAGCTATAAGCTGTAGCTACTTTGTTGTGAATCATTAAAATTTTGTTATCCTTTGCTTCTTCAGGCTTACCAGGGTTACCAGCATTATCGTATAGAGATGCATCGTAATCTGAACCAACTGAAATTACGCCAACTGAGATATCATCACTGCCTTGTGGTGTCTTTGTTGATGTTGTTGATCCTGGAGTAGCTGTCCAACTTGTTGGAGAAGCAGGATAAGAAGCAGAACCATCACTATTTGTAGAGAACTTAGTAAATGTTCCGTTAGTGAATAGGGCTGTTTCTTCTGTTGTGTCATCGTCGTCATCTGTGCTAGAGCTATCTTTGTTACAAGCAAATGCAAATAGAGCAATGCTTACACAAAGTAGTGCTACTATCAAAGATAAGAAGATTCTTTTGTTCTTGACCATTTAAACCACCTATATGTAAAAATTATTTTAGTCTAATTTATCTAATTATTAATAAATCTCAATTATTATAATAAAACGCATAATAAAAAGCAATAATATTTTTTTCGAAACGCGCGAAGTGGCCGAACTTTAAGCAAAATCTTACATAGTAAATGTAATAAATCTTAATCTTGATTTAAATTGAAATTATCTTTAACTTTATCCCAAAGGTTGTTACTTTCTGGATGGAATAGAGCACGAAGCATTCTTGTCTTGCAATAACCAAACTTATCTTCAATCATAGAAACAAGTTCTTTTGCTGCCTCTCTTTGAGTGTGCTTATCCTCAGGACAAGGGTTGTGAATAATAGGGTAATTATATCTATTCATTAGACCCTTAATATTCTTTTCTTCGACATAGATAAAAGGTCTAATTAGCGTGATATCTGAACGAGACATATAAGAGATAGGAGCGAATGTAGATAATCTACCTTCGTAGATTAAAGATAGCAAAAATGTGTCTAAAACGTCATCTGCATGATGGCCTAGAGCTATCTTGTTGCAGCCATTTTTTATAGCCACAGTATTTAGCGCTCCACGACGCATTTTTGAGCATAAAGAACAAGGGTTTGTTTCCTTTCTTTCATCAAAAACAATTTGCTTAATGTTTGTGTTTTCGATGATTAATTCAACACCCAATTCCTCTTCGCAATATCTCTTGCAAGCAGCAACTTCATCTTGGTTTACGTCTTCAAAACCAACATTGATGTTAATGCCAATTAAATCGAACTTTTCTGGAGCAAATTTTTTGTAGTTAGCAAGAATAGTTAGAAGCGCAATAGAATCCTTACCGCCAGATATTCCAACGGCAATTTTGTCCCCATCTTTTATCATGTGGTAATCGTTTATAGCTTTTCTTGTTAAACTTAATATTTTTTGCATATTGTTATAATAATTTATTAAATTGACTAAAAGCAAGTAAATAGAATATAATCACTCATATAAAGAGAGTAATATGGCAGAATCAATTGTAAATTTTTTTAGAGAATTAATAGGCAACGATTACATAACAGTTTTTATTGTTTCAATGATTCCATTTGTAGAAGTTAGAGGATCAATCCCACTTGCAATCGCAATGGGTATGAATGCTTTGGCCGCTATGGGCTTAGCGTTTTTAGGCTCTGCAATTTGCTGTCCAATTGTACTTGCTATATTGCGTCCAATTATAAATTGGTTAAAGAAATTTAAGGTATTTAGAGCAATTGTTGAAGCCATCGAAGATGGTTTCAAGTCTAAGGCAAAAGGCGTTGAAGATAAGGCAAACCAATTCGATACATCAAGAATTGAAAGAAGAAAGATGTTAGGCTTATATGCCTTTGTAGCATTCCCAGTTCCTATGACAGGTGTTTGGACAGGTACAGCTATTGGCGCATTTATCGACATGTCATTTTTAAAGACAGTACTTGTTGTTATTGTTGGTGATTTAACAGCTTGTGGTATTATGACGCTTCTATCTTATTTCTTAAGCGATTATATCGATATAATTTTAACTGTCGTATTAGTTATTGTACTTTTAGCTATAACATATTTTATCGTTAGAGTTGTATATAAAGCTGTTAAAAAATCTAAGCTTGAAAAAGCTCAAGCTCTTCAAGAAACAAAGGAAGAAAATAATGATATTAAAACAACTAACGATTAATACAACTCATGAAGCATCAGAACTTGTTGCAGATATCTTATACAATATCTCAAATCAAGGTGTAAACATTTACGATAAAGAAGATCTAATTGAGCTTATCTCATCACAAGATTTTTGGGATTATGTAGATAAAGAAGAACTTGAAAAGAGCGAAATTGTACAAGTTAAAGCATACTTCAATCCTGATGAAGTTGCATCAAAGATGCAAGATGTTGAAAAAGCGCTAGAAGAATTAAAGAAGAATTCTTGTTTTCCATTAGGCTCACTTGAGATGATTTTGGATGATGTAGATTCAGATCTATGGTGGGAGAATTGGAAGAAAACATATAAGCCAATTGATGCAGGCAAAATTATGATTGTGCCAAATTGGATTAACGAAACTTTTGATAACAAAATAGTAATCAAAATGGATCCAGGAATGGCTTTTGGAAGTGGCGAACACGCAAGCACAAGAATGTGTTTAACATTCTTGCAAGAAACGGATTTAAGTTCAAAGAGCTTAGTTGATGTTGGATGTGGCTCAGGAATCTTGGCTATTTCTGCAAAGGCACTTGGCGCTAAAGATGTAGAAGCTTACGATATTGATGATGTTGCCGTATCTGCAGCTAAAAAGAATGCCTGCTTAAATGGCTTTAAAGATATAAAGGTTGAAAATTCAAATCTTTTAGATAAGAGCGATAAAACATACGATGTAGTTGTAGCAAACATCACATCAGAAGTTTTAAAGATGCTTGCAAAAGATTTAGAAAAATATGTAAAGATAGATGGCATCGTTATTATAAGTGGTATATTAACATCGCTAGAAGATGATGTATTACAAGCTTTTTTAAAGCTTGGATTTAGAGTGCTAGAAAGAAAGTGCGAAGGAGAATGGGTAGCTTTTAAGTTATCTAAATAATATGGAAATAAGAAGATTTTTTGTGCCAAACGAGGCTGCATACGATAACTATATAACAATTGATGGCGATCAATTTGTACATATGACTAAAGTTCTACGTTACAAAGTTGGCTACCAATTAATCCTATGCTTAGATGATGGCGTTGATTATTATTGCACTATCATGGAAATTGGCAAGAAGTCGGCAAAAGCAAGAATTGATTTAGTTGAGAAAAACAACGCTGTTCCTTATACAAAAATCACTTTATATCAAGCACTTCCAAAGGGAGATAAAATTGATTTAATTACACAAAAGTGTACAGAGCTTGGAATTTATGCAATAAAGCCATTTTTATCTCAATACACAAACGAAACAAAGTTCAATAAACAAAGAATAGAAAAAATCGGTATGGAAGCATGCAAGCAATGCGGTCGTGGCAAGTTGCCAATTATTGGAGAATTATGCTCATTTGACGAAATGCTTGAAGATGCTATGAAGAACGATATTTTAATCATGCCATATGAGAATGCTCAATTTGGTAAGATTTCATCAATTAGAAATCTAAAGCAAGCAAAGACAATTGGTATTATCATTGGTTCTGAAGGCGGATTTTCTGAAGAAGAAGTAAAGAAGGCTAAGAAGTTAGCTAAAGCTAAAATTGTTTCTTTAGGAAATAGAATTTTAAGATGTGAAACGGCAGCAATCGTAGCAAATACGCTTGTTATGTACGAAATTGGCGAGTTATCTAAATGAAAATAGTTGTATATAATCTTGGCTGTAAAGTTAATCAATATGAATGTGATTCTCTTGTAAAAGCTTTGCAAGATAAGGGCCATGATGTTAAAGAAGATTTAGAATTTGCAGATGCATATATCCTAAATACTTGCGCTGTTACAAACGAAGCAGAAAGAAAATCTCGTCAATGTATAGAAAGATGTTTAAAATTTAATAAGGACGCGAAAATATATGTATGCGGGTGCGCGTCACAAAATAATCAAAAACAATTTTTAGAAAAAGATAACGTTCAATATGTAATTGGTACAGCAAACAAGATGAGCCTTGTAGATTCTTTTGATAAACAAGGAGAAAATGTTGAGGAGATGCCAACTGTATATGAGGATGATTTTACACCATCAATTAATAGAACAAGAGCATATATTAAAGTTCAAGATGGATGTAATAGATTTTGTACTTATTGCTTAATCCCATATGTTAGAGGAAGATCAAGATCAAGACAAATCGAATCTGTGAAAGCTGAGTGCGAAAGATTAGCAAAATTAACTAAAGAAATTGTTATCACAGGTATAGATTTATCTTTCTATGGGAAAGATATTAACACATCTTTTGTTGAATTAATTAAATCTCTAAAGGATGTTGATTGTAGAATCAGATTAGGTTCATTAGAGGTTAGTTTAATTACAGATGAATTACTTCAAGCTCTTAAAGATATGAAGGCATTTTGCCCACAATTCCACTTATCTTTGCAAAGCGGTTCAGATACAGTTTTAAAGAGAATGAATCGTCACTATACAACAAAAGAATTTGAGGCAGAAGTAAACTTAATTAGAAAATATTTTAAAGATGCAGCAATCTCAACAGATATAATCTTTGGATTCCCAAAAGAAAGTGATGAAGAATTCAAAGAGACTTTGGCATTTATGGAAAAGATCGGATTTATGCAAGTTCATATCTTCCCATATTCAAAAAGAGAAGGAACCGTTGCTGCAAAGCTTCCTCAAGTTGATGGAAATATAAAAAAGCAAAGATGTAAAGAAGCTGAAAAATTAGCCTTTAGGCTAAAGCAGGAATATTTAAATTCCATGCTTGGCAAAGAATTAGAAGTTTTAATTGAAGAAAAGCATGAAAATTATTTTGAGGGCTACTCAAGAGAATATATTCGCGTTAAAATTAAAGATGCAAACATAAATGAAATCGTTAAGTGTAAAGCTATAAGCGTTGATGACGATTGTATAATTGCGGAGGTATAAGATGGAAGATTGTTTATTTTGCAAAATGGTAAAAGGTGAAATTCCTTGCAACAAGTTATACGAAGATGAAGATATGATTATCATAAAGGATATTAATCCTCAACCAAAGATCCATTACTTAATGATTCCAAAAGAACATTATAAAGATGTAACAGAATTGACAGATGAAAGAGCTATAAAGCTTGGTAAGATGCTAAAGAAAACTGTTGAGGTTTGCAACGAAAAATTAGACCTAAAAGATGGATTTAGATTAGTAAACAACAAAGGTGCATTTGGATGTCAATCAGTTAAGCATTTACATGTACACATCTTAGGTGGCGAACAACTAGAAGATAGAATGGGCTAATAGAAATAAAACGAATATGGGTAGGATGCAAGGAGACTTGTGTCCTATTTTTTTTAGATTAGTTATTTTTAATTTAAGGAACAACATATAATATATGATTAGTAAGTTATTCTTATGAGTGGGAGTTATGTCGAAAAAGGCGATACTAGTAATCTGTTTAATAATAGTTGGCTTTCTAACAGCTTTAATTATTCCATATTGGACGGAATTATATCCTGATACTTATGACACAAAATATCGTGAAAGTGGTACTAACTATAGTTATCAATTATATAACAGCGGTGAATGTCGTATTGATATAAGTAACACAACAACTGTAAAAAAGGACTTTTTAAAGAATCTAAGAGATTATAAAGAAGAAATTAAGAGTATTCGATTATATGGATCATATACATACCTTGATCAAGAATTATTTAAAGATTATTCAAAGTTGGAGTCGATTGACATTAATAGTAACACCACATTAAAAACAATAGACAAGAGCGCGTTTGAAGGGTGCTCATCTCTAAAGAGTATTTCTTTACCATCATCTGTAACAGCAATTAAAGATGGAGCATTTAAAGGGTGTACATCTTTAAAATCTATTGTAATTCCAAGTGGCGTTAGATATATAAATGATTCCGTGTTTGAGAATTGTATATCTCTAGAAAGGGTTACATTCTCATCATCTATTACCCAAATTGGTAATAGTGCGTTTTATCATTGTACTGCATTAAAGAAAATATCCCCTTTATATGGTGTAGAAAAAATAGGAGAACAAGCATTCGGCTTGTGCTCAAGTTTAGAATCAGTGTTGGTATACGATAACATAAAATCTGTAGAAAAAAATGCTTTTGATAATTGCCCAGCTATGACATATTTTGAAGACGATAATTCGTATTTCTTAGGTAATGCAGATAATCCATATGCCGTGTTTATAAAACCTAAAAAGAATAGAACTTGCCATATATATTTAAGTACAAAGGTTATTTTGGTAAATGCATTTGATGATTATACTGGATCTTATATTGAATATGATGGTACCAAGGAAGAGTTCGCATTGATAAAACCATATATTAGTGGTCAACATAGAAGTAATACCGTTAGATGCAGTAATGGTACATTAACGTTTTAGCAATAAAACGTGCGATTTTCACATTTTTTAACTTTAAAATTTCCTATTTTGTCCATAAAATTTGCAATTTTCATTATTGACTATATAAATATAAATTCTTAAAATTATATTTACAGGGAAATTATGGAGATTTGCGTATGTTAGTTCAAATGAACAAACTAATTACACAAGCAGAAAAGGGTAACTATGCAGTAGGAGCATTTTCTGTTGGCAATATGGAAATGGTGATGGGCGCCATCAAAGCAGCCGAAGAATTAAACACACCAATTATTATTCAAATTGCCGAAAAACGTTTAAAGAATTCACCAATAGAATTAATGGGACCAATGATGGTATCTGCGGCAAAAAATGCCAAGGTTGACGTTGCTGTGCACTTAGATCACGGCCTAACTTTAGATTGCATTCAAAAGGTATTAGATTATGGCTTTACATCAGTTATGTTAGATGCTTCACTAATGCCATTTGAAGAGAATATTGAAATCACAAAAAAGGTTGTTGCAATGGCGCGTAAATACGGGGCTACAGTTGAGAGCGAACTTGGTGTCGTTGGTGGAATTGAAGGGGACAATTTAGTACATGAAATTAAATGTACAGATCCAAAAGTTGCAAAAGAATTTTGTGATAGAACAGACATAGATTGTTTAGCAGTTGCAATAGGCAACGCTCATGGTAATTATCCAGTACTTCCAAATTTAAGATTCGATATTTTAGAAGAGATACATAAGACTTGTACAAAGCCTCTTGTTTTGCATGGCGGTACAGGTATTACTGATGAAATGTTCAAGCAAGCTATATCTTTGGGTATTAGAAAGATAAATATCGCAACAGCAAGTTTTGATGCTTTAACAAAATATTCTAAAGAATATTTAGTAAACAATGAAAAGGTAGATTACTTCAGCTTATCTCAAAAGATGGTTGATGGTGTATATGAAAACGTAAAAAGACACATTAAAGTGTTCAATAATAAATAGAGGTTATGATGAAATACATTGAATTTGATGAAACAAGAAAATTAGATTTAGTTCCTATTGGAAGAGTAGCAATTGATTTTAACCCATTAGATTATTTCAAACCATTATCTGAAAGCACAGATTTTAGAAAGTATGTTGGCGGTTCTCCTGCAAATATAGCAGTTGGGCTTGCAAGACTTGGTAAAAAGGTTGGCTTTATTGGTAAGGTATCTGATGATCAATTCGGAGATTATGTTACAGATTTCTTCAAGAAAGAAGGAATTGATGTATCTCATATCTTTAGAGCAACAGGCGGAGAAAAGTTAGGATTAACATTCACCGAAATTCTATCTAAAGATGAAAGCTCAATTTTAATGTATAGAGATGGCATTGCAGATTTAATGTTAAATGTTGATGAAATCGATGAAGCATATATCGCATCAACAAAAGCTATTTTAATTTCAGGATCAGCTTTGTCTCAATCTCCATCAAGAGAAGCTTGTTTAAAGGCAATGTATTTAGCAAAGAAGGTTAACACAAAAGTTATTTTTGATGTTGATTATAGACCATACAATTGGAAGAACAAGGATGAAATTGCTATTTATTATTCAATCGTTGCATCAAATGCAGATATGATTATGGGATCTAGAGAAGAGTTCGATTTAACAGAAGCAATATCTGCTCCAGGAAGAAGCGATAAAGAAACAGCTCAAGCATGGATTGAAAAGGGCAACAAGATTGTAATTATAAAGCACGGTAAGCAAGGTTCAACTGCATACACTGCAGATGGCAAGTCTTATTCAATTAAGCCGTTCCCAGTTAAAGCATTTAAATCATTTGGCGGTGGAGATGGTTATGGTTCTTCATTCCTATACGGATTATTTAGCGGTTGGGACATTATGGATTGCTTAGAGATGGGTTCAGCTTCAGCTTCAATGCTTGTTGCTGCTCATGGCTGTTCATTATTTATGCCTACACTTAGTGAAGTTAAAGACTTTATTGCAAAAGAAAAAGCTGAATTTGGCGAAATGGTAGCAAGAGGTTAGTATGATTAGATATCCAAAATTTAACAAGAATGGCGAAAAGGTTTTGTGTAAGATGGATGGCATTGGCAAAGAGATGCTAATGGATATATCTGTTTTCTCACTAAAGGCTGGTGATAAGAAGATTTTCCTAAAGGAAGATAAAGAAATAGTTATCCTTTTAACCCATGGAAAGATTAGATTTAGAGCGCAAGATATCGATGAAATTCACGATAGATATAACGTATTTAAAGATAATCCAACAACACTTCATGTTTGTAAGGGTACAAAAATTATTATTGATTGTATTGAGGATAGTGAATTTATTTATCAATCAACAACAAACGATAGAACATTCCCAGCAAAATTATATAGAAAAGAAGATGTTATTAATGCTGTTGGCGGAAAGGATGTTTTAGAAAACACAATGCTAAGAGACATTAATACTATTTTTGATAAATCAAACGCACCATATTCAAATTTAGTAGTTGGTGAAGTTTTATGTAGACAAGGTAGATGGTGGTCATATGTTCCACATTATCACCCACAACCAGAAGTTTATTACTATAAATTCGAAAGAGAAGAAGGATTTGGCGCAAGCTTTATCGGCGAGACTCCATATTTTGTTAAAGATGGTTCTTGCTGCTTTATACCACCAAATCATACACACGCACAAACAACAGCTCCAGGATATCCTATGTATTGCTGTTGGATGATTAGACACTTAGATGGCAATCCTTGGGAGAAAACAAGAATTGTTGATGAAAGATATAAATGGCTTGAGGAGGGCAGTTATGGCAAATAGCAGATACATGAGCGTAGGAGATGCGCTAATAACATTTTTAGATAATCAATACGTATCTTTTGATGGCAAAGAAACAAAGCTATTAGATAGCGTTTATACAATATTTGGACATGGCTGTGTTGTAGGTATTGGTGAAGCTTTATCTATGGGAGATAACAAAATAAAAACTCTTATGGGTAAAAACGAACAAGGTATGGCACTTGCTGCTATGTCTTATGCTAAGCAAAACAATAGAAGAAAAATTATTCCATGTTTTTCATCAATTGGACCTGGCGCTGCAAATATGGTAACAGCAGCCGGTACTGCTACAGCAAATAACATCCCATTATTGCTATTTATGGGAGATACATATGCAACTCGTCAACCAGATCCAGTTCTACAACAAATGGAACATTTAACATCAGCTTCAACTACAACAAATGATGCGTTCCGTGCTGTATGTAGATATTTTGATAGAGTATCTCGTCCAGAAATGCTAATGAGCACAATGCTTAAT
>JAEEWC010000031.1 GCA_016287155.1 Clostridia bacterium | reverse complement strand
TTGATTATTTCACGACAACTGATGCTCAAGCTTTGACATTAAGACCATATGGAAAATTAAAAAAAGATTTTGATGCTTACGCTCAAGAGAATTTGCAAGGTTACGCTTATGAAGAAGTTTTATCAATTCGAGATGCAGAGCAAGTAAGCAATGGCAATTTAAGCAATCATATTTTTGGTAGCAAATACATTTATAACAAAATGCGTGGCGAGGATTACGCTTTGCATATTGAACCAAACAATGTAGTGATATGGTCAGACAATTTGAAAACCAATTTTAATCTAAAAGTTGTAGAAGGTAGATATCCAGAGAGCGATAGAGAAATAGCCATGACTGATACGATATTTAATTTCTATAAGGCATTTGGCTATGAAGATGGCGGTGTTATAGAAGAGATAAATTCGTATAAAGATTTAATTGGTAAAGAAGTATATAACTGCGAGGTTGTAGGAATAATAAATACGGGCATTGAACCATTTGATGTAGAGGCGGTGTATAAACTTGATAAAAAGCAAAGGGATAATGTTTATAAATGGACTGATTCGCATTATGTCTATTCGGATTCTATCCACTCAAGTTATTTTGTAACTCAAAATTGTTACAATAGATTCTTCCTTCCAGCTAATTGTTATTATTACACATCTCAACGCTTTGGCTATTCAAACCCATCTGAAGTTCATTATGCTCGTGATTATTTTGGCTATGATATCTTAGTTCAAAATTCAAGACCTATGGAAGCTAACGAAGTATTTGTTGGCGATTTAATTATAGACAAGTTGCTTAAGGCTCAATCGTATGATTCAGATTCAATGATGGATTACCAAAAGATTCAAGCAATAGCTGATAACGATATTAAATTGATGGTGCTATTTAATAACACAGATACGATTGATTCTATTTTGATGACTTTTGATATTGTAGGATGCATTTCAGGCGGTTCTAACGATATTGTATTTGCAGATAGCTTTGCTCAATCATTCACCGTTTCTCAAGAACCGTTGAGTTATGCCGTTCAATTAAAGCATACAGAAGAAGATTTGAAGTTTACTCAAATGTATGCTGCTTATTGGTATAGAACTTCAGAGGATGCTGTGTTTGTAGAGGGACAAAATGAAGGTGAGTGGGGAGCTGGCGCTTCGAACGCAGGTGTATTGTCTTATTTTGGAGCTGCAGCTAGTTTCATTCTTGGAATATTTGCGATATGGTTACTTGTTAGCACATGTAGATCTATCGCAAAAGATAATAAATCTTTGGTATTAACTCTAAAGGCTTCAGGCGTTAGAGAACAACGTATTCTTGATATGATTTACATCGAGATGCTAATCATTGCTGTCATAGGTATTGTGGGCGGTATAGGTGCATCGTTTGGTGTAGGCTTTGCGATGGATTCAATCTTTAGTATGCATAAGCTTTGGATGGTTGAAGGAATGAACATCTTTGTAATGGGTATGATAGCTCTATTCGTTTTAGCTTCAATTGGCGTTGCTTATGGTATTTCTAGAATCTGGTATAAAAAGACTTTTGCTATAAAGATAGACAAAAAGTGGTGATTTTTAAATTGTATATTTTAATTAAATAGTCGGTGCGTTTTTGATATTTTCGTCAGTTAAATAGTAATTATGTTGGTATCTATGACACTATTGTCCCAACCATTTTTAATTTATTGTATCTCTATTGCTTTATCTATATGTTGTGTATATTATGTTGGTAAGTAACAAAAGGAGGTAAAATTACCGGATATTGTAACGTAACATTGCAAAGTAAGTAGCAAAAAGTGGTAAAATTACCAGTTTTTGTCACGTAATATAATTCAGTAAGTTGCAAAAAGTGGTAAAAATAGCTATAATTATGGTGAAAAGTAGAAAAGAATTATTAAAAGGTGGACAATATATGGAGATAAGGAGAGATAAATACCTTAACGATTTGATTAAAAGAATGAATAATGGCTTAGTTAAAGTCATTACTGGTTTAAGACGTTCTGGAAAATCATATTTGTTGAATAATCTATTCTATAACTACTTATTGTCTTTAGGTATACCGGAGAATCATATTATAAAATTTGCATTTGATTCAGCTGACGATTTAGCACTAATAGGGGAAGACTTTCTAGAACTAGATAAAAGAAATCAAAAGGTTGATCCAAGAAAGTTTATGGCGTTTATTAAAGACAGGGTTAGCGATTCTGAAAAATATTATTTATTGCTTGATGAAGTTCAAAACTTGGAATCATTTGAAAGTGTATTAAATGGCTATTTGAGAAAGAATAACATAGATTTATATGTTACGGGTTCAAACTCAAAATTTCTATCAAAGGATGTATTAACTGAATTTGAAGGCCGCGGGGACGAAATACATGTTATGCCACTTTCTTTTAGTGAATATTTCTCAGTATTTAATGGAACAAAAGAAGAGGCGTATGCACAATATTCTGTATATGGTGGTTTGCCATTAATTGCATCAATGCAAACGGAAGAGCAAAAAGTAAAATATTTGGCTACTCAAATTGAGAAAGTGTATTTGAACGACATAATTAGACGAAATGGTCTTAAGGCTGATTCTAATATTGGAGAATTGCTTGATGTATTGTCGTCGGAAATGTCAGGCTATGTA
>JAEEWC010000030.1 GCA_016287155.1 Clostridia bacterium | reverse complement strand
TAATTCATTATCTCCAATGATGCAAGGCTACATGGTTATGAAAGAGCAATACAAAGATGCTATTGTTATGTATCGTCTTGGGGATTTCTATGAAATGTTTTTCGATGATGCAAAAATCGCATCAGAAATTCTAGATTTAACTTTAACTGGTAGAAACTGTGGACTAGAAGAAAGAGCCCCAATGTGTGGCGTTCCATTCCACGCTGTTGACACTTATGTACAAAAACTAATTCAAGCAGGGCAAAAGGTAGCAATCTGTGAGCAAATGAACACTCCAGAAGAAGCAGGCAAAGAATTGGTTACAAGAGAAGTAGTAAGAGTCATAACTCCTGGTACTGTTATCGAAGATAACATTCTAAAAGAGGATGCCAATAACTATCTTGCTTGTGTAGATGCATCAGATACAGAATTTGCCGTATCTTGGGTAGATGTATCAACAGGGGAGTTCAATACAATGCAACTTCCATATAAATCTGCTCAAACTATCGAGGAAATCCTATTAACTATAAAACCAGCTGAAATCATCTGTTCTGAAAAGGTTTATGATATGTGTCATAATCTTCAAACAATTGAGATGGATAAATTACCACGATTCCAAAAATATGCTTCATTTGCTTTTGATTTAAAGACAGCTACAAATAAATTATTGAAGCAATTTAAAGTTGTATCTTTAGATATCTTCGAAATTACTCCATATAAATTATCTATTCAATCAGCAGGTGCTTTGATGGAATATGTTGAAGTTACTCAAAAGAGAGAATTATGGCATATCTCATCAATTAAATTTATAAAGAATAATGAAAATCTAATTATAGATTCAACAGCTCTAAGAAACCTTGAACTTGTAGAATCACTTCGTGACGGTTCTAAAAAAGCTACGCTTTTAGGAGTTTTAGATTATACAAGAACATCTATGGGTGCAAGAAATCTAAGAAAGTGGGTAGAGCGTCCAATTAGAAACTCAAAAGAAATTAATCGAAGATTAGATGCTGTAGAAGAATTCACTAAAAATACAAGACTTCGTTCAAATCTTGATGAAGCATTCAAAGAAATTAGAGATATTGAAAGAATGGCAGCAAAGGTTGTATATGGAAATCCAAATCCAAGAGATTTTCTAGCAATTGCTGCATCTTTAAAGAATTTACCAAATATAAAATCACTATTAGCTTTAGCTAAATCAGATTTAATATGCGACTTAAACGATAAAATTAATCCTCTTGAAGACCTATATAAGCTTTTAGATGCTTCAATTGATGAAGATGCATCAACTGTAATAAGAGAGGGTGGATTTATCAAAGATGGCTTCAATAAGGAATTAGATGAATATAGAGATGCTATGCATCATGGTAAAGAATGGCTAGCAAACATCGAAGCTAAAGCAAAAGATGAAACAGGAATTAAGACTCTAAAGGTTGGATATAACAAGGTATTTGGATATTACATTGAAGTATCAAAGGGTGCTCTAGATAAGGTTCCAGATACATATATTAGACGTCAAACTCTAACAACTGGCGAAAGATTCATAACAGAAGAGTTAAAAGAAATCGAAACAAAGCTTTTATCTGCACAAGATAATGCAGTAAATTTAGAGCAAGATCTATTTGAACAAATAAAGCAATGCGTTCAAGATAGAGTACCAACACTTCTTGAGATATCTAAATCTATAGCAACTCTAGATTCTTTATTGTCTTTAGCAAAGGTTGCTATAAAGAACAAATATGTAAGACCTATCATAAATGATAGCGTCGATAAAATTGATATAAAAGATGGTCGTCATCCAGTAGTAGAGGAGATTGTAAAGGACGGATTCGTTCCAAACAATACGCTTTTAGATAACACTCAAAATAGAACTATGATTATAACTGGTCCTAATATGAGTGGTAAATCTACATATATGAGACAAGTTGCCTTAATTACTATCATGGCTCATATGGGTTCATTTGTTCCTGCAAAGAGTGCAGAGATAGCAATAACAGATAGAGTATTTACAAGAATTGGGGCATCAGATGATTTAGCCTTTGGACAATCTACATTTATGGTGGAGATGCTAGAGGTTGCTACAATCCTTCAAAATGCAACATTCAAGTCTTTGCTTATCCTTGATGAAATCGGTCGTGGAACGTCTACATTTGACGGTCTAGCTATAGCTAGAGCAGTAATTGAAGATATTTCACAACGCATTAAGTGTAGAACTCTATTCTCGACTCACTATCACGAATTAACAGAATTAGAATTGCTTCTTGCCGGCGTTAAGAACTATAAAGTTCTTGCATGTGAAAAAGATAAGGGCGTTGTGTTCTTACATAAGATTATGCAAGGCGGAACAAATAAGAGCTTTGGTGTAGAAGTAGCTAAACTTGCTGGACTTCCACAAAACGTTATAAAGAGAGCAAAAGAAATTCAAAAGCTTTTGGATAAGATTTCAGTATCTACTCAAGCAAAG
>JAEEWC010000029.1 GCA_016287155.1 Clostridia bacterium | reverse complement strand
GGAGGACATATTATTATGGCAAATGTAAGAGTTGCAATTAATGGTTTTGGACGTATCGGTCGTTTAGCATTCAGACAAATGTTTGGTGCTGAAGGTTTTGAAATTGTTGCTATCAACGATTTAACAAGCCCAAAAATGTTAGCACACTTATTAAAGTACGATTCAACACAAGGTAACTATGTAAACATGGGACACACAGTTGAATCTTGCGAAGCTGTTCTTAACGAAGATGGAACAGTAAAAGAAGATGGATACATCGTAGTTGATGGAAAGAAGATCACAATCTACGCTAAGGCTAAGGCTGCTGAACTTCCATGGAAGGCTCTAGATGTAGACGTTGTTTTAGAATGTACAGGTTTCTATACATCTAAGGCTAAGGCACAAGCTCATATCGATGCTGGTGCTAAGAAAGTTGTTATTTCAGCTCCAGCTGGTAACGATCTTCCTACAATCGTTTACAACGTTAACCACACAACATTAACAAAGGATGACAACATCATTTCTGCTGCTTCTTGTACAACAAACTGCTTAGCTCCAATGGCTAAGGCTTTAAATGATCTAGCTCCAATCGAAGCTGGTATCATGACAACAGTTCATGCTTATACAGGAGACCAAATGATCCTAGATGGCCCACAAAGAAAGGGTGATTTAAGAAGATCAAGAGCTGGTGCTATCAACATCGTTCCAAACTCAACAGGTGCTGCTAAGGCTATCGGTTTAGTTATCCCAGAATTAAATGGTAAGTTAATCGGTTCTGCACAAAGAGTTCCAACTCCTACAGGTTCTACAACAATCTTAGTTGCTGTTGTAAACAAGGCTGTAACAAAGGATGATATCAACGCTGCTATGAAGGCTGCTGCTACAGAATCATTCGGATATACAGAAGAACAATTAGTTTCTTCAGACGTTATCGGTATGAGATTCGGTTCATTATTTGATGCTACTCAAACAATGGTTATCCCAATGGGTGACAAGACTCAAGTTCAAGTTGTTTCTTGGTATGATAATGAAAATTCTTATACATCACAAATGGTTAGAACAATTAAGTATTTCGCTAAGTTATTAAACAAATAAGAAATAGTTAATTATAACTAAAGCTAAGAAAGCTAGGCTGGTAAGACGTAAAGTTTTATCAGCCTAATTATTTTAGGTGTTTGACATTTATATATTATTTATATAAAATCGATATATATTTTTAGGAGAAGCAATGTCAGAAGCAAGATTGCAAAAAATTAAAGCTCAATTAAAATACTTAGGCAAAAATATTACAGAGATAATTTTGCCAGTAGTTGGTTTATGCGGTTTATCTGGAATCGTAGTTGGGCTATTTGTTGGCTTCTTCAATTTTGGTGTTAGAAAATTAGTTGAATATTCTAAAACTATATATGGATTAGTAGGAGAGCACTTAGCATTTTTACCATTACTGTTATTAGTATTAGGTATTTTAGCAATTGCAATGGCATATCTTCATAAATGGGCTCCAGAGACAAGAGGAAGCGGTATCCCACAAACAGAAGGTATGATGAGAGGTATGGTTGGCTTTAAACCATTAAAAATGGTTGTTGGGTCGTTAGTGGGTTCAGCAATAAGTTTCTTTGCTGGATTGCCAGTTGGTGCAGAAGGTCCATCTGTAACTCTTGGTGCTTCATCTTCTCAAGCAATTTCAAATATATTTAAATCTAAACTTGCATGGCAAAGATATGTAATATCTGCTGGCGCAGGGGCGGGTTTTGCTGTTGCCTTTGCCGCGCCTTTATCTGGCCTTGTTTTCGTGCTAGAAGAAGGGCATAGAAGATTCTCTCCAGTTTTGCTATTATCTACGGTTGTTTCTATCATTTTCGGCTTTATAACATATAGAGTAATGGGAAATGTAACTGGTCTTTGGAATGCAGATTCTTCATACTTTGATTTTGGATCATTTGAAGCAGTAACTTACAAAGAGATATTAGTATTAATATCTGTTGGTATTAGTTGCGGTATTGCAGCTATCATATTTAACTATCTTCTTATCCACTCTCAAAGGGGTGCAGATAAACAAGAAAAGACATTCCCATATTGGTTACGATTATTAGTAGTATTTATAATCGTAGGATTGACTGGTGTATTTTTTAGCCAAGTTAATTATTCTGGCCATGATTTAATCTTAACAATTACACAAAGAAGCCTATCTACTTGGATGATTTTGTTGATACTTGTTGTTAAATTCTGTTTGATACTTCTTTGCTATAATTCAGGAGCAACTGGTGGTCTATTTATTCCTATGTTATCTATAGGTGCTTTGATTGGTGGAATTGTTGGAGATATAGGTATTGCCATTGGCGTTTTAGACCCAAAATACTATATTTCTATAGTATGTATTGGTATGACAACATTCTTTGGGGCATCAGTTAGAGCTCCATTGACAGCCATTGTTTTAATTGTAGAGTTATCTAACTACGATGCTAGATTCTTACCTCCAATGATTGCAATTATTACAGCATTCTTAATTGCTGAGGTGTTTGGCTCAAAACCACTTTATGATTCTATGTTAGAAAGATTAAAGAAAATATTTGCTAAATACAACAAAATTGAAATGGAAGATATTGATGTAGTTGTTGTAGAAGGAGCTTTCATTTCTGGTAAAAAGATTTCGGATATTTTATGGCCAATTGACTCTCTTGTTGTAAGTATTCAAAGAGGGGAAGAAAAGATAGTTCCAGATGGTGAAACTATTGTTGTAGTTGGCGATGTTTTAACTATTCAAGTTGAAACTGGTAATAAAGAAAGAACAACAAGATATTTAAATAATCTAATTACAGGTTAATCATTTTTCTCATTTAATATTAGCATTTCATACGATTTTAAGACGTTATCTTTTTTAGCAAATAGTGCTAAAATTTAATATCAAATATGTCTGTGCAAATTCTATTTGCATATTGAGGTTCGTGAGTAACAAGAAGTATAGCGCCCTTATAGTCTTGTAGAGCATCAAATAAAGCGTCTTTAGCATTTACGTCTAGATGGTTGGTAGGCTCGTCTAGAATAAGTAGATTTGAAGATTTTTGCATAATAGCACAAAGCTTAATCTTTACTTGTTCACCACCAGATAGATTACATACAGGTTTTGTTGCAAGTTCGCCACGAAGTCCAACCTTTGCTAATTCATTTCTAATTTCTTTAGCATTCATTCTTGGGAACATTTCATTCATAAATGTTGTTGCGGAAATATTACTTGTTCTAAATTCCAAATCTTGTTCAACATAATTTATCTTCGTTTGAAGATGGAAATCAAAAGTTCCTGAGATTGCAGGAAGCTTGTGCATTAGTGTCTTTAAAAGAGTAGTTTTCCCAAGACCATTTGTACCTCTAACCCACATCTTTGTATCTGAAGTCATAGAAAGATTAATAGGAGGTAGAATAGGTCTTCCATCGTATCCAATTTCAAGATTCTTAACTTCAAGTAAATGCCTTGTTAGAATTTGAACATAAGGGAATTCGAATGTAGGCTTAATAGTCGATACTGGCTTTTGCAT
>JAEEWC010000028.1 GCA_016287155.1 Clostridia bacterium | reverse complement strand
GTAGATGATTGTGTTAATACAGTAGTTACTGCACCAGTAGCAATTCCTAATAATCTATTGTCGCTGATTTTTGTGAAAAAAACTTTTAAACGGTCACCGGCTAATGTTTCTAAGTTTTCACCCATGACCTTAAGGCCGATTAGGAATGTTCCTAACCCTGCAATAAGCATTAAGACTGCTTTGACAATATCTAAGGGTTCTACGCCCATGTTATTTCTCCTTCAAAATTTATATATAATATAAAATTCGTTCTATATAATTGTATAAGGTATTCAAATATAAAGCAAACAAATTGATAAGATATTTTTAAGCGTTGATTTTTGGTGTATTATATTAAATATGAAAAAGATATTATGTTTTGGTGATTCTAATACATGGGGATATGTTCCAGGCGGCAAACATATACGTTATTCTAGACGTACTCGCTACCCTATGGTTTTGCAAAAATTACTCGGGAAAAACTACAAAGTTTACGAAGAAGGCCAATGTGCAAGAACAATCTGTAATGATGACCCTACTCGTATTGTAAATGTAAATGGAGAAAAAGTATTCTTATCTACTTTGCAATCTTATCTACCATTAGATTATGTAGTAATTTATCTTGGATCTAACGATATGAAAGACTTTTTTGATTTCACCTCTAAAGATGCAGCAAAAGCAATTGAAGATAAATATATAGCCAAAATTCGCGAAATTGATAAAAACATCAAGATAATTATCATTTGCCCTAAAGAAATTAAATCTAGCACCTTTTACGGCTTCGACAATGCATATATTAAATCTAAAGACTTTTTGAAAGATTATGAAGATATGGCAAAACGCAATAATTGTCTATTTGTTTCAAATGAAGGAATAAAAACTGGGTCAGATGGTTTACATCTAACCCAACTTGATCATCAACTTATTGCGACAAGACTTTTTGAATTAATTAAATGATATATTCTTTTGTTTTAATAATTCTAAAAAATCTTTCTTAATATTATTTCCTTCTCGCGTTCTGCCTCGATATGGATATTGCGAAAATTTAATTGTGGCAAAATTAATTTTGCCGATTATATCGTTAACCTCAACGTTGTTCATTATCTCAAACATTTCATTTATAACCTTATTTTCATTCAAAATGTAGCATTCGCATAGAAGATTTAAATAATCAAAATAATTATCGGATAGTATTTCTTTTGATTTGATATATTGAATTCTTGAGTAATCGTATCCGTCAAACAAATCGTTTAAATCATAGATTATTTGAATTAGACCGCCTATCCCTAGCAATGATTTTGTTTTCTTTGCTGATTCACAACTAAAATACTCATTAGTAATTTTATAATGCAAAATTAAATGCTCAAGAAGATTACAATATACTAAATTATTTCCTTGTTGAAATTCATATCCATAATATTTGGCGTTTTCTGTTTTTGTTAAATCTGCTCCTTCATTTTCCTTAATGTGATGAATAAACAATCCTTCGTTGCTCCTTTTGATATTTCTATTTGGAGTCTTGCAATTAGCATTAACAAAGAAAGGTTCGTTAATTGTACCATACTTTGCTTTTAAATAATCACACAATTCTAAATAATTCATGTTAAATTCATATTGGATTTCTTGTTTATTCATAAGTAATTCCTTTGTATTATTTATAGTATATCATAGTAAATGTGTAATAAATGTCGCAAAAAAAATCCAGTAATTATCGCTAACTACTGGACTAATATTGAGTTTGTTAACTAACTATTTAGTTAAATATTTCTTCATGAAATTCAATGTCTTATTATAATATGTATCCTTACCTTGTACATAAGCTCCTACGTGGCCAGCTTTTGGTACATATAGGATTTCTTTTTCTGATGTACATGCATCATACAATTCTTGACATTGAGCTTTTGGAATAAATCTATCTTCTTCGCCGTGAATAAATAAGATTGGTAATTTAGATTTAGCTACGCTCTTTAATGGGCTTTGAGATTTAAAATCACATCCAGCATATCTCTTGAAGTACATTTCTACGAAATTTAGTACTGGGAATGCAGGAAGATTTGCTAAATATTTAGCAAGATATGTGAATTCCTTTGTCATTGTAGAATAAGCACAATCTGAAATAATAGCTTTAACATTCTTTGGGATATCTTGATTAGATAGTAATAATACTGTTGCACCACCTAAAGATGTACCTTGTAGGATGATTTCTCCTTGTGGGAATAATGTATTAACTTGAGCAATCCAAAGCTTTAGATCTTCAGATTCTTTAATACCGAATGTGCAATATACACCTTCACTATCTCCGCAAGCACGGTTATCCGGTAAGAATAGATTGTAGCCAGCTTCAATATACTTGAATCCTGTATAACAATATTCTCTAATTCCATAGGAATTATATCCGTGAATCATAATAACAGTTTTATCTGTTTTCTTTGGATTTCTATATAGTCTTCCAACTAATTTCAATCCTTCTTCTGAAGTTATTGTAAATAATTCAAAAGGTAATGCTCCGAACTTTTCTTGAGTCTCAATTTTAGTAGCAACATAGTCAGGAAAATTTGGACCCATCAATTTATCTCTTTGTGGATTATCAAGGTCGTTGTCGTGCTCATGTGTCGCGTTAGGATTTCTCATGAACATAGTCTTAAATACTTTCTTACTTATTAGGCACATAATTATTCCCCTTTTATAAATTTATTTGATAGTTAGTATTGCAGATGTAGCCAATTGGTCGCATCTATTGTTAAATTCATTATCAGCGTGTCCTTTTACTTTAATAAAAGTAATCTTATGAGTTTGCATTAATTTAATTAATTCTTCCCATAAATCTACATTTTTAACATCCTTTTTGTTAGCTGTTCTCCAAGAATGAGTTTGCCAGAATGTTAACCAATCTTCGTTAATAGCGTTACATAGATAAGCAGAATCAGAATATAATTCAACTTCACATGGTTCTTTTAGTGCACGTAAAGCTGAGATAGCAGCAAATAATTCCATTCTATTATTTGTTGTATCCTTCTCCGCTCCAGACATTTCTTTTTTAGCGCTACCGTACATAAGTACACAGCCCCATCCGCCTGGACCTGGATTACCTGAACATGCTCCATCTGTGTAAATCGTTACTTTTTTCATTATTTAGATAATTCCTCGCTACGGTTTTTGCATTTATCAATACCTTCGATAATCTTAGATTCTAAATCATATCCTCTGAATGTATCGATAGCTTGAATTGTTGTACCGCCCTTTGAACATACTCTATCTATCATTATGTCTAATGAATCGTTAGAATTTTTAACCATTTCAACTGCACCTACAAATGTTTGTAGTGTTAATCTCTTTGAATCTTCTTCAGATAATCCATATTTAACACCAGCTTTAATCATAGATTGGATGAAATAGTATACGTAAGCTGGGCCTGATCCTGAGATAGCTGTAACAGCGTCCAAATCAGCCTCATTTACGAAGATTGCATCCCCAACTGAGGCAAATATTTGCTTTACAAATTCGTTAGCTTCTTTTGAGGCGTCATTGTCTTTAGCAATGCCTGCCATTCCAGCTCCAACTGATGCAGGAAGGTTTGGCATAATTCTAATTACGTTTGCTGTTGGGATAATTGATTTAATCTTAGCCATCTTAACGCCAGCCATAATAGAAATTACATTCTTAACCTTTGTTTCCTTCAAAGTTTCAACAATAGTTGAAAAAACTTGAGGCTTTACTGCAAGTAAAACATATTCACATTCGTTAAAAATTACATTATTGTCATTAATTACATTGATTCCAGCTACATCTCCTGTAACAAATGGATCAGACATAATTACTTCATTTGCTTTCAAAATATTTGATTTGATGATGCCACGAGCGATGGCTTTTGCCATGTTACCTGCACCTAAAAATCCTAATTTATATGTGTATTCCATTTTATATTAGATTTCTCCTTTTTTTCTTGACACTAAATATGTTGCCATATATAATAATAATGCTCTTAGGGGAGTGGCCCAATGGTAGGGCTACGGTCTCCAAAACCGTCGGTTGCGTGTTCGAGTCGCGTCTCCCCTGCCAGAAAGCACTAAGCGTTATGCTTGGTGCTTATTTTTTTGGCTTTAGACGTTTACGACTCCTTGCGCACCTAGAACTGCTGCATTCTTCTTTAGAATAGGATTAATTTCCTCTTCAATGAAGTCTAATGTTTGTTCCTTTGCTCTACCGATGAAGTTCTTTGGATCAAGGATTGAATCAATTCTATCTTTGATAGCAGCGAAAGCTTCATCTCCCTTTATTCTTTCGATTAAATCGTTATCTTTACCTTCTTTCTTAACTTGCATAGCAGCTTCCATTGAGTGAACTCTGATTCTTTCGTGTAAGAATTGTCTATCTCCGCCAGCCTTTACACATTCCATTAAGATAACTTCTGTAGACATAAATGGTAATTCTGCCATTACACGCTTATTGATAATCTTATCGTATACAACCATACCATCAACAACGTTCATATAGATCTCTAGGATAGCATCGATAGATAAGAATGCTTGAGCCATAACTAATCTACGATTAGCTGAGTCATCTAGAGTTCTTTCCATCCATTGTGTAGCAGCTGTTTGAGCAGCATTTCCTGGTAGATTCATTGTGTAACGAGCAAGTGAACAGATTCTTTCAGAACGCATTGGATTTCTCTTGTAAGCCATTGCTGATGAACCGATTTGGTTCTTTTCGAATGGTTCTTCGATTTCCTTGAAGCTTTGAAGAATTCTTACATCGTTAGCGAACTTATATGCACTTTGTGCGATTTGAGATAGCATAGCTAAAATGTTGTAATCATACTTTCTTGTATATGTTTGACCAGATAAAGCAAATGTCTTATCAAATCCCATCTTCTTTACAACTAATTTGTTTAATTCGTTAACTTTTGCGTGATTTCCATCGAATAATTCTAAGAAACTTGCTTGAGTACCAGTAGTTCCCTTTACACCACGTAATCTTGTGTTAGCGATTAGATATTCAAGATTTTCATAGTCTAATAATAAATCTTGTAACCAAAGAGCTGCACGCTTACCAACTGTAACTAATTGAGCTGGTTGAAGGTGTGTATATCCAAGTGTTGGAAGACCTGCGTATTCTTTAGCGAATTTAGCAAGTTTATCCATAACGTTAATTAACTTATTCTTTACTAAAACTAATGCATCATGATAAATAATTGCATCTGAATTATCTGTAACATAGCAGCTTGTAGCGCCAAGGTGGATGATTGGTTCAGCCTTTGGACATTGTTTACCATAAGCATAAACATATGCCATAACATCGTGACGGCAAACCTTTTCTCTTTCCTTTGCAACATCGAAGTTGATGTCGTAGATATGAGCTTTAAGCTCATCGATTTGTTCTTGTGTAATATTTAGTCCTAATTCTTTTTCGCTTTCAGCTAAAGCAACCCATAGTTTTCTCCATAGAATCATACGAGTTTCTTCTGAGAATTGTTCAAGCATTGGTTTTGTTGCATATCTTGTTGTTAATGGATCTACGTAAGATAATGACATTTTCTATACTCCTTATATCTTATAAATTGTTTTTTACTTTGTTAGCATACTCTTTCATTTCTTGAGCATGAGGACGACCAAATTCCTTTGTATTTGTGCCGCCAATTAATCTTAAAAGTTCAGTAATTAAATCTTCACCTTCAAGTTTAGTTACTTCAGTTTGTGTATTGTTGTTTACAACCTTCTTTTCGATTAAGTAGTTAGCATCAGCCATAGAAGCTAATTGAGGAAGGTGTGTAATTGCTAAAACTTGTCTATTTTTAGATATCTTATATAGCTTTTGAGCTACTATATCTGCAATATTTCCAGATATTCCCGTATCTATTTCATCAAATACCATAGTGTCTATACCATCTAGATTTGTAATTGTGTTCTTTAGAGCTAACATGAATCTAGATAATTCACCACCTGAGATAATCTTTGTTAACTCACGTAATGGTTGACCAATATTTGCTGAGAACAAGAATTCCATTTCATCTGTATATATACCACTTTGTGGTATTTCTTCAAACTTTGCTTCAAACCTTGCGTTCTTAATACCAAGTTCAGCAAGTTCTTTTTCTATCTTTTGAGATAATTCCTTAGCTACCGCTTTTCTCGTATCAGTAAGCGTTGTAGCAGCCTTGTAGTAATCTTTCTCTAGATTTTCTAAATCGATTTCTAAATCCTTTAGTGCTTCTTCACCATTTTGTAAGAAATCGTATTTTTCTTTTATAGATTGAAGATAATCATTTACCTTCTCTACTGTATCTCCATATTTTCTCTTAATTAAACGAATTAAAGATATTCTTTCTTCAACTCTTTGCAAATCTTGAGGAGAAAAATCAAAACTTTGAGCCATATCGTCTAAAGTTTCAGCGATATCTTTTAATTCAATCTTTGTTGATTCCAATCTTTGCATTAATTCATCAATATTTTTATCTGAATCAGCTTGATGTTTAATTTGTTGGATAGATTGAGAAATCATAGTAATTGCATTTGTATCTTGATAACCATTTAAAAGTTCGTGTGCTGATGACAGCGCAGATACATATGCTTGAGAATTATTCATCTTATGACGAAGAGCGACAAGCTCCTCTTCTTCGTTATCTTGAATATTTGCTTCTTCAATTTCTCTTATTTGGAATTCGTATAAATCGATATTCTTTGCGATATCTTGAGAAGATCCGAATTCTTTAATTTTTCTTTGTGTTTCTTTATACTCTTCGAGTATTTTTGCTAATTTTTGCTTTTGAGAATCTATTTTATCATGGCCATATGCATCTAAAACTTCCAAATGAGATTTTGGATTCATTATAAATTGAGTATCATTTTGACCATAGATATTAACTAGAGATTCTGTTAATTCTTTTAACATTTGAAGAGTAACTTTTTGACCATTTATATGGCATGTATTTTTGCCATCAAGTGTCATAGTTCTCTTTAGCATTAATTCATCTTCTAAATCGATACCATATTCTTCAAGTATATCTTTTGCTTTTTGACAATCATCAATATTAAAAAATGCTGTAACTTGCGCTTGATCTTTGCCATATGAGATAAGTGTCTTATCTGCGCGCTTTCCTAGCACAAAATTTAGAGAGTCAATAATAATTGACTTACCTGCACCAGTTTCGCCGCTAAGAACGTTTAAACCCTTCTCAAAGTTTATTTCAAGCGATTCGATTATAGCGATGTTTTTAATTTGTAATGATGTTAGCATATTAGAAGAAACTCTTTAATGTTCTTGCAATTTCTGTTGCAGCTTCTTGTGTTGAAGCTACGGCAAAGATACAATCGTCACCAGCGATTGTGCCAAGGATTTGTTCAAATTCTTGCTTATCTAAGAATGCAGCAGCTGAATTAGCACCACCTGTAACGGTACGAATTACTATCATATTGCCTGCTGTTTGAATTGATAATACAGATTCTTTGAATAAGTTACCGAATTTAACTGAAATACCATCTGTTGTGTATTTTACTTGAGTATATCTGAACTTTTTCTTTGTACCATGCATCTTTACAAGGCCAAGTTGTTTGATATCTCTTGATACGGTAGCTTGTGTTGCTGTAAAGCCTAGTTCTACTAACTTATCTACTAATTCCTCTTGTTTTTCAATTTCGTATTTCGTAATTATTTCAATAATTGCGTTTTGTCTACGATTCATATATTAATCTCCCCAAAAACTTAGTTTTTGTAATAATTTTTGATAAAAGTTTTGTTTATTTAATCTAATGAAAGATGCATTAAAACTTGCCTTTCTCATCTTAACTTCAGCATCGCCGTCAAATTCATATCTATCCTTACCATCAATAACAAGCTTCATTTTGCTTGATTGTGAAGATAGAACGATTTCTGATGTATCCTCTACTACCATTGGTACAGAATGAAGTGAATGTGGACATATTGTATTAACAATAAAGGCTTGAACAGATGGAGCTAAGATAGGACCGTTGCATGCAAGTGAGTATGCAGTAGAACCTGTTGGTGTAGATACGATAACACCATCTCCTCTAACTGTTGCTGTATATGAATTGTCTATGTTGATTTTAATTGAAGAAACTTGAGATTTTGACGAAGTCAAGATTGCTTCATTTAATGCATAGAATTTTTCTCCAGTAGGTACTTGAGCACGAACAAGAGATCTTGTTTCGATTGAGTATTCGCCCTTTTCTAGTGCTTCTACAGCCTTTTTTAATCCATTCTTGTCTATTTCTGTTAAGAAACCAATCTTACCTAAATTTACACCCAATATTGGGATTGCTTTATCATCGATATATGAGATGACATTAAGCATTGTGCCATCGCCACCAAATGCGATAACAACATCTGAATCTTTAGATAAATCGTTTAAAGGAATAGCATTTTTAATTATAGAAGTTTCAATATTTGTAGAAATTGAATAAGAAATACCCTTTTTATTTAGGATTTCCATTAATGCTATAGCAGCTTTAGCGTCTACGTCTTTGTATAAATTAGAATAAATACCGATTTTCATATTCATAATTATACACTATTGTGAATATTATTAAAATATAATTTTAAACAAAATTTTGTAAAAAATAATTGGGCCATTATTCATGACCCAATCTTCATCGTATTTTAATTAATTAAGCAGTTAAGTTACTAATTAGTTTATAAACTGGTGGAATTAATCCTAAAAGATCAATTACATTAATTTCTTTTGCGTTTGGAATGTCGTCATTTGCCATCTTAGGAATCTTTTTATCTGCAGTTACTGTTGCAACACCATTAGCATAAGCTGTATTGATTTTAACTGAACTATCTGTCTCTAATTTGCCTGCTAAGAATGTTAACACATCAGTAATATCATATACTAATTCTGCATCAATCATGTTTTTAGCGTCCATTGTTAATTCAAAATATGAATCCCCATCATATCCTTCTAAATAAGAAGCTGTTAGTGGTATTAAAGTTGCCATATACTCAACCGCTGCTTTTGTTAAATGGAAAGAAATAGTAAATTTACTACCCTTTGTTTTGATAATTTGAACGTTAAATGCTTTAACGCATTCCTTTACTTGTGGATATAATCTTGCTTTTATAGATGCGTTAGATTCATCTCCTTCAACTTTTTCTAATTTATCTTCGATTTGTAGAATCTTAATTGATGTATTAATGTATGAATCTGAAGATCTAACAACTTTTAAAATTTCTGTAGCATTATCCATATTGATAAAGCCTTCAATCATTGAAGTAAATGTGCCAAATGCTATATATCCATAGTTGTCTTTAATTTTCTCAATGCCATAATAATATTTTTTAGCATATTTTGTTAACATATCTGACATAGAGGCTTTGGCGTAGAATACGAATTTGTTAAAGAAGAAATTAGCTGAGATATTGCATTCTCTTTGATCAAGGAAATCTACTTTGCCATCATCGCCCTCTTCATCAACTTTAAATAGGAAATTCTTTGGAATTGTACCTTTTACATCTGTAAGGTAATATAAATCCATAGCTTCTAAAAAATCTAAAAATGTTGTCGTTTTAGGGTCTTGTCCTAAATTAATTCCAAATTCTGATGTTCCACTTAATCCAAATTCAAAAGGAATGTCATCTTGAGTTCCACTCATTCCTGCACTTCCAGTTAAAGTAAATAATAGCGAAGTTAGTTTAGATCTATCTATAGGCTTTTCTCCTAAAGCTAGTAAAGACTGAGATACTTCGTCTACATTAGAGGTCTTTTCGATGTTAATGCGAACTTCGTTGCCATTTTCATCAATGTAAGTCAATTTCTTTAGTTCGTCAGCGTCACATGCAAATAGCGCAACTACTAATGAACATAAAAGAAATACGACTAATAGACATGATATTGTCTTTTTCATAAATAATAAATCCCCTCAACATTAAAAAATTTGTTCATTTCGTATTTTATTCTTTAATAATATACGTGTCTATAGGGTGTCAAAAAGTAAATAAAATTTGGCTAAAATAGTTTTTTTAACAGAATTAAATATTCCTTGTTCTTATCTGGCTTTATTGGAGCGTTTGTAACGCTTATAGGTTCAAGGCCAATAGATTTAGCAAAAATTTTGATATTTTCAATGGTTTTATCTATGATTTGTTGAGACTGTACTATACCGCGTTTAGATAGATATTTCTTACCTACTTCAAATTGCGGTTTAATTAGGGCTATTATCTCCCCATTCTCTTTAAGTAACTTAGATACATTTTCAAGTATATAAGTTAAAGATATAAATGATACATCAATAGATGCAAAGTCGCATAATTCTCCAATTTCTTCGCTTGTTACATATCTTGCATTTAATCTATCTCTAATAAATACTCTT
>JAEEWC010000027.1 GCA_016287155.1 Clostridia bacterium | reverse complement strand
TTGCCATAAAATCTAAAAGTTCATCTGTTATATTCTCTGGATATAGATATAATAATCTTATCCAAGCAACATTAGTTTTACATAGATTTTTTAATAAGTCAATAAGTTTTTTATTTCCGTATATATCTTGTCCGAATTTCGAGACATCTTGCGCTACAAGCACGATTTCTTGGACTCCATAGTTATTAACTAAGTCATTAACTTCGTCTACAATATCTTCAATTGTTCTTGATGTAAATTTACCTCTAATTGCTGGAATTGCACAGTATGTGCAGTGGTTATCACAGCCCTCTGCAATCTTTACATATGCAAAGTGTTGAGGTGTTGTTAAAACTCTCTTTTTAGAGAAATATCTTTCGTTAATATCATTTTCATAATAATTACGAGAATTTGTCTTCACCATCTCTTTGATATATTGAGGCAATTTGTTATATGAAGCAGTACCAACAAACAAATCAACCTCTGGCATTTGATCGTATAGTTCTTTCATATATCTTTGAGACAAGCAGCCTGTTACAACTAAGTATTTGCACTTACCTGTTTTCTTGTACTCAGCCATTTCAAATATAGTATCAATGGATTCAGTTTTAGCACTTTCAATAAAAGCGCAAGTGTTTACGATAATAATGTCTGCATCTTCTGGAGATTGAGTTAATTCAAAACCATCCTCAGATAGATATGCAAGCATGTTTTCTGTATCTATTCTATTTTTATCGCATCCTAGCGAAACTGTTCCTATCTTCATTTCTTACCTAATTTTGAATAATATTCTTCTTTACGAGCTTTAATCTTTTCGATTTCTTCATCTGTTATATCTAAGACTCTTTGATTGTTCTCAATTTTGATGAAATTCATAATCTCAAGCCAAACTCTAATTCTTAAAGCTCTTGCTGTAGTTAGACCCAAATCTCTTTGCATAGGTAGAACATCTACACTATTGTTAGCCTTACACCATTCAAGTGCTTCAATAATCTTTTCATCTGGGAATTCAACATCTTCTTCTTGAATAACTTCAACTGAAGTCTTTGAATCTCTAAATACGATTTTGTTCTTTAAAACGTATTCGATAGCTGAATATACAGTTAAAAATACAGCAGCTACGCCAAATACGGCAAATAACCACCAAAATACTCTTGATGTAACATAAGCTGCATCTCCTGGTAGTTTGTATGCTGGTACGAACAATAAAGCATTTAAAGACGCCATTGTAAATGTTGTCTTATATTTGCCAGATTGCCCTGCTGCAAGAATTACATTCTTAGATGCTGCAATTTGTCTAAATAAGCTTATAGCGAACTCACGAGTCAAGATTAGCACTGTTGCTACTATCATGACATATGGGATTCCAACACGAGCTGTATCAGCAACGCCAATAACAAGGCCTGTTACTACAAGTACTTTATCTGCAATTGGATCTAAAAATTTTCCAAGTGTTGTTACCATCTTATACTTTCTTGCGATGTAACCATCTACAAAGTCAGTCATAGATGCAATAAAGAAAAGGATTGCCGTACATAAGAATATGTGTGGATATTGTGGCAATGCATCTTCTAAACAAAATGATGCAATGATTACGGGAATCATTGCTAGACGAATAGTCGTTATTTTTGTAGGTAAATTCATTATTCTTCCTCGCCACCACTGCGCAATTTATCAACGTCTGCTTGCGTAGCGATAATTATCTTTTTATTTCCATCAACTTGTATATAGCCACTTTCTTCCATCCAATTGACAATCTTTGATGCCCTTGGGAATCCGACAGAAAGCTTCATTTGCAAGAATGATGTAGAAACTCTTTGGAATTTAATGCAAAGCTCTAAAGCATCGATAAATTGAGGATCAATGCCCTTATTCTTTGGACCTGCACCATCAAGATCCATAGACATTTGCTCATTTTGTTCGTTCTTTGGCTCTGCCATAATAATTTTCTCAGCATCTTCATCGAAGTATGCATCATTGTTATCTTTAATGTATTGAATCATTTCAAGCAAGTTTTGTGTTTCAATGAATGCACCTTGAATACGATGAGGTTCTGTATCATATGGTGTTACGAATAACATATCACCATAACCTAGT
>JAEEWC010000026.1 GCA_016287155.1 Clostridia bacterium | reverse complement strand
GGAACAGTTGGCTGTACAAATATGACAGCATTTATGCCATGTAAATTAGAAAATGGTGTTGGTGAAAGTTTCAAAGAAACTTTAAAAAGAGTTGTAGAGCAAACTACTAAGCAAAAGAATGATGATGTAGCTGGACTATATGGTATCCCACTTTTAGATTTGGCATATAAGTTATTCTGGTTGGATTGCATTGCAACATTTGCAATTAAATTAGGGTATGAAAATCCACTAATCCAAATGAGCAATTTGGGAATCGTTAAGAGCGAAGTAGTTAACTTCGATGGTTGTGAATTATATGACTGCTTTATTACAGGTGCTGTAAAGTATAAACCATACATCCAATTCACTTGCGTAACAAAAGGTTCAGACATGAAGTTCTGTATCGCAGAGAAATGTTCAGCTCGTGATGAAGCTTTAATCCAAAGTATGTTTGACGATATGATTAAAGATCTTGAGGAATACGCTAAATAATGAAGATATTATTTGTATGTTCATCAAATATTTGCAGAAGTCCTTATTGCGAATATTTGTTTAGAAGAATGGTTAAAGAAGATGAAAAGCTTTCTCTATCAATAGAGAAAGTTTCTTCTGCAGCCGTTTTAAATCAATCTTTTGCGATTCATCCAAAAGCCGTTTTAGCTTTAAGAAGAGAAGGCTTTTCTGATGAGGAAATATATGCGCATCAACCAAGATTTAAGTGGTTCGCATGGAAGGATTTTAAAGAGGCAGATTTAATCATTGGAATGAACAATGCAAACAAGGTGTTTGTCCCATTGCAATTTAAGAAAAAGTTTAAAACTTTGTCTGAAATTGCTGTTGGAGAGGATGTTTTTATCCCAGATCCTTGGCTAATGAAAGACATAAACGATTACTACAAAGTAATGGATACAATTAAAGATTATTTGATAAAGTTCGCGGAAAATTTGAAGGGAAAAAATTAATTTACAATTTTGCAAAAAACTGTGAAATACAGGCAAAAAATCGATACTCGTGTCAAAATACGAGTATGGACAATATTTGTTTTGTATGTTAAAATAGATTTTGCAAGATTAATTTATAATTAAGTTACGAAGGAAGAATATGGAAAAAATTGCAATTATTGATGTTGGTTCAAATTCAGCTCGTCTAGTTATCGTAGACATTTTAGAGAACGGATTTTTCCAAGTTGAGGATCAGTTAAAAGAAACATTAAGACTTGCCCAAGACATGGAAGAAGATGGCTTTATCCAACCTGCAAGAATAGCGCAAACAGTTAAGACATTAAAGATGTTCTCAAGACTTTGTGATGCAAACAAAATCGAGAGAATTTATGCCTATGCTACTGAAGCTATCAGAAAAGCTAAGAATCAAAGAGGATTCTTAGATGAGATTGAATCAAGCACAGGAATTAAATTAAAAGTTTTGGAATACGAAGAAGAAGCAAAACTTGTATACCAAGGCGTTATTAACTCTTTAGATATCCCAAGAGGTTTAATCGTAGATATCGGTGGTGGTAGTACTCAATTTATCTACTACAACAGAAAGAACTTGTTACAATTTGCTACATTGCCACTAGGTGCTGTAGTAATTACAGATATGTTCAAAAACGAAGGAGCAAACCCACTAGAAAGATCTAAGGCTATGGAAGAATATGTTCTAAAGCAATTGGAACAATTGCCATGGCTAAAAGAAATTGCTCCAGATACTAAATTAATTGGTGTTGGTGGTTCATTCAGAAACATTGGTAAGATTTCAAGAATGTTAAAGAAATATCCTCTATCAATGGCTCACAACTATCAAATCCCAGCTCAAGAATTCGATAGCATCTACAACAACATTAGAACACTAGAATTATCTAGCACAATGAAGATCAAAGGTTTATCTTCTGTTCGTGCAGATATCTTCCCAGCAGCTCTATCTGTAGTTAGCGCTATTATTAAGAAGTGCACATTTGATGAAATCGTTATTTCTGGTTGTGGTTTAAGAGAAGGTGCTATGTTCAAATATGCAGTTCCTTCAACAAATGAAAGACCAATCAATGACGTTGTAGGACATAGCGTTTATTCATTATTAAACTTCTTCAATGCAAACATCCAACATGCTGAGCATGTTTATGAATTATCTATGCAACTTTACAAGCAATTAAAAGTATTGCACAAACTACCAAGACAATATGTCAAAGTATTAAGAGTTGCAGCTTTATTACATGATACTGGTACAAGAATTAAGTACTATGAACACCAATTCCATTCTGCTTACATCATTTTGAATAGTAACTTATACGGAATTTCTCATAAAGACTTAGTTATGAGTGCCTTTGTTGCTTCACTTCATAGAAGAGGCGAAATCAATATGGTTGAATTAATGAAGTATAAAGATATGTTAACTCAAGAAGATGTTGATGCAATTATGAAGATTGGCGTAATCGTAAGAATTGCAGAAAGCTTAGATAGAAGTATGAGTGGTTGCGTATCAACAATCCTTTGTGATGTATTAGGCGATAGCGTAATTATGAAGGTTGAAGGTGAAGGCGACTATTCACTTGAAATCAAAGATGCTTTAACAAGTGTTGCTGAGTTCAAGAGAGCATACAAGAAGAACTTACAAATTTTATAATTTGTATAGGATAAGGGGTGGAAAGAGGATGCACAAGCATCCTCTTTTTCGTTGCATTGATTTTATTATTCGCGCGTGATAAAATAAACTCGTAATATTTTAAGGGTGAATTATGGGAATTAAGAACATCGAATACGAAGCTGAGCAAGGAAGCGTTGAGGCCTTAGTTAAACTAGGCCGCATTTATTTGTATGGGATGGGAGTTGAAAAAGACTTCAAACTTGCCCATAACTATTTCGTAAGAGCAGCAAAGCAAGATAGTGCTGATGCTTATTCTTATTTAGCTTACACTTATGCGATGGGCCTTGGAGTCGAGAAAACAGACGAAAAGGTAATAACATATTTCAACAAGGCAAACGACCTTGGAGATAATTATGCAGCATGTGCTCTAGGCTTTATCTATAGAAAAGGATTGTATGGCGTAGAGAAGGATGAAAAGATGGCTCTTCAATATGTTGAGAAAGCATCTCAAAACAACTTTGTGCCAGCAAAGTATGAACAAGCCTTAATCTTAAGCAAAGAAGCATCAAAGCTTTCGAAGAGCGAAGATGAGAACGATAAAAAAGCTGCAAATGATATGCAACAAAAGATAACAACTCTATTTGAGGAAGCATCAAAGGGCGGATATGCTCCAGCACAATATGCTTTAGCAATTAGATGCTTAGATAAAAAGGACAATAAAAAAGCATTCACTCTATTGAGTGATGCCGCAAAGAGTGGATATCCACTTGTATATTTTGCTTTAGGATATTGCTATGATTTCGCAATCGGATGCGATCAAGACTATAAAAAGAGTTTTGAGAACTATCAAAGAGCATACGATGCAGGATATAGAAAGGCAGTTTTGAATTTAGCATATGCATATATAACAGGATGTGGATGCGCTCAAAACTATAAAAAGGCTATTGATTTATGTAGAGATGCAGTAAATTCAGGCATTAAAGAAGCAAACCACTTTGCTGCTATGTGTTTTGAATATGGTCTTGGGGTTGATCAAGATTACAATAAAGCCGTTGAATTATATGGCTATGCATCAGAAGCAGGATATGAAGATTCTATGCTAAAGCTTGGACAATTGTCTGACCCATATTATGGAGTTGGCCAAGATGAACAAAATGCTAAAGCTGAATATGAACAAGCTGTTGACTTTGGTTCTTATGAGGCAAAAGCTGAATTAGCAAGAATCGCATATAAAGAAGATGAAAAGCAATTAGAAGTTTTGCAAAATATGGCAAAAGAAGGTTCAGCTATAGCAAACGAAGCTTTGGGAACCATAAACAAAGAAGATGCTAAAAAGGCACTAGAATTCTATAAGAAAGCTGCAGATTTAGGATCTATGAAAGCTGCAAAGGAAATTGTTGCTATAGCAGAAACGACAAATGATAATGCTTTAAAGATTAAATACGAAGATAAGCTATTAACGTTTGGAACGCCAAGAGCATACTTTGAAAGAGCAAAGGAATTAAAAGAACTAAAGGAGATGGAAAGATCAGCATTCTGGTACGCATTTAGCGGACTTACTTCTCAAAAGGAAGAAAACAAAGATAAAGCAAAAGATATTTTGCAAGCTGAATTCAAAAAGAATCCATCAAATGTTTGGGGCGCTAAATAATGCAAATAATATTAGCTTCACAATCTCCAAGAAGGCAGGAGTTATTAAAAGAAATATTTCCAACTTTTGATATAATGCCTCAAGATGTGAACGAAAATGAACACGATGAAGATCCAACAAAGTTGGTTGAAAAACTAGCTCTAAAGAAATTAAACAATTTGGATCAAAAATATAAAGATGCCTTAATAATCTCAGCAGATACTATCGTATGGTTAAACGGTAAGTTATTCGGGAAACCACACACAATAGAAAATGCAATAGATATATTAAAGCAATTGAGTGGAACAACACATTTTGTGTACACTGGAGTATGCATAGCATATAAAGGTCAAAAGCATGTATTTTATGATGAATCAAGAATTCACTTTAGAGAACTTGGCGAAGACGAGATTTTAAA
The DNA here is from genome assembly GCA_016287155.1 of Clostridia bacterium. Taxonomy (GTDB): domain Bacteria; phylum Bacillota; class Clostridia; order Christensenellales; family UBA3700; genus UBA3700. Next base: position 19,041 of record JAEEWC010000026.1, on the reverse strand, counting down.
GTACGTGAATGAAAAAAAGCCACTAGATAAAGCTGGCGCATATGGAATACAAGATGGGGACATGGTAAAAGGATATGAGGGTAGTTATTCTAATATCGTGGGACTTCCTGTAGAGAAATTAAAAGAAGAATTGAAAAAGTTAGGAGTAATAGCATGAGAAGCATTCAATTAGTAATTGACATCGGTAGTAAATTTACGACAATCTCTCAACAAGGCAAAGGCTTTGTTTTGAAAGATGCGTCTTTAGTATTTATTGAGAATAGAAATAACAAGATTAATTTGATTGAATGTGGAAGAGGCGTTGCAAGCTATATAGGTCAACAACGTCCAAACGAACAAGCTATCTACCCAATTAAAGAAGGAACAATTTATCATGAAAGAGCAGCTGTACTTATGTACAGAGCTTTCTTAAATAAGATTGCAGGAGAATCTATCTTTAGACCAAAGATTAAAGTTATTGCTTGTGTATCTTGTGGATTAACAAATACAGAAAAGCATGATATCGAAAAGGTTTTAACTATGGCAGGCGTATCTGAAGTAGTTATACTAGAATCTCCACTTGCAATCTATGCAGGATTAAATGATGGTACAGCTCAATGTATCGTAGATATAGGTGCATCTAAGACGGAAGTTGCTATTGTAAATAGACAAGGTATTGTTGCTGGATGTTCTCTAAATATTGGCGGTAATTCATTTAACCAAGCAATCATGGATTATCTTTTAGACGAGAAGCGTTCTAGACTAGCCCCAGAAAGAGTTGAAAAATTAAAGAAGCAATTAGCTACTTTATCTGATTCAGAAAACTTTGCAGTAAATGAAGTTGTAACTGAAATCGGTGCTGGAACACAAACTCAAATTCAAATCCATTCTTCAGAAATCAAAAAGGCATTAGAACCATATGTTTCTAAGATTTGTACATCAATTTTATCAATTCTTTCTCAAACTCCAGAAACAATGGTAGATGAAGTTGTAGCAAATGGTATTTTATTATGTGGTGGTTCTTCAAGAATTAATGGCCTTTGCGAATATATTGCAAACGATGTTGGCTTAATGGTAAGAAGAGCCGAAAATCCAGAAAACGTTATAGTTAATGGCGGTATGTACTTTATTGACCATAGAGATCAATTAGCAAACCTTTTGAATGTAGTAAATTTAAAATAGTATGTTTATCGGCGTAGATATTGGTGGTACAAATACTAAAGTTGGAATAGTTAGCAAACTCGGAAGAGTTATTGCTATCGATTCGTTTAAAACAAAAGTGCCAAGAGATGCCGTAGATTTAGTTGAAGAGATTTATACAGTTACTCAAAAATTATTAAAAGCAAACGAAATGACTCTCGAAAATGTAGAGGGCATTGGTGTTGGCGTTCCTGGTATTGTTAACGATAATGGTAATGTTGTTTTATCTGTAAACCTTGGTTGGAAAGATTTGGATTTTTCAACAATAATGAAGAAGCGTTTTGAAAAGGATGTAGTAATAGGTAATGATGCAAATTGTGCTATGTTATCTGAATGGCGATTTGGCGGCGCTAAAGACTCTAAAAATGCGATTCTAATTACATTAGGGACAGGAATAGGTTCTGGCATAATTTTGGACGGGAAACTATTTAGAGGTACTAATGGTATGGGTGGCGAATGCGGTCATATGGTAATTGTGCATAATGGGGAACAATGTAATTGCGGAAATAAAGGTTGTTGGGAGCAATACGCCTCAGCAAAGAGCCTTGCTAGACGCACAGAGATAGTCGCTAAGCAAAATCCTTCAAGTAAATTAAATGACGTTATAGCAAGCTATAAGAAGGCCTCAGCCCATACTTGCTTTGAAGCAGCAAAGATGGGAGATAAGGTTGCAAAAGAATTAGTAGACGAATATGTAGATTATGTTGTTTGCGGATTAATTAACTTAACACAAATCTTTAGACCAGAGATATTTATTATAGGTGGTGGCGTAGCTAAAGAAGGTTATGGCTTTATTAAGTTAATTGATACAAAATTAAATAACTTCATAACAAAGAATAATATGGGAGCTGGCATACAAGTAAAACGTCCTGTTTTAGAAAATAATGCAGGTATTGTGGGCGCTGCATGCTTGGCGATGAAATAATGATGACAAATGAATTAAAAGATATCCTATTGCAAGTTGAGAGACCAGCAAGATATGTTGGTGGTGAATTCAACCTACCAGATATGCAAAAGCCTTGTGATGAGCGCGTTTGTATGTGCTTTAGTGATAAATACGAAATTGGTATGTCTAACATTGGTATTAGAATTCTATACCACATGTTAAATGACATGGATGGTGTTGTATGCGAAAGATGTTTTGCTCCAGATTTGGATTTAGCAAAATTATTAAAAGAACATAAGATGCCACTTTTCTCTATAGAAACAAAGAAAGATTTAAAAGAATTTGACATTGTAGGTTTTTCTGTACAATTTGAACTTCAATATACAAATATTGCATATATGTTTGATTTAGCAAACATTCCATATTATGCAAAAGATAGAGGAGAAGAATTCCCACTAATCGTTGCAGGTGGTCCTTGCTCTGTAAATCCAATGCCATATGCAGGATTTTTCGATGCAATTTTAATTGGAGATGGCGAAGTTAATTTAAAACAATTAGTTGAATTGCATAAGGAATTAAAACCACAACACTTAACAAAAGAAGAGTTTTTAAAGATTGCAATAGAAAAAGTTGAAGGCTTATATGTGCCAAGATTTAATAATAAGGCTAAAAGAGCTATTGTTAAGAATCTAGATGAAGCATATTTCCCAACTAAGATATTAGTTCCTAACTGCCAAATCGTTCACGATAGATCAACAATTGAATTATTTAGAGGCTGTGCAAATGGTTGTAGATTTTGCCAAGCTTGTTTCTACTATAGACCAATTAGAGAAAGAAGCGTAGATACTTTGGTGGATTATGCTAAAAAGATAATGGATTCTACAGGATACGAAGAATTATCTTTAGCATCTTTATCTACATCAGACTATTCAGGCTTAAAAGAACTCGTTGAGAGAATAAAGATAGAAGCGGATAAGCGAAAGGTTAAACTTGCGGTTCCATCGCTTAGATTGGACTCGTTTGAGGCTGAGATCTATGAAGAACTAAATGGAGCTTCATTAACATTCGCTCCAGAAGCTGGAACACAACGATTAAGAAATGTAATCAATAAGAATATATCTGAAGCTAACATCACATCAGCAATTGAAGGTGCGATGAAGAATAACGTTAAAAACGTTAAATTATATTTCATGATTGGACTTCCAACAGAAACGGACGAAGATTTAGATGGTATTGCTCATATCGCAAAAGAAGTTTTGTGGTTACATAAAAAGAGCGGAACGTCAAAGATGTTAAATGTAACAGTATCTACATCTGTATTTATTCCAAAACCATTAACTCCATTCCAATGGGAAAAGCAAATTTCTCTAGAAGAAATGGATAGACGTGTAAAGCATCTTCAAGAAGTTCTAAGATTGAAGAATGTTAGATACAATTGGCACGATGCTAAGACATCTTATTTAGAAGCCGCATTTGCAAGAGGTGATGCTAGATTAATGCCAGTTATTATAAAGGCATATGAAAAAGGATGCGTATTTGATAGCTGGAGTGAGAACTTCGATTTTGATAAATGGATGGAAGCATTTAAAGAGTGTGGCATTAGCGTAGATGAATATACAGGTGAAATTCCAGAAGATAAAGAATTGCCATGGGATGTTATAGATAATGGTGTGACAAAGGCATATCTTCTAAAGGAAAAGCACCTAGCATACGAAGGTGTGACAACTCCAAATTGTATGGGTAAATGTAACGGTTGCGGAGCTGCAAAACTTGGGAGGTGCTTTTAATGATTATAGTTGTTAAGCATGTAAAAGCAGGCGATTTTGCATATGTGTCACACTTAGACACAATGGATGTGTTGCATAGAACTCTTAAGCGTGCAAAAATAGACGTAAATTATTCTCAAGGTTTCGTAAAGCATATGTTAACATATGCAACAACTCCAATTCCTCTTGGAACTCAATCTGTTGCTGAATATTATGCGGTTGATTGCAATGGCATTTCAGCGGAAGAATTCTTAGAAAGATTTAACGAGAATGTTCCTCAAGATTTAAGAGGTGTGACAGCTGTTGCAAAACCAAAGAATCCAAACCTTGCAGGTAACGTTGTTGCAAGTGATTTTTTAATCAAATGCAAGAATGTGGTGCCTGTTGAGATTGAAGATATAATGGATGAAAATGAATATGTGATTGACCTAAATAAAAAAGGTGAGATTATTCAAAAGGACGTACGTTCTATGTTATATAGTATTTTCGTTGATGGGAAAAATCTTTGGATTCGAAGTGCAACAGGAAATACAAATTTGAGAATCGATTCTTTTGTAAAGCATTTAATTAAAGTGTATAATATTGACACGACAATGAACGATATTACGCGTTTAGCGCAGTTCGTTCAACTAGAAGACAAACTAATTGGAGTAGATGATTATCTAAAACTATGAAGCAAATTATTATTGCATGTCACCCAGCCAACACTCGTGTTTGCATCGTTGAAGATGGCAAATTAGTAGAGTTTTGGGTTGAAAGAGAAAGTACAGGAAGAATAGTAGGAAATATCTATAAAGGCAAGGTAATGAATGTATTACCAGGTATGGAATCAGCCTTTGTAAATATTGGCCTTGAAAAGAATGCTTTCTTATATTCTGGGGATATGGTTGATGGGGACGGTTGTGTTCAAAAAGATCCTCAAAACAATAAGCTTAATGTTAAAGTTGGCGATGAAATCCTAGTTCAAGTAGTTAAAGATCAATTTGGTAATAAAGGCGCAAGAATTTCAATGAATATATCTCTACCTTCAAGAGGTTTAATCTTGATGCCTCAAATAGATTATGTTGGCGTTTCTAGAAAGTTACAAAATACAGAGCAAGTAAACGACCTTGTGAATTATGTAGAAAGTATCAGAAAGAAAGGTCACGGATATATCTTAAGAACTCAATCAACAGATTGCTCTAAAGAAGAAATTCTACAAGATACTGAAGAGCTAGAAGATAAGTGGGCTAAAATTCAAGACGCTTTTATTCATAAAAGCGCTCCAGCTTTAATTTACAAGGATGAATCTTTAGCAATAAGAGCTGTAAGAGACATGCTTCGTAGCGACGTTGATGAAATCATTGTAGATAACGAAAAGGTTTACAATGAATTAAAAGCAGCATTCCCACACGTTTGCGAAGAAAATCCAAATCTATTCAAACTATATACACATAACGAAAATGTTGTATACGCATATAACCTAAGTTCACAAATCGATAGCATTTTGAAAAAGAAAGTGGAAATGTCTAACGGTGCATACTTAGTAATTGATAGAACAGAAGCCTTAACAGTAATCGACGTAAACACAGGAAAATACGTTGGTCAAAAGCAATTGAGTGAAACTATTTTCGAAACAAACAAGATTGCTGCAAAGGAAATTGCAAGACAATTAAGATTAAGAAACCTAGGCGGTATTATTGTTGTAGACTTTATCGATATGGATAAGCAATCTCAAATTGATGAAGTTATGGCGATTTTAAAAGAAGAGCTTGCAAAAGATAGAATTAAGACAACACTTATTGACATAACGCCACTTGGATTAGTTGAAATTACAAGAAAGAAATCTAATTCAATGATAGGCGATGTTATGTTGCAACCATGTCCATATTGTGGTGGTGATGGTTATGTATATAGTGAGGAGCACGTTGCTACAAAACTGAAGCAAGATTTAAATATGCTATTTAAAAACCCACTAAATACAACAGTAATTGTTGAATTGTCTGTTAATGTATTTAATAAGATTTTCGCATACAAGTTACTAGAAAAAGAATGCGAAACTATATGGCAAGATAAGAGAATCTATTTGGTACCATCTGAAATTATGCATATTGAAAAATATAAGATTAGAGCTACAAATGATATGATTATCGATCTTCCAGACGTAGCAAAACTTTTATATTAATTTATATATAATATTTATTATTTCGTTTGACACATATTTTTTATTTTAGTAAGATAGACACTGAGCCGCATGGAGAAGGTATGAAGTTTTCTATGTAAGGAACACCTTAACAGCGAGACTGGAGAGAGGAGGTATTAGACATGTACGCAATCGTTACAACAGGAAACAAGCAATACAAAGTTGCAAAAGATGATATTATCAAGGTTGAAAAGCTAGAAGCTAATGTTGGTGATGTTGTTGATTTAGACGTTGTTATGCTTAATGATGAAGGTAAGATTAAGTGTGGTAAGGATGTAGCTAAGGCTAGCGTTAAAGCAGAAGTTGTTGCTCAAGACAAGGCTAAGAAAATTGTTATTTTCAAGTATAAGCCAAAGAAGAATGAGCGTAAGCGCCAAGGTCATAGACAACCATTCACAGCTCTAAAGATTACAGAAATCAAATAATGACAACTATAACTATAGAGAGACAACAAAATAGCATTATCCAAGTTGAGTGTAAAGGACACACGGGATTTGCTCGAGAAGGTGAAGACATTGTATGTGCAGCCATCTCATCAATAACTCAAACAGCATTGTTAGGATTATTGAATGTAGCAAAGGTGAAAGTTGACGTTACAAGAAATGATGACAAAGGATATTTGAAATTCAGAATTGTAGGCGACTTGGGTAAAGAGAAAAGACTAGAATGTGATGCGATACTTGAAACAATGTTACAAGGAATAGCAGATGTTCAAAGCGACTTTTCTAAGTACATAAAATTGGAGGACAAATAATATGTTTATTAATATTCAATTATTCGCTCATAAGAAAGGTGTAGGTAGCACAAAGAATGGTAGAGATTCAGAAGCTAAGAGACTTGGTCTTAAGAAGTCTGACGGTCAACCTGTTCTAGCTGGTAACATCCTTGTTAGACAAAGAGGAACAAAATATCATCCAGGTACAAACGTTGGTATCGGCGGAGATGATACATTATTCGCTCTAGTTGATGGCGTAGTTAAGTTTGAAAGAAAGGGTAAAGATAAGAAGCAAGTTAGCGTATACCCAAAAGAAGCTTAATTAAAATAACAATATAAAATTTAAAGGCTGCTAGAAATAGCAGCTTTTAGTTTGCAAATTTTTAGGTAGTTTTACCATTTTATTCCTAGTTTTAAAAAGATCAACAATTAAATAGTATGAATTTTGTTATAAAAGTACTATATGTTATAAATAATTGCTAATTATGATACTATTTATATAAATATTTATTGTAAATGATACTAAAAAGTGTTAAAATATTTTTGATAAATAAAATAAAAAGTATTTATTGAAGTTGAGTATATGCAAAATTTAGTTACAAAAGAACAAATTGAAAAGATTTTAGTATCATATAACATTGGTAAGAAACCATTGTCTCTTCTTCTTGGATGGGGAGAAACTACTATTTGCAGATACTTAGATGGGGATATTCCAAACGAAAAATATTCTAATATTTTATTTGAACTTTTAAATAGCCCTCAAAAATATTTAGAGCTATTAGAGCAAAATAGAGCAAATATTACTGAAATTGCTTACACAAAGAGCAAAAAGGCTACTATTGAGATTCTTTCTGATACTAAAAGTGAATTTGATACAGATAAAGAAGTATCAGGATTAATTAGAGCAGCTGCCGCAACTATTAAAGTTACAGTTGCAGATATTGAAGCAAATAAAGAAGAGATTCTTCAAAAGATAGATGAAGCATTTAATCGTGATGTAAATCTATTAGTATTTAATGAATTGTGTGTAACTGGTTATACATGTCATGACCTATTCTTACAAGAGATTCTATTAGATAAAGTTGAAGAAGCGATTATTGATATAGCAAATAAAACCTTATACAAAAATATAGTAGTAGTGATTGGTGCACCGCTAAGAAAGAATGCCAAACTATTTAATTGTGCTGTAGTTATTCATAATGGCAAGATTCTTGGCGTTGTACCAAAGATCAACATTCCAAATTACAACGAATTTTACGAAGTAAGACATTTTACAACAGGTGCAAATATATTAGATTCAGATATCCAAATTGGGAGATATACTGTTCCATTTGGTATTAATTTATTGTTTAGAGATAGAGATAAAAAAGACTTTGTCTTTGGTATTGAGATTTGCGAGGATTTATGGGTAGCAATTCCTCCATCTTCATATCTAGCAACATCAGGAGCAACAATTATCGCAAATCTATCTGCTTCAAATGAAGTTATTGGAAAGAGTGAATATAGAAGAGATTTAGTTCTAAATCAATCTGCAAGATTAGATTGCGGATATGTTTATGCTTCAGCTGGCGATGGTGAATCTTCTCAAGATTTAGTATTCTCTGGCCATAACATGGTTGCTAGCGAAGGTAGAATGATCAAAGAATCTAAATTGTTTAAGAACGAATTAGTTGTCGGAGAAATCGATTTAGATCAAATCATTCACGAAAGACAAAGAAAGAATACAACAAATATTAATCCTTTCAATGTTAAATACATTGAATTTGACCAAAAGATAGAACCGATGATTATGCATCAACGTTTAGATAGATTCCCATTCGTTCCAAACGATGATAAAAAGAGAAACGAACGTTGCGACTTAATTCTAACTATGCAAGCTAATGGTCTAAAGAAGAGAATAGAACACATTAACTGCAAAAAGATAGTTGTTGGTTTGTCTGGCGGATTAGATAGCGCACTTGCAATTTTAGTTGCTGCAAAAGCTATTGATTTATTAGGAAGGGATAGAAAAGATATTATTGCAATTACAATGCCATGCTTTGGAACAACAAAGCGTACTAAATCAAATGCTGAGATATTAGCAAATGCCCTAAATACTTCATTTATGGATATAGATATATCTGAATCAGTTAAATCTCACTTTAAAGATATCAATCAATCTATGACTAATTTCGATGTAACATTCGAAAATGGTCAAGCAAGAGAAAGAACTCAAGTATTGATGGATGTAGCAAATAAAGAGGGCGGTATCGTTTTAGGTACTGGGGATTTATCTGAATTAGCACTAGGTTGGGCTACATATAATGGCGACCATATGTCTATGTATGCAGTTAACGCATCTATTCCAAAGACATTAGTTAGATATATTGTTAAATACTATGCAGATACTTGCAACAATGAAGATATATCTAGATCTTTATACGATATTCTAGATACGCCAGTATCTCCAGAATTATTACCATCTAAAGACGGCAAGATAAGCCAAAAGACAGAAGATTTAGTTGGTCCATATGAATTACACGATTTCTTCTTGTATTACATTATCCGTTGGGGATATGAGCCTAAGAAGATTTATGCATTAGCTATAAATACATTTAAAGGTATATACGAAGAAGAGATTATCTATAAATGGTTAAGGAATTTCTATTGGAGATTCTTTACACAACAATTCAAGCGTTCATGCCTACCAGATGGACCAAAGGTTGGATCTGTTGTTTTATCTCCAAGAGGAGATTGGAGAATGCCATCTGATGCTAAAGCATCACTTTGGTTAAAAGAATTAGATTTGATTGACAGATGATTTTTTTGTAAACCTAAATTATTTTTTCGAAGTATGGAGGCTGCCGAGCCTCCATATTTCATGTAAAAAAAACAGGGCTCGGCTTCCCGAACCCTGAATGTATTTAAGTTAGTGAATTATAGTGCTTTCCAGATAGCTTCTGTCTTTGAATCGTCGTTACAATCTTTATCTGTATAGCTGTACTTACATTCTGACTTAGCGTTAGCTTCACCAGAATATACCTTAATCTTTCCGCTCCATGTTTCATCAATTACATAAGCTTTTGGTAAACCACACTTCCAGATTTGGTATGTGATGTTACATTTAGCAATATGAACACCAGTAGCAGTATTATCTTTTTCAAACATATATGCAGTTTCAGCATCGTTGTCTACTACATCAGAATCAACTTCTACATAGATTTCATAGTAATCACCTTTATCTGTGATTTTAGCAGTATCTTTCTTGAATACAGCCTTTGGCTTTGTGATATCTGCATGGTCTTGTTCTGAGCCATAATCGTCAATATACTTCATATCCTTAACTAAAGAGATGTAGTTAAATCTAGCTTCTGTTAAGTTAGCAGAATTTGCAGGAGTATCTGCATTACCATATCTATCATTACTTGCTTTCCAATCGTCACATGTTAAGAAACCTGTTTTTGGGTCATAATCGATTGTTTTAGAGATGATTCTATAAATTTTATTGTTCTTAACGTATCTAATAGCTGTTTTGCCTTCGCCTGTTACAACTGTGGCTTCAATTGCGCCGAAGTTGTGGTTGTATGGTAGCTTTAGTGTAGTATCATCTTTGATTTCTTGATTTTGTCTTCTCATTCTTTGAACGATAAGAGTACCAGATTTGCTACCAATATTTGTTGTACCAACTTGGCTCTTAAAATATGAATATTGATAAGCTGTTGCAATGTTCTTTGTTGCTGCGTATAACATTTGTGCAGCAATTAGATTCTTATCTAAAGAAGAATTGTATAATTCTGCCATATCTTCTTCGTTGTATTTTAGAGCATTTAGAATCTTTGTTTTGGCTGTAACACTATTTGGATTTTCTTGATATCCAGTTAGCTTAACAGAGAAATCAATTGAATCAGCTAAATCGCCACCTTTTGCTTTTGCAAATAGGTTGATGCCAAGAAGAGGTAGGATTGCAAATAATACAACAAGTACAATTGCAATTACACCAACAGCAGCAGATGAAGAGATAATAGCAATCTTTGTGCTTTTCTTCATTGGTTTCTTACCGTTTTTCTTTGCTTTCTTCTTTGGGGCTTCTTCGACTTCTTCTTCATCATCGATGATTTCTTCATCTTCATCGATTTCTTCGTCGTCTAAAACTTCATCATCGTCTAAAAGTTCTTCTTCGTCGTCGATGATTTCTTCGTCTAGTTCTTCATTTTGAATGTCTTTCTTTTTCATAATTCACCTTTTTTGATTTTGTTTTTATCAATATAAAAATTATATAAGTTTAGAAATAGCAATGTCAATATAGATAAAAAAACGCGCTCAAGTGTAGGCGGGCGCATATTGACAAAACGCCAAATTAACTTAAAATAAATATATAAACGCGAGGTGAACGATGGTTGAAAGAACTGCGCTATATCCACAACATGTAGCAAGATTATTGAAGGTTAGAAGTGACATTTATCAAAAGGTAGCAGAGCTTGATTGTGAGGCTGCATTATCAAAAGAACCAATTCAAAAATGTAGATTAAACGAAGCAGAATTTGCAAGATTCCAAACTGGTATGGTATGGGGTTCAGATTTTGATTGTGCTTGGTTTAAATTCAAAGGAGAAGTTCCTAAAAGTGCACAAGGTAAGCACGTTGTTGCACTTTTAAACATAGAAGGCGAAGGCGTTGTTTATAACGACGGTAAAGCTCAACAAGGTATCACACAAGTTTTAAGTGGTATAGATTTAGTCCAATCAAGAAAGGGTAAGCAAGTTGTAGACCTATTCGAATCTGCTCAAGGCGGGGAGAAGGTGGATTTACTTGTCGATGCTGGTTTTAATGGTAAGCGCCATAAGCAAGGCACAAAGGTAAAACTTGCAAGAAAGGATATTGCAATTTGCAATGATGAAATCTTAGCTTACTATTATGACTATCTTCAATTATTTATGTTGATGCTAACATTCGGAAAGAATGAACATCTAAAAGAAGAAAGAGTAAAAGAAATTTCTAAAGCTCTATCTTTGAGTTTTAAATCATACAAGAAAAAAGAATATGCAAAAGCTCAAGATGTTTTAAAGCCATTAATCTTTAAACCAATCGATTATGAATCAACAGAATATACAGCAATTGGACATGCTCACATCGATTTGGCTTGGCTATGGCCAATTAGAGAAACAAAGAGAAAGGGCGCAAGAACATATGCAACAGCGCTACATAATATTGAAAAGGATCCAAATTATGTATTTGGTGCATCTCAAGCACAATTAATGCAATGGATTAAAGAAGATGAACCAGAACTATATGGAAGATTCAAGGCAGCCGTAGAATCTGGAAACGTAGAACTTCAAGGTGGTATGTGGACAGAAAATGATTGCAACATCCCATCTGGCGAATCAATCATAAGACAATTCCTATATGGAGAGAAATTCTTCCAAGACGAATTCGGTAAGACATCTAAGATGGTATGGCTACCTGACGTATTTGGATACCCAGCATCACTTCCACAAATTATCAAAAAGTGTGGCAGAGAATATTTCATGACAATTAAGCTTACATGGAACACACATAACAAGTTCCCATATAAGACATTCCTATGGAAGGGTATTGATGGAACAGAAGTTTTATCTCATATGGCTCCACAAGGAAACTATAATTCAACTGCATCTCCAATGGCGATAACATTATCTAATAATGGAAACCCACAAAAAGATAAGATTGGAAAGGCGCTTCTAATCTATGGTGTAGGAGATGGAGGCGGTGGCCCAGGTGAAGCTCATCTTAACTTTGTTAAGAGAGAAACATACGGTCTAAATAAGATTGTAAGAAGAGGCGCTGAAGAGCTATTCAAGGACCTTGAAAAAGAATATATAGAAGTAATTCCTAAATATGAAGGGGAGTTATATCTTGAAAAGCATCAAGGTACATATACATCTCAAGCAAAAAATAAATACTACAATAGAAAGCTTGAGAACGATTTGCATACTCTTGAATGGTTATGTACAGTAGCTCAAATTAATAGAATTCAGTATGACCAAGAAAAGATAGATAAGATTTGGAAGGAAGTATTGTTATATCAATTCCATGATATTATCCCTGGATCTTCAATTAAGCGTGTATATGATGAATCTGTAGCAAGATATGAAGTATTAGAAAAAGAAGTTGCAGATATGCAAAGCTTCATCTTAGCTAAGGTTGCAACTAAGCAAACTCTATCTGTTATAAATCCTACGGATTTCGAAAGAAGTGAATATGTAAAGGTTGAAGATACTTGGTATAAGGCAGAAGTAAATAAATATTCTGCAGCAGCCTTAACTCCAGCTGGCGAGTTTGAAGGATTGAAATATTCAGATGATTTCATTTCAACGCCAAAACTAAAAGTTGGTTTCAATATGGATGGTACAATTTGTTCTTTATATGATAAAGAAGAACAAAAAGAATTATGCGGCGAATATATGAATAAGCTTGCTGTATTTACTGATCCAAAGATGTACTATAACGCTTGGGATATAAGAGATGACTATAGAAAGCTAAAGACAGAAGAATTTAAATTAGTTAACTTCAATTCATATATTGATGGGCCAGAAGTTGTAAGAGAGAATTCATATCAATATAACAAGAGCTCTCTTGTACAAAAGATTAAAATCTCTTTAGATTCTAAACTTGTTTCTTTTGAAACAATTGTAGATTGGCATGAAAGTTATAAGATGCTAAGAGCAGAATTTAAACCAACTTTCTTTGCGGATAAAGTTAACTGTGACATCCAATTTGGTAATGTAGATAGATCAACTCATGATGATACATCAATTGAGAAGGCACAATTCGAAATTTGTGCTCACAAGTTCGTAAATATTGACAAAGAAGGTTACGGTCTTGGATTAATCAATAACTGCAAATATGGCCATAGAGTAAAAGAAGGATTAATTTCTCTAAATCTATTGAGAAGTCCTAAATCTCCAGACCCAACTTGTGATATGGGTAAGCATCACTTCTCGTATGCTCTATATCCACACGCAGGAAGCTGGGAAGAGAGTGATTTAGTAAAACAATCATATTGTTTTAATATGCCACTAATGGTATCAGATTATCTTGTAGATATAGGAGATATTGTAGACGTAGATAACTCTAATATAATCGTTGAAACAATCAAACCTTCAGCAAATGGTGATGGATTTGTGGTAAGATTATATGAGAGGTATGGTATGCCTACATCATGTAAATTAAGAATAGGAGTAAAGGCAAAAGAGGTATATCTAACAAATCTAATTGAGCAAGAACCAATTAAACTTGAAACATCAAAATTAGATTTCGGACCTTATGAAATAAAAACAGTTCTAGTAAAGTATTAGGAGGGGAAACATGAGAAAAAGAATAATTGCAATTATAGCGATTGGGCTTATTGCGTGTTTGACTTTAGTAGGGCTAGTATCTTGTAAAGACACTAGATCAGGATACCCAGATGGCGATAAGTACAGCGTGGGTAATGGAGAATATGCAGCAAGTTCAGTTCGTGCAATCAACATTGCTTGGACAGCAGGTAGTGCAACTATCACAGCATCAAGCGAATACACATCTGTCCAAATTAGTGAAGTAAATTCAAAGTCAGGGGAAGATTGGGCTCTTCATCGTTATCTAGACCCAGATGGGACTTTGTGGATTAAACCAGTATCTGCAAGCGTAGATGAAGATGAAATTCCAAGTTCAGGAGAATGGACTACAAAGACATTAACTATTACAATGCCAGAGATTTCTCTTGCTAGTTTCTATGTAGAAAACCATGGTGCAACAATTCTAGCAACAAATATCCAAGCAGGTTCTTTAGAAACATCAAATACTGGATATAAGACAACAGTAACAAATTCAAGAATCACTGGCGATGTTAAGATGAATACTTCAGGATTTAGTGGAGATATTTCATTTGGTGGTGAAGCAACAGGTAATGTAAATATTTCAACACCTTATGGTGATGCAACATTTTCAACATCAGTAGTTCCACAATCTATTGAAATTCATGGTAGAGGTTTAGTGCAAGCTACAATTCCAGAAACAACAGAATATACTGTGACATACTATGCAACAACATCATTTACTTATTCAAACGAATTTTCTGGTATGGTTGAGACTTCAAATCCAGAAGGTTATGGTACTGAGTATACAACGAAAAAACTTGGTAGCGGAGCAATCCCAATTAAACTAATTTGTGCAACAAGACAAATTGGTGATAAGAATAATACAAAATTGTTTAAGTATACACCTGCAAATTAATTGTGTTGTATTATGCAAAAAACAAGTAAGCGAGGGCTCAACCTCGCTTACTTTAATATTATTTATCAATATATTAGTTATCGCTATTGTAGTTTTTAATCTTTGGAGATTCTGTGAATTCTTTTGGAGATACACCAGTAATCTTTTTGAATACTCTTGAGAAATATAATTGATCCGTGAAACCACACATTTCAGCGATTTCATAAATCTTATAATTATTTACATCTTTAGATAATAATAACTTTTGAGCAAAACTTACTCTTGTATTAGATAAGAATTGTAAAGGAGAAATTCCTTTTTCTTTAATAAATTGACGTCTAATATAATCCTTAGATAAATCGAATTGAGCATATACATCTTCTAAATCGAATTGAGGATCAGAGAAGTTCTCAAGGATGATATTTGCAATAGCTTCAATATGGTGTGATGTTTGTAGAGAATCACCAAATGCCATAAGCATAGATAAAATTAATTCTGTAAAAGACATAATAATATCTGAGTGCCCCATATCTTCTGTATTGAAGTATCTTAGACACATATTTAAAACAGAGAATAAGTCACACTTTTCATTATCGTTGATAAGAACAGCATTTTTAAATGCTGGGTTCCAATTAGCAACTGTCATGTGAATGTTTTTAAAACCGTTTTGTGATGTGTTTGTATGTTGTGTCTTTGGTGGGATGATTACCACTTGATTCTTTGCGTATTGGATGTTTTGGCCATTTTGAGTTTTGATAGTTCCGTTACCATTTGTACAATAAATGATTTCCCAATAATCATGTTGATGTAGTGATACATCATATGTTTTCATATTTCTACCGATATAATTAATAATTGGCATAATTAACCTCTCTTAATGGTGTGTATGCTCAATTATACACTCATGTATCCGTTTTGTCCATAATTTTAATAAATTTAACATTGTAAAACTTTAATACAAGAATTATACTTATAACATAAGGGTTTTAGCGAGCCTAATTTTTTGCGCGCCAAATCCCCCCAATAACGTGAATATTTTTTGAGGAGTTTTTGATATATGAAGAAGTTTGAAATTTATCAAGCGGTTAAAGACGAAGGCGTTGTTGTCGTTATACGTGGCGACAGCGTTGATCAAGCAATCAAAACAGTTGAAGCTTGCTATGCAGGCGGAATCAAAATCATGGAAGTAACCTTTACCGTTCCAAGAGCAGATGAAATTATTAAGACACTTGTAGACAAGTACAAGGGAACAGATATGATTGTTGGTGCTGGTACAGTTCTTGATCCAGAAACAGCAAGAGCAGCTATCTTAGCCGGAGCTCAATTCGTTGTTTCTCCAGCTTTAAATGTTGAGACAATCAAACTTTGCAATAGATATGGAGTTGCTGTAATGAGTGGTATCTTCACTCCAACAGAAGCAATCACAGCTCTTGAATATGGTGTAGATATCTTAAAGCTATTCCCAGGCGATGTAGCAACACCAAAGGGATTAAAGGCTCTAAAGGGACCACTTCCTCAAGCAAACATTATGCCTACAGGTGGCGTAAGCTTAGAGAATGTTGATGAATGGTTCAAAGCTGGTGCTTATGCAGTTGGCGCTGGTTCATTTATCACAAAGGGTGCTAAGAGCGGTGATTATAAAGCAGTTGAAGAAGTTTCTAGAGAATTCGTAAATAAAGTTCGTATGGTTAAGGGGAAATAAGATGGGCAAGATTTTAACAGTTGGCGAAATAATGATGAGATTACAACCTCTTGGATATAAGAGATTGATGCAAGCTGATACACTTGAAGTTGTATTCGGTGGCGGTGAAGCAAACGTTGCAGTATCTTTAGCACAATTTGGTGAAGATGCTGTTTATTTTACAAAGCTTCCAAAGAACGCTTTAGCAGATAAGTGTGTTAACCAATTAAGAGGTTTTGGAGTTGATACTACAAGAATCATCCGTGGTGGTGAAAGAATGGGTATCTACTTCTGCGAAAAGGGATGTTCACAAAGAGGTAGTAACGTAATCTATGATAGAGCAGGTTCAGCTATCGCAAAGATGACAGAAGATGAAGTTGATGTTGATGCTGTATTAAACGGAGTTACATGGTTACACTGGACAGGTATTACTCCAGCATTATCTAAAGAAGCTATTGGAGTTATGAGAAAGATTCTAAGAGCAGCAAAATTAAAGGGTATCACAGTATCTTGCGATCTTAACTATAGAAAGAAGTTATGGACAAGAGATCAAGCTAAAGAGACAATGAGCGAGCTTGTAAATTATGTAGACGTTCTTATCTCAAACGAAGAAGATTCTAAAGATGTATTCGGAATTGAAGCAAGTGGATCAAATATTACAGCTGGTGTATTATCAACTGAAGGTTATGAAGAAATTGGCCACAAGCTTATGAAAAAATTCCCAAATGTTAAATATGTTGCATTCACTTTAAGAGAAAGTATTTCTGCTTCAGTAAATAACTGGTCAGGAATTTTAATTACAAAAGAACAATCATTCAAGTCAAAGAAATATACAATTCAAATCGTTGATAGAGTAGGCGGCGGAGATAGCTTCGGTGCTGGTTTAATCTATGGTCTTTACAACAAGCTTGGCGAACAACAGTCAATTGAATTCGCTATTGCAGCTTCTTGCTTAAAGCACACAATCGAAGGCGATTTCAATATTACAAGCGTTGACGAAGTTATGAAGTTAGTAGGAGGCGACGGCAGTGGCAGAGTTCAAAGATAGACCAGTCAATTTACTAAAGACTAGATATGCAGAAGACTTATACAAGGCAGTAAAGGACTTGCCAATTATCGATTACCATTGTCACTTATCTCCAAAAGAAATCTATGAAGATAAGGTTTTTGATAACATCGGTGAAATGTGGTTAGCTGGCGATCACTATAAGTGGCGTTTAATGAGAGCTAATGGTGTAGAAGAAAGATTCATCACAGGCGGAAGCACATGGGAAGAAAAGTTCTACAAATTCATCGAAACAGTATCAACAGCATATGGCAATCCAATTCAAGATTGGGTAGCACTAGAACTTGAAATGTTCTTTGATATCAAACTTGCACTAAAACCAGAAAACGCAAAGACAATCTGGGATTTGGCAAACAAGAAGATTAAGGACGAATCATTAAGCCCAAGAAAGTTAATCAAGATGGCTAATGTTGAATATATCGCAACAACAGATGATCCAATCGATTCTTTGGAATATCACAAACTTCTACAAGAGGATGCATCATTTGGGGTTAAGGTAGTTCCATCATTTAGAGTAGATAACATTCTTTTGGCTAAGGATAAGAACTATCCTGTATATATTGCTCAATTAAGCCATGCAAGTGGAATTAAGATTCTAGATATCGATACACTACAAAAAGCAATTCTATCAAGAATGGATTTCTTCAAGTCTATGGGATGCAAGTTCTCAGATGTTGGTATCCAAGGATTCCCAAAGAGAGTTGCAGATAGAGATGAAGCAAATGACGTATTTAGAAAGTTAATCGCAGGTAAGGAGGTTTCTGATACTGAATATAATGGCTTCTTAGGATTTATGTATTTATTCCTAGGTAAGGCCTATACAGATAGAAAGATGGTTATGCAATTACACTTAGCCGTAACAAGAAATTCAAATTCTCAAATGTTTGAAATCTTAGGCAAGGATGCAGGCTTTGATTGTGTAAGTGAAGTTATTCCAATTACATACATTAGAAACATCATTGATGCACTAAATTCAAACAATGCATTACCAGAAACAATTATCTATACACTAAACCCAGCAATGTATTACACATTAATTACTATGATTGGAGCATTCAGAAATGTTCATCTTGGTATTAGCTGGTGGTTCTGTGATCACAAGAGAGGTATGTACGAAACATTAGAAAAGCTTACTGAATTATCTCATATCAAATCATTAGTTGGTATGCTTACAGATTCAAGAAGCTTCTTATCTTATGTAAGACACGACTACTATAGACAAATAGTATGTGATTTCTTAGGTGGAATCATTAAAGAAGCAGATGATTTAGCGATTGATGTTGCTAAGGCATTATGCTACACAAACGCAAAAAAGATTATTGAGGAGAAATAGTAAATGAGTTTTAAAATGACATTCCG
>JAEEWC010000025.1 GCA_016287155.1 Clostridia bacterium | reverse complement strand
TATGCATTTGTGTTCATTCGTTTTGTACACAATTCTTACATAATAGTTTTGAATTAGTTATTTTTACAAATTTTATTCGTATCTTTACTAATCTCTACTATCTTCTTCTATTTAGTTTTTAAGGTGCATTTTTTTGCTGCTATTTCTAGACAGCCCCAAAATAATAACATTATAAAAATCTATTGTCAAACGTTTTTATGATGTATTTTTGGATTTTTTTTACACAGCTCTAAAATCATCGTTTTTCGAGTGTGCCTTACTATAATAGCAATATTATTCACGCGTGACAAGTACTTTTCTCAACTTTTTACAAAAAAATTTTTGAAGTTATCGAGGTTTTGAATTTTGCAATCTTAAAAATAACTTAAATATTTTTGGCCAAAAATTAAGGGGCTCCTGAAAGCCCCGTTTTTTCTAAAAAATCGCCGTTTCGGAAAGGTTTTTACTTTTTCATCTCGAAATACTCTAGTATATTTAGGCTACTAAACATACCTGTACTTACTACATATTTACCCTTTTCGTCTATTACACCATAGCTTGTACCTTGCTTAACCGCTGCATATCCACAATAGAAATCTGATACTTCGTCGAAGATTGGTTCAATTACCACATTTCCTTTTTCGTTCATAAATCCCCATCTTCCACTTATATTTACAGCCGCAAATCCGTCTACCATATCTCTTGCATTATCAAATTCCTTTGAAACTTTCTTACCTTTTGTATTAATGAAATAATATGTAGAACCAGAAGATACTCTTGCCATCTTACCGATAAATGAACCAGCATCTTCATAAATAGCATCAATCGCTAACTTCCCTTTTGAATTTACATAGCCATATCTACCACTGATCATAACCTTTGCAAGTTTTTGATCTTCAGAGAATTCTGTAACTGGTTTATTTACACCAGTTTGAATGAATTGATAATCACCAACGTTCTTACCATTTTTATCTATCAACTTCCAATATACATAGTTTGATCCGTTTTGAGCTTCTATAACTTTTACGAAAGCAACGCCATATTTGAAATCCAAAGCGTCATCATAGATACATGAAATCTTAATTGCACCCTTTTTGTTTGCATATCCCCATTTATAAATAGGTTCGCCTGTAGCATCTGTTCCAACTCTCTTTTCTACAGCAATAAGTCCATTTGGATACAAATCCATTTCCATCCTTGCTGTACCATTCGCACTTGCTGGCAATGCAATTAATAATATAAACAATACAAATATAATAATAACAACAGTAGCTGCTACATACTTTCTTGGAACATCTCTTTTAATTACGAATTTAATTCCCTTACAAATCCAATCTGAGAATTTAATAATGATTGAGCATAGAAAAGCCCATACACGAATAAAGAAGGTGTCAAACTTATTTAGGTTTGGCGTCTTCATAACATTATCGATACTTGCTATTCTTGTTTGTGTTTCTGTATCGTTTGATTCTAAAACTGGCTTATCTTCTATCTTAATATCCTCAACAGTTTTAGTTTCTTTCTTTTCGTTTTCTGACATATGGTCCTCAATCTCTCTTATTTATAACACATTTTTATATTTTATACAAGATTTTCGCGTATATGCATATATATATAGTATAAATTGTATATTTATTTTACGCGCGATATATGGTATACTTTTAAAGACGTATATAAAGAAAAAACTATATCTAATGCGGAGGCAAATAATGGAAAAGAAGAGACTTCTTGTTACAGGTGCTTCAGGAAACATGGGAAGCGAAGTACTTAAACAATGTATGGAGACTGGAAGAATTCACGGTATCGTATTACTAAGAAAGAAGCCAGCAAACGAAAAATTAGCTGCAAAGCTAATTAAGAAATGGGGAGATGACATCGATGTTATTTTTGGTGACCTTTCTAAGAAAGAAGATTGCGTAAAGGCAGTTGCAAATGCAGATTATGTATTCCACTGCGCTGCTGTAATCCCACCAGTATCAGATCATAACCCAAAATTAGCAGAATCAACAAACTACTTTGGTGCTGTAAATCTATGTGAAGCAATCAAAGAGAATCCACGTTGCGATTCTATCAAGTTCGTTGAAGTAGGAACTGTTGCCGAATATGGTAACCGTACATACCAACACCCTTGGATTCGTGTTGGAGACCCACTAATTGTAAGTGCTTTTGACTTCTATGCTGTAACAAAGTTACGTGCTGAAAGACACATCATCGATAGCGGATTAAGATACTGGGTATCTTTAAGACAATCAGGTATCTTATATGATAACTTCATGATGGCTAACCTTCACGATGGATTAATGTTCCACACAGCTTGGAATACTCCAATCGAATGGGCTACAGCTAGATCTTCTGGTTTAATGGCTAAGAACTTAATCATCGGTGATATCGATGGTACTCTACCAGATGAATTCTGGAGACACGTATACAACATCGGTAACGGTGAAGCTGCTCGTGTTACAGGTTATGAAACATGCGATTCTGGTTTCAAACTAATGGGATGCTCTCCTAAAGACATTTTCAAGCCAGATTGGATGGTTGCAAGAAACTTCCACTGTGGTTGGTTCTACGATTCAGACAAGTTAGAAAGCTATACACACTTCCAAGCTTCTGAAACATATGAAGATTTCTGGAATCACTTAAAGAGCCAATTCTTCTACAAGCTTTGGATCTTTGGTAAGCCATTCAAGAAACTTATCACGAACAAGATGATCGTTCCTCTATTCGATAACTCAAACTCTCCAAAGTATTGGTTATCTCACCCAGAATGTGAACCAAGAATTAACGCATTCTATGGTTCTAGAGAAGAATATGCTAAGATTGGTGAAGATTGGGATAAGTACCCAATTTGGTCAGAAGGCGTTCTACCAGATGGAAAGAACACTCCATGTGATTACCAAGCAATGAAGAAGAAGGAAAATGCTAAGGGATTATTATTAGATCACGGTTTCGATGATTCTAAGGATGATAGCGCTATTACACTTGATGACTGTATCGCTGCTGCTAAGTTCAGAGGTGGTAAGGTTGTAAGCAAGGAAATGAAGACAGGCGATATGTATACAAAGATTAAGTGGCAATGCCATAATGGTCATACATTCGAAGCTTCTCCATACCTAATCTTAAGAACAGGTCACTGGTGCCCAGAATGCTGCCAACCAGCTCCATGGAACTATGATGAATTAGCTAAGCACATCCCATTCTATGCACAACTATGGTATGATACACATACTAAGGACGAAAGCAATTTCTACGGTGCAGATTGCTACAAGGATATCATCAAAGATAAGAAATAAAATCTAAATTGAAACAAAAAGTGCTACCGTGATAAACGGTAGCATTTTTTATATATTAATCACAATTATTATTCTTTGAATAATGCGTAACGCAAAATAGCTATAACAGTTTTTGCGTCTTTTAATTCCCCGCTCTTTACCATCTCAAGAGCTTTATCGAAAGGAATCTTTTTTATGTTTAGATATTCGTCATCATCCCACTTAGTATCGCCAAATGTTAAACCTTTTGCTAAGAAAATATGTAAAGGTTCATTTGTATAACCTGGAGTTGGATAGATTAAATCTATTTGCTTAATCTCTTTGCAATCAGCCCCTATTTCCTCTTTTAATTCACGTCTAGCACATACCAAGGCATCTTCACCTTTCTCTAGCTTTCCTGCTGGTATTTCAAGCAATAATTGCTTGTAGGCGTATCTATATTGTTCTACAAGATAGATGTTGTTATCATCATCGATAGCTAAAATACTTGCGCCACCATGATGGTTAACATATTCCCTATAAGCTACCTTGCCACCAGGAGTTTCGATTTGGTCATTATACAATTGCAAAATCTTGCCATCGTAAATTAGATTCTTTTTAGTGGTCTTTTCTATTTGATCCATATCTCACCTATAAAAATAAAGGGACGCGCTTGGCGTCCCTAAATATTAACTATTGTATTCTTTAATTAATCCATCGTATACTTTATCAACCTTTGTGATAGTTGCTTTTCTACCGCTTGGGTCTGAATCTAAGTATAGAGCTAATTGACTTGTTGAGTACTTATCTGAATACATTGCATTTACGATTTCATCATCTAAGTATCCCTTTAGTGTTTGATATTCGCATGTTACCTTTTGTAGGTTCCAAGCTCTTGTGTAGTATGTATACTTGCTTGGGTCGAATGTTTCAGCAGTAACATTTGCTAATTCATATCCATCAACATCCCATAGATAATACTTTGTACCTTCTTGGTATTGAGCATCTGTAGCTACAGCTGTGTAATCGAAATCATACTTGATTTTTGTAGCTCTATCATAGATAGCATCTAATGTATAAGCATATCCATCTTCATCAGCTGCTACAACTTCGCCCTTGTCGTTAATCTTATTGATAACGTCAGCAACGAAATTAGATTCGCCATACTTTTCAGCAACGATGATGACATGAATACCATAATCGTTAACGATGAAAGATAATGCATTTCCTTCTTCTGTTACAGCTGTATATACAACTGCCTTTAGAGGTTCTGTAGCTGTTGTTGTTGATTGTGCATCTTCTTCATAGATTCTTAATGTCTTATTTTCTACTATGTATGCAGCTGAACCTTCTGTATAATTAACTGTCTTTGTGATATCTGTAGCGCCAGCATATGAATTAGAAACATAAGAACCAATATCTTGTTGAGCTAATTTTCTTGCTAGAACTGTATATTCTTCAACATAGTTTGAATCTTTTCCGTCTGGAGTGATTGTATATGTTTCATTTGAGAACATACCACTATCGTCATTTACTAAATACATCCATTGTGTGAATGCTTCAACTTTTGCGCTGTATGTAACGATTGCTAACGCTGTTTGTTGTTCTTGAGCGCTTAATGCTTTATATGCGTCTGAATCTGTATACTTAGTAACGATTTCGTTTGTGATATTTGCAACGCTGTTAGCCATTACGTATAGAACTACAGCATAATTTACATCTTTATCTGTATAAGCATCTTCAATCTTATCTTCATCAGCATCATAGAATGCATTTGAGATGTTTACCTTGATACCCTTGTTGTTATCTGCTCCTAGATATGTTTCTAATGTAGCATTTGCATTACCAAGAGCCATATCGTCTCTTAATTGAGCAACCAAATCTTCATTTGCGCTATAGATTGACTTTAGAGCTGTTAAAACTGCTGATTGTTCATCAGAGAATTTTAAAAGAATACTCTTAACGCCAACATATGATTGAGAAGCGTTTACTGGCATAAATGTTGAACCAGAGATTGCGCTTGAATATGTATCTTCATCAACATTAGCTAAATTGTCTACGATTAATTTTGCATATCTTGCGTTGATTTGAGCATCTGTAGATGATTCAGATTTCTTTAAACCGTCCTTTAAATCGTTAACTACGCAAGAATTTAAGTTATCTTCATAGAACCAATCATAACTTGAGTATGATTTGCTCATATTTTCTCTTAGAGTCTTTAGAGCTGACTTCATATCCTTCTTCTTAGAAGTATCTGTTTCAGCCTTAATTTTTTCAGAAATTACATTGAATACATCTAGTTTTGCTAAGAATGCATCAACTGATTCTTCATGAAGTGTGTTCTTAATGAAGTCTTCTGTGATATCGCCATATGTATAATTTTGATATTGAATTCCATAAATAGCAGCAAGAGCTGTGCACTTTAAATCCTTATCGAATACAGATGTATCTTCTTCATCATATGTTCTAACTGTTCTTGGATCTAATGCATCTTCATCTGTTTCCTCTTCTTCTTCATCTTCTGACTTTGTTAAGTTAGATAAAATGCTTTCATAAGAAGACATGAAATCATCATTTGTTTGATCGATTGAATAAACACGTTCTTGAAGAGAAACGAAATCTGCGTCGCTTAATTCATTGATGTTCTTTGTTGTGTCAATGTAAGCATATTCAGCAACGCCTGCTTTTGCTTGTTCATAAACATAATATTTTGCATACAATGTTAGTAATGCACTTCTTGTCAATGTGTTGTAGAAATATTCAACTATTTGATCAATTGTCATGTTGTAATTGCTTTGGTATGTTGAACCATAAGAATTAACATAAGTTGCTAATTGTCCCTTGTAAATATCTTTTGATAAATCACCATATGTTACAGTGGCAATTACTTGGTAGTAGTCTCTTTCTTCGTCTTTAGAGAAAATTCCTGTTGAACAAGAAACGCATGTAAAGACAAATGCAGCTAGCATAACAACTATTACCAATAAAGCGATTAGCCTTTTTTTCATCTATTTGCTCCTTTGTTTGGACTTATAATATTATAATTTTTTACTTAATCATTATACATAATGCGTTTTTAAATGTAAATAACAATTTGTTTATTAGGCACTTGCCTCAAGTAAAAACTCTATTAAAGCTCTCAATTTATCGGCATTTGACATTTTTGTAAAGCTAAATCTAATCTTAGCTTTTGCATCATTGACCAATGTCAACTTGTCAGAATTATTAGTGATTGCTTCCATCAATTTGTCGTTCTTCAAAAACTCCATATTTGCAAAAGTTAACTCACAAACAGCGTTGTTAATTAGTACATGCTCTATCTCTAATTCTTGTGCTAAATTCTTTGCGAAGCCAACGTTGATTAGGTTCTCTAAAGCGATAGGAACATCGCCGAAACTTTCTTTCAATCTCTTCAATAAATTTTCTACATCTTGCTTTGTGTAAATATCCAAAATATCTCTCAAAACTTTTAGTCTTGAATTCTCATCTTCTACATAATTCTTATCTAGATAAGAGTTGATTAAAACGTCCATTTGACAAGTAACATTTGAATGCTTAATTCCCTTAATTTCATCAATAGATTCTTGAAGCAATTTACAGTACATATCATAGCCTACTTTTTCGATGTGGCCGTGTTGTTCTTTGCCCAAAATATTGCCCGCGCCTCTAATCTCTAAATCACGCATAGCAATTTTAAATCCGCTGCCAAGTTCTGTGTAATCCATAATGGCATTCAATCTCTTTAAAGCCGAGTCAGTTAGTACCTTATTTGGATTTACTGTAAAGTATGCATAAGCAAGCTTATTTGATCGTCCTACTCTTCCTCTTAATTGATACAATTGTGAAAGTCCAAGCGTATCTGCATTACATACAATTAATGTATTTGCATCTGGAATGTCTATACCATTTTCAATGATAGTTGTACACACCAAAACGTTTGCTTCTTTCATATAGAATTTTCTTATTTGCTCTTCAAGTATATCGCTCTTCATTTGACCATGAGCAACAATAACATTTGCCTCTGGCACAAGAGCTCTTACATCTTCAGCAAATCTTTCAATTGTGTCAACTTCGTTGTATAGAATAAATACTTGTCCACCACGTCCAATTTCTCTCTTTATTGTATCTTCAATTAAAGCATCTGTAAGTTCTGTTACTGATGTTTGAATTGGAATTCTATTTATTGGTGGAGTCTCGAGTACCGATATATCTCTAACACCAATTAGTGACATATTTAGTGTTCTTGGAATTGGGGTTGCAGATAGAGTTAAAACATTCAGATTGTTCTTTAGAACTTTTAGCTTTTCTTTGTGTGCTACACCAAATCTTTGCTCTTCATCTAAAACTAATAATCCTAAATCCTTGAATTGAACATCTTTAGATAATAATCTATGTGTTGCTACAACTACTTGAGATTCACCCTTTTTCAATCTCTCTAAAGATGCATTAATTTCTTTATCTGAACGCAATCTAGATATAAGTTCAATCTTAATACCATATGGTCTAAATCTTTCTGATGCTGTTTGATAGTGTTGTTGAGCAAGAACTGTTGTTGGACACAAGATAGCTGCTTGCTTATTATCTAGGATAGTTTTAAATATTGCGCGTAGAGCAACTTCAGTTTTTCCATATCCAACATCACCACATAGCAATCTATCCATGATGACGCCCTTTTCCATATCTTGCTTAATATCTTTAATTGCTTCTACTTGGTCAACAGTTGGTGTGTATTCAAAAGCATTTTCGAATTCTTCCATTAAAGCATCATCTTCAGAATATTTATATCCCTTTAGATTCATTCTCTTTGAATATAGATCAACTAAATCCACTGCCATCTTAGCAAGTGACTTCTTAACTGATTCTTTTAATTTAGCAAAGTCATGTCCACCAAGTGATGATAACTTTGGAACAGTATCTGTACCTGAATATCTAGATAGCTTATTCATTTGAGATATTGGTACATACAATAAACCACCGTTTTTGTATTCAACTAAAATATAGTCTTGTTCAACACCAAGGTTTTTCATTCTCTTTAAACCTAAGCACTTACCAATACCATGGAATTCGTGTACAACATAATCGCCAACTTGTGGCATTACGAATACTGACTTTCTATTCTTCTTTTTCTCTTCTTGGTGAGAATTCTTAACAATATTTTCAACACCAATTACAACTAATTTTGCAGAAGGATAAATAAAGCCTTCTAATATATCTTCAGGAACAATATATATTCCTGGCTTATATTCAAGTTCTTCTTCTTTATATGCACAAGGTATATCTTGATCAATAAGCGAATTATATAGGGCCTTTGCTCTATCTTTTGTTGCTTGGCACAATACAACCATTAACTTATTTCTTAGATACATATCTAAATCCGAAATAAGCTTATCGTAATGAAGAATATAATTATTTAATCTCTTTGAATTTATCTTTATAATTTGCTTTGGCTTTAAGATAGTAGCTGATGTAGCAAGATTTGAAAAGCCAAGTTTTAAAACATTATCTAATCTTTGTTGAACTTCATCTTCATTCATTATTGCAAGAACATGAGATTTAGTTATTTCACCTTTTTGGTAAAGCTCACTTATTCTTGACATATGCTCTTTTAGATGATTAGATAAAAGCCCCTTTATACCATCAACTTCATCTAAAACCATTATGCCATCGTCTAGATAATCAAAGATGGTATCGTTATATTTTGATATAAATGGAATTAACCATTGATGTTGTTGAGTACAATTAGGAATAGCTGCTAAATCTGATAGAATTTGATTAGCTCTTTGAGAAGCCTCCAAAGGCATTTTAGAGATTTCTTTTTGAGCAAGTGTAATTGCCTTTTCAAGTTCTTGAGGCTCATACAATAAATCGTTATTTGGATATAGCGTTACTTCATCTAAAGCACCAAGTGATAACATTGTTTCAACATCAAATGTTTTTATGTTCTCAATTGTATCTCCAAAGAACGAGATTCTAATTGGCATTGTCATATATGATAAGAACACATCCAAAATATCGCCATGAGATGAGAATGTATTTTTCTCTTCACACGCATCTTCTCTTGTATATCCAAGTTCGATTAATCTATCTATTAAAGCATAGATATCTATCTCATCATTGACCTTGATGGTTGTTACACTTTTTAATAATCTTTTCTTTTTTGGTAAAAACTGTACAAGCGCTATTGGCGAGGTAACTAATATTTTCGATTGATTAGAAGCAAAGGCATATAAAGCTTTTACTCTATCTCCAGATAAACTTTTTTGGAATGATTTTCTAAAGAATAATAAATCGTCATTTGGCTGCAATAAAACCACACTTTCGTCATATGTTTTGAGTTTTTGATATGCCATAAGCGCAGAATATGAATCTTTTGCAACGTATATTGTCTTCTTCTCAAGCCCTGCTGTTAGGTGTGCACGCTCTCCTGCATTTAAAGATATGCATAGAGTATCCTTCTCTAAGACATTTCGCTTAAAGTCTTTAAATTCTTGAGATAAATTGTCTAATGCTAAGACGTTATTTAAATACTTTAGATTCATTATCCTTTTGTGTTCAAACTTTGCATCAACTTCTCAATATCTCTATCTTTGATGTATTGATCAATAGCCTTTGCAATCTTATCTAGATTTGGAGCGATAATTTCCATATCTTTCTTTGAGATTGGAGATAATACATAGTCTGCTAAATCCATGCTTTTATCTACTCCAAGTCCAACTCTAATTCTTGGAATCTCTTTTGTGCCAACCTCAAGTATGATATTCTTCATACCATTATGTGTACCGCCAGAGCCATCCCTTCTAACTCTAATTGCGCCAAGAGGAATTTCAATATCGTCATAGATGATAATTACATTTTTAGGATCTTCTTTGAAATAAGATATTAATGCTTTAACACTCTCTCCAGATAAATTCATATATGTTTGAGGCTTAGCTAAAACAATCATCTCGCCATTAACACTTGTAAAGCCATACTCTGCTTGACATCCCTTCTTGTTGAACTTGACTGCTAATTCTTCAGCAATTCTATCTATTGCCATAAAGCCAGCATTATGGTGTGTGTTTTCATATTTCTTTCCTGGGTTTCCTAATCCTACAATTATCATTATTTTCCTCTCTTTGCTTTAAAGTAATCACTTAAAAGCTTTGCACATTTATCTTGCATTATGCCACCTTCGTAAGAAGCATAATGATTAAATTTCTGTTCCATTAATTCACATCTACTCTTTAGCGCTCCTGCCTTTTCATCAAAAGCACCAAAATAGATATTGTCTATTCTTGCATTAATTAGTGCGCCTACGCACATTGGACATGGCTCCAAGGTGACATATATATCGCAACCTATTAATCGCCAATCGCCAATCTTTTTACAAGCCTTTTCAATAGCTACCATCTCAGCATGGTAATTTGCACACTTTTTCTCTTCTTTCATATTGTGAGCTCTTGCAATAATTTTCCCATCTTTAACAATAACTGCACCTATTGGAACTTCATCATATTTTGTAGCTCCAAGGATGGCTTGCTTTATTGCTGCTTTCATAAATTTTTCATCCATTATTTATGATAAGAACTCCCCTCAAGTATTGTGTATGCTCTATATATTTGTTCTGTTAACACTACTCTCATTAATTGATGAGGATATGTTAATTTGCCAAAGCTTAGCGAATAATCTACTTTATCTAGAACATTCTTTCCAAGCCCATATGAACCACCGATTATATATGTAATTGTTGAGATGCCACGAATAGATAATTCGTTTATCTTTTTCGCATGATCTTCAGATGAGATGTTATTTCCATTTATTGCTAAAGCGATTAAATACCCTTGTGCTTTTTGTAATATTCTTTCGCCTTCTTTTTCTTTAACGACATCTAAATTCTTCAAATTAGGATCGATTAGTTCTTCATTAACTTCAATAATTTCGAACTTGCAAAAACGGCTAAGACGCTTTTCATATTCTTTAATAGCATCTTTAAAATAGCTTTCTTTAATCTTTCCTACACAAACAATTTTGATATTCATTAGTTTAGATATCCCGTAATTGTATTTATTATAAGAACAGCAAGCGCGAATAATACAGCGAGAATAATTGCCTTGTTGCCTTTAGATTTTTCATCTGCATCAATAGTTTCTTTTGTTTGAAGATAAACTTCTCCTACTTCTTCCATTCCAGTAGCTTCAATCTTAGCCTTAACTTCTGCTTCCTTTTGTTCCTTTAGTGCTTTCTCTTCTTCGTTCATGAAGCATTCGCTAAATACTGCTTCTATATTCTTAAAGCCAGTCTTTAGAGTTACTTTCTTATTGCACATCTTCATAAATACGAACATAGCAACAACAAGCAATATTAATCCAATCACAAACATTAGAACATATGTAAGTGTTGTGAATGTAGTTGGATATAGATATAAAAGATAGCTTCCAACAACCGCAATTAGGTTATTTACAAAGTGAATAATAATTGGCGCATAGATAGATGCTGTAGCAAAATATACTACACAGCAAATGCATCCTAAGAAGAATTGATGAACTAGTTGAACTGGAGATGCATGCATTAGAGCAAACAATAATCCGCCTACAAATATAGCTAAGACAAATGAATGCTTTTTTAATGCTCTTGCTATCATACCTCTATATAGAGTTTCTTCAAGTATTGCTGGAACTAATGCAAACAAGATTATGCCTATTACTAATTGAGCTGGAGTTGAAACTGTAAGTGTTGTTAATTTCGTTGTGTCATATCCAGTATTTACAAGCAACTCAAATACCCATTGCGCTAATGGTAAGAATGCAACAACAAGTATAAATGCAATAGCAATTAACATACCTATTTGAGGTATAGATAACTTCTTCTTAAAGCCCATATCTAAATAATAGTTTTGGCCTAATACCTTTGAATAGAATAATGGGGTTAGTCCAATAGATAATTCATTTACGATGATAAGTATTACTCTATATGCATACGTGCCACTAAATGCTGTTCTCTCATCAAGTGTCATTGTAGACATCAAAACGATTGTGAATAGTAGTTGTAATATTAATTGCAAGATAAAAGCAACAATATAGTTTGCTGCACCATCATGCATATATAGAGTTCTATTTGGTCTATTTGCAAAATATTGTGTGTTTCTCATATTTCGATAACCTCTGATGGAGTGTATTGATCGGCAATCTTTAGATCGATATCCATCTCTTTTACTTTTATTTCTTTTAGAGTGTTAAGTAATGTACTCTTTGCTAACTCTGGTGTATTATTTGTTTCGCTCAAGTGCGCAAGCATAAAGCGTCTGCTTCCCTCTTGAACTAAATTCTTAATAGTTAGAGAAGATTCAGAATTACATAAATGTCCCAATTGACCACAGATTCTACTCTTTAGATATTGAGGATATGGCCCATTGATTAGAGATTGTAAATCATAATTTGATTCAATATATAGATAATCTGCTCCTTGCATTCTTTTGTAGATTGCAGGAGTTACCTTTCCTAAATCTGTTGCCATAACTAAGCGCTTATTACCATCTGATAAATCAAAACCTTGTGTATAGGCAGCATCGTGAGTGTGTCTAAATGCAGAAATCTCTAAATCTTTTATTTGAATTGGGTGAACAAATTCTTCTTCTTGAACATGCAAAATATCCCCAACTTTTTGCTTTAGCGCATTGTAGCTTTTGGGGTTCATGTAGATTGGAACATCAAGCTCGTTCGATAAAGTTTTTAGCCCTTTTATATGATCAGAATGCTCATGTGTTATACATATTGCATCTAATCTTGAAAGGTCAATGCCAACATCTTTGCATTGCTTTATTAACGCCTTGTATGAAATTCCAACGTCGATTAATACTAAAGTTTTGTCAGTATATACAAAAGTTGCGTTACCTTTGCTACCACTGGCGATATTGCAAAATTTCATGCGCGCGTCCTTTTTCGCCTAATATTTTAGCATAATATAAGTTGTGCGCACAATTAAACTTTGTTAGAATTGATTAGAGGTCATTATGATAGAAATTTCAACACAATTAATCGCTAAAAAAATAGCTGAGGCTATAGACAAAATATCTTGTGAAGTTGAAGATAGTTGCTACAGCGCACTTTCTCACGCACTAGATATTGAAGACAACAAAACAACCAAATTTGCTTTATCTGTTATGAAAGAAAACTTCGACATTGCTAAAGCTGAACACAGACCAGTTTGCCAAGATACAGGTATGGTTGTTGTGTATATTGAAGTAGGAAATGAAGTATTCTTAACAGGGGATACTTTGCAAAAAGCTATAGATAAAGAAGTAGAAAAAGCCTACACGTATCTAAGAAAATCCGTTTTAGACCCAATAACTCGTGTAAATACAAAGACTAATACTCCATCCGTTATTAACCTTACTCAAGTTGAAGGAAAGGATGTTCATGTACAAGTTATGCTAAAGGGATTTGGTAGCGAAAACATGTCAAAGATGTATATGCTAAACCCAGCACAAGGCTTAGAAGAAGCAAAGCGTTTAATTGTTCAAACAGTTAAAGATGCTGCATCAAACCCATGCCCTCCAGTTATTGTTGGCGTTGGCCTTGGTGGAACTTTTGAAAAAGCTGCTCAAATGTCTAAGCATGCCCTATTTAGAAAACTTGGCTCATCAAATGAAAGAGCTGATTTAGATGCTCTTGAAAAAGAATTATTATCTAAGATTAACGATTTAGGAATTGGTGCACAAGGTTTTGGAGGTAAGACAAGTGCTCTTGGATTATTCATTGAAGCATATCCAACTCACATCTCATCACTACCAGTTGCTGTAAATATTTTATGTCACTGCTCTAGATGCGCAGACTTTGTAATTAAGGGGGAATAAAAATGGAAAACACAATTAAACTTACTCTTCCTCTAAACAAAGAAGATTTGAAAAAACTACACGTTGGCGATATGGTTTTATTAACAGGACCAATGCTAGTATTTAGAGATGCTGGTCATAAGAGATTATTTGAATCTATTCAAAATAACAATCAAGCCTTTGAATATAAAGGTGAAACAATATACTTTATGGGACCATGCCCTGCAAAGGAAGGCGAAGTTATTGGATCTGCTGGGCCTACAACTTCTTGCAGAATGGATAAATACACACCATTCATGTTAGATAATGGTCTTTGTGGTCAAATCGGTAAAGGTAAACGTTCTCAAGATTGTATTGATGCATTTAAGAGAAATGGATGCGTTTACTTTGCTGCTATTGGTGGTGCTGGTGCTATCTACCAAAAGAGTATTAAATCTGCAAAGGTTCTAACATTTGAAGATTTAGGTACAGAAGCAATAAGAAGAATTGAAGTTGAGAACTTCCCTTGTATTGTTGCTATCGATACATTTGGTGAAACTATTTATAAAGATTAGTTTGTTCTAAAAGTATTTAAAATCTTGTTTAATCTTGGCGCTATTGTCTTAACAAAAAGATAGTAGCGCTCATTTTTATATTCAAAATAAACATTATATAGATATCTTGAAAATAAACCTTTCTTTAGTGTGTATTTATATGTAATATTCAATTTTTGAATCGTATCTTCTTTTACTTCTCCGAATTGAGATAAATCTATTTGCGTGTCATCAAGTAAGATATATTCGAATATCTCATCGTTACCCCACATTGTTTGAATAAATTCAAAAAGGTAAGATGGCTTGTCACCAATCTTACCTAATGAACATTTAAATCCTGTTACATTATCTGGATCTGCAAATAGATATGGTTTTGATTCTCTATCTGAGATCTTACAAATAGAATCTTGAGCTTCTTCTTTTATGCCTTTAAATTCTAATCTATTTGCCATAACTGTCTTTTAGACCAGTAATTTGATTGAATTCATATTTGCCATCTTGACCATATGTCTTAACAGCACTGTAGTAACCTATTCTCATGAATTGGAATCTATCGTATGGCTTGATCTCTCTTAGGATTGCTTCGCCCTTAGCGTTTGGATATACCTTATGAGAATCTGGAGTTAATCTTTGGTCGAAATCTCCATCGCCATCAAGTAATAGATAATCATAATCATGTAGAGTTAAATCTACGCAATCTTTAGCGTTAACCCATTGAATAACACCCTTAACCTTCATTCCAGCATTAGCTTGTCCTGAAATTGTTTCTGGGATGTAGTTACATGTAACTTCTGTAACATTTCCGTTTTCATCACACTTATGAGAAACATATTCAATGATGTATGAACCCTTTAATCTTACTGTGCCACCTGGTACAAGTCTCTTATACTTTGGAGGTGGAACTACAGCAAAGTCATCTCTTTCCATATATAACTCTTTAGAGAATGTTACCTTATGGTATGTCATCTCTTCAGCGTTTGGATTGTTTTCAATATCATAAACTTCATCTTGAGCATTAGCAATGATAAGCTTGATTGGATCTTTAACAACCATAACTCTATTTGCTTCTTTATTTAGGTTATCTCTAACGAAGTGTTCAAGATAAGCAACGTCAACTTCACTATTTGCCTTAGATACACCAATAGCTTCGCAGAAAGCTCTAATAGCCTTTGGTGGATATCCTCTTTCTCTCATACCACTTAGTGTTGGCATTCTTGGATCTGACCATCCAGATACAACTCCTTGGTCAACCAATTTCTTTAGATATCTCTTTGACATGATAGTTCTCTTCATGCTCAATCTTGCAAATTCGATTTGTCTTGGGTATCCTTCCTTGCCAAAACCGCAATTTACTTTCACCCAATCATACAAAGGTCTATGGTCTTCAAATTCCAATGTGCAAATACTGTGTGTAATACCTTCAATGCCATCTTCAATTGGATGTGCAAAATCGTACATTGGATAAATGCACCACTTATCTCCAGTTCTTTCATGAGTAGCTCTTAATATTCTGTAGATAACTGGGTCTCTCATATTCATATTTGGAGATGCCATATCTATCTTTGCTCTTAGAACCTTTTCACCATCAGCATATTTGCCTTCTTTCATTTCTTCAAATAGCTTTAGGTTCTCTTCAACTGTTCTATTTCTCCATGGGCTTTCTTGTCCTGGTGTTTGTAGATCGCCACGAGTAGCTTTGATTTCGTCTGCTGAATAATCGCAAACATAAGCAAGGCCTCTCTTAATTAGGTCTACAGCAAAAGCATACATTTGATCAAAATAGTCTGATGCGTATAATTCTTGATCCCAATCAAAGCCTAACCACTTGATGTCTTCTTTGATTGAATTAACATATTCGATATCTTCCTTACTTGGGTTAGTATCGTCATATCTTAAATTACATTTTCCATGATATTTTTCTTTTGCGCCAAAGTTAATGCATAAAGATTTTGCATGGCCAATGTGCAAATAACCATTTGGTTCTGGTGGGAAACGAGTAATAATTTCGTTTGTTTTCCCTTCTTGTAAATCATTTTCAATGATTTCTTCTATAAAGTTTGTTGATTTGATTTCTTCCATAGATATCCTTCTTGATATTCAATGAATATATTTTATATATTTGGGGGTATAAAGTCAATAAATTACTTTTCTTTGTAATATAGCTTGCAATGACAATATCCTTCAAAGTTTTCATCCGCAATTTGATCTCTAAATTCTTTGCACATACATTTTGTGTCTTCATTTTTAAAGACTCTGCATGGGCAATACCCGTCTCTTGCTTTTAGGCCAGCTTGGATTTCTTTGACAATATCTTCATTTTCGTTGAATCTAATTTTCATTTACACCTCAACCTTA
The DNA here is from genome assembly GCA_016287155.1 of Clostridia bacterium. Taxonomy (GTDB): domain Bacteria; phylum Bacillota; class Clostridia; order Christensenellales; family UBA3700; genus UBA3700. The sequence goes on along the minus strand of JAEEWC010000025.1, from coordinate 6,773 downwards.
ATAATTGTGGCACATTTTATAATAAAAAACAACGCGCGCAAAAAATTTAAGACAAATTCGTGTTTTTATTATATAATGATAGAAAGGGATATGCTATGAACTTGCCACTAAACAAAATCATTCGTACATTTATCTTATTACTATGGGCCGTAACTTTGGTCCTATTAGTCGTTGGTTTAATATTCCTATTTTCTGGATTTAGAGATAATGAATTATTCACAAGAGTACTTCTATCTATTGCCGCAATGATGAGTGTCATTTCCCTTGCAGGTACAATCTGGGCTATGATTAAGAGCAAAGATTTTGCAAAACAAAAGGTTGATGAAAAGGCAAATTTAAAATTCAAACTTCGTCAAATTAACGAATCAAATAAGCAATTATATTTCGATACAGCAAAGTTAGCAAAGGACAATGATATTGAGATGTTAGACATCGAATTTGTCGATTTTGACAACATAGAACTTGCTAATCATTTCAACGAAGAATTAACAATCGAAAACTCAAGAATTAGAAACGAAATCGAGCTAAAAAAATACAATTAGCCTTCCCTTAAATTATCTCGCATTTTACTACGTAATTTCGTTAAAAACTTAACATACTTTTTTCTCATTTTGGGGTTGACTTATCGCACGCGTAAATAGATAATAGAATGGGTGTTACGAAGGGGAATTATGAAGGGAAAATCCAAAATAGTACAATTAAACGCTAGAACTATTGCAACATTGAGCGTGCTCGTTGCAATGAGTTTAATCACTTTTATTTTAGAGAATTTATTGCCACCTCTATTCTTACCTGGAGCAAAATTAGGATTATCTAACATCTTCACTTTAATGACTCTATTTATGTTTGGACCCGCAAGTGCAATTCTACTTATTGTTATTAGAACTACACTAGGCTCTCTAATTGTTGGGAATCTTGCTTCCCTAATCTATTCACTATCTGGCGGCCTTGTTTCTCTAATCGTAGCAATTATACTAGTTCAATTTGTTTACCCAAGAATATCTTTAATCTCAATAAGTATTGCATCAGCAATTGTACATAACATTGTGCAAGTGCTTGTATTTAGCTTAGTTGTTGAGAATACATATATGATATCTTATCTGCCATATTTCGCATTGATCGGAATATTGAGCGGACTTGTAGTTGGAATGTTGGTTTATTTAGTAATCCATAAGATTCCAACTTCATTTTTTGAAAAAGTGTTAAATTATGAAAAAAATATAAAAGAGGAGTTAATATGATTAGAAACGGAAAATACTTTTCGCGTGGCATTCATATCCCTGATAAGAAATATCTATCTAAAGATATTCCTATTCGAGAAATGGAAACACCAAGTGTTGTTGCTATCTCATTAGGCCAACATATTGGTAAGCCAGCGATTCCTACTGTTAACGTTGGAGATAGAGTACTCCAAGGTCAATTGATAGGAAAAGCGGACGGATTTGTTAGTGCTAATATATACGCTTCTGTAAGTGGAACAGTTACAGCTATCGAAAAACACAGAAACGTAAATGGCGCAATGATTGATCACGTCATTATTGAGAATGATTTCAAATACGAAGATGTCGTATTGGAACCATTAGCAGACAGAGAGCCAGACACAATTAAGGCTCGTATTGCAGAAGCCGGATTAGTCGGCATGGGCGGCGCAGGCTTCCCTACTATTGTTAAGTTATCTCCAAAAACTCCAGTTGATACTTTAATTATCAATGGTGCTGAATGTGAACCATACTTAACATGCGATTACAGACTAATGCTAGAAAAGACAGAAGAAGTAATAAAAGGTATCAAACTTTTAGCTAAGGCTATCAACGTTAAGAACATCTTAGTTGGTATTGAAGCAAATAAGCCTGATGCAATTCAAAAGTTTGGTGCTGATCCAGATTTAACAGTAGTTGTTTTAAAGAAAGCCTACCCAATGGGTTCTGAAAAGCACTTAATCTACTGCTGTACAGGAAGAAAGGTACCTCTTGGAAAACTTCCATCAGATGCTGGTATCGTTGATTTAAACCTTGCTACTGCTTATGCAACATATGAAGCTGTTGAATTAAACAAGCCTTTATATGAAAGATTTATGACAGTATCAGGTGAAGGTTTCAACCAACCAATGAACTTAAAAGTTAAAATCGGTACAAGAATCGATGACATCGTTAATTACTGTGGTGGATTAAAAGATGATGCTGCTTATCTAGTTCAAGGTGGTCCTATGATGGGTCCTACTATGATAAGTACAGATATCTATACAACAAAGACAACATCTGGTCTTTTAGCACTTACTATTAAGGATGTAAACGTTTCAAATCCTACACCTTGTATCAATTGCGGAAGATGCGCATCAGTTTGCCCTATGCACCTTCTTCCAATGCAAATAGATTTCTACACTTTAGCTGGTGATTATGAAAAGGCTGATTCAGTTGGCGGCGTTATGAACTGCATCTCTTGTGGATGTTGTACATATGTATGCCCTGCTAAGCGTTCACTTGTTCAAAGCATTGCTTTAGCTAAAGGTAAAATAATGGCAGCAAGAAGAGCTCAACAAGCTGCTCAACAACAAGGAGGTGAAAAGAAATAATGGATACAGTTATCATTAATTCAACTCCACACATTAGATCACCTCGTACTACAAAGCACATCATGCTTGATGTTGTTATTGCTCTACTTCCTGCTTGCATTATGGGTTGCATCTACTTCGGCTGGAATGCACTATTAGTATTGTTCCTATCTACATTTAGTGCTGTAGCTACTGAAGTTGTATGGAAATTATGTCAAAAGAAAAATATTAAGCAAATACTTAATGAATTTGATTACACATCTTGTATTACTGGTTTATTAATCGGTATGTGTATGTCAAGCACAGTTAAGTGGTATGTACCAATGCTTGCTTCAATTTTTGCTATATGTATCGTAAAAATGCTATTTGGTGGCACAGGTAAGAATATCGTAAACCCAGCTATCGTTGGTAGAATTTTTGCATTTATGTCATTCACAACAATAATGAACGACTTCTCTTTAACTTTAACTAATGGCACTGTCGTTTCTGGTGCTACTACATTAGTTAACCTATTAAATGGTGAAGCTTCATCTTTAGCATTATGGGAAATGTTCCTAGGCGTTAACATGGCTGGATGTATTGGTGAAACATGTAAGCTAGCGCTTGTTGTTGGTGGTATCTATCTTGTTGTAAGAAAGGTTATAGACATTCGTTGGCCACTTATCTACATCGTAGTTACAGGTTTAATCTCAGCTGCCCTATACAAAGATATGGGTATGTTCATGCCAAGTATCTTAACAGGTGGTTTATTCTTAGGTGCTATCTTTATGGCAACAGATTATGTAACATCTCCAAACAATAAATATGCTTGCTATGCATATTACACAGTTCTTGGTATCCTAACAGCTATTTTAAGAAAGGCTACAGGAATGGAAGTTGTTTCTTTCTGTATATTAATAATGAATCTATTTGTTCCTATATTTAATATGCTATTTAGACCACGTCCATTTGGTTCTAAGCCAATCAAAGATGTATTAAAAGATTTCTTTGCTAAATTTGCAAAGAAGAAGGAGGTTAAATAATGACTATTAAACAATTCCTTCAATCTAAGATCTTTAGATGCATCGCTGTACTTTTATGTATCGCGTTAATTTCAGGCGGATTACTTGCTATCCTAAACGATTTATGGGCTGTAGACGATGAAATCCTAATTCAAAGAGGTATTGAAAGCGTATGCGGTAAAGGCGTAAATCTAAAGCAAGTTATCTCTCAAGAAACAATAGAATATGAAAGTGGTTCTGTTCAACAAGTTCTACTTCTAGACACTAATGAATATCTAATCAAAGCTCTAGGTAAGCACGGTTTCCAAGAAGGTAATGTATCTGTATATGTACTATTTGCTCTAGATGGTTCAAAGTATGCAGTAAAGAACGTTGCTGTTGCTGACTACTCTTCAAGTCAAACACTTATGAGTAAGATTACAGACACAGGACTTAGCAAGTTTGTAGGATTATCTGAACAAACAAATATAAACCCAAGCGAAATCGCAACTGGTGCTTCTTATTCTTCAACAGCAATAAAGAACGCAGTTAATTCCGCTATTGAGTACATGCAAACTATTAATATGGAGGGCTAATTATGACAGGTAGTAAATTTAAAGAAATTGCTAAAAATGGCATTTTAGTTAATAACCCAACTTTTAGATTAGTATTGGGTACTTGTCCTACACTTGCCATTTCATCATCAGTATTCAATTCTCTTGGTATGGGACTTGCTGTTACATTTATTCTTATCTGCTCAAATATCATTATTTCTGCTCTAAGAAAAGTAATCCCTAACGAAGTTAGAATTCCAGCATTTATTCTAATCATTGCTACTTTCGTAACAGTAGTTAGAATGTTCTTATATAGATATGTGCCATCGTTATATAAATCACTTGGCGTATTCTTACCTCTAATCGTTGTAAACTGTATTATCTTAGGAAGAGCTGAAAGCTTTGCATCGAAGAACCCAGTTTTAGACTCAGCAGCCGATGGATTATTCACCGGTATAGGATTTACCTTAGCCATTACTTTAATCGGTATTGTAAGAGAAGTTTTGGGCGCTGGCGCGTTCTTAGGCTACAAGCTATGGGATTTCAGTATTGATTATTTCGGTAACACAGCTGGTGCTTTCCTAGTTTATGGTTTAATGATCGCTGGATTTAATGCTCTATATGAGAAATTTGAAAATAACAGAAAGCGTAGAAACTACATTGAAGAAATGCGCGCATCTTCTTTAGCTATTGAAGCTGGAGAAACAAAAGCTACTGAAAAAGTAGAAGAAAAGAAGGAGGCATAATATGAGTACAATATTTTTAATTATTATCGTTGCAGCCTTCATCAATAACGCTGTATTAGTTCAATGTTATGGTATCTGTCCATTCTTAGGCGTATCTAAGAAGATGGGTAACGCACTTGGCATGGGTCTTGCTGTTACTCTTGTTATGGCTATCACATGTTTAGTTACATTCCCTATCTACAACTACGTATTAATTCCACTAGGATTAGAATTCCTAGAAATTATCGTATTCATCTTCGTTATCGCAGCTCTTGTTCAAATGTTAGAAAAGGTAATTAAGAAGTTTATGCCACCTCTATACAATGCTATGGGTATTTATCTTCCTTTAATTACAACTAACTGTGCCGTACTTGGTGTTGCTGAAACAGTTATGGATACAACAGCTATGGAAACAATCTTCCACTTAAGCCAAGGTCAATTCAACGTAGGTCATGCCGTTATCTATGGTATCTTCCTAGGACTTGGTTTTACTCTTGCAATCTGCTTAATGTCAGGTTTAAGAGACAAGGTAGACAAATTAGAAATGAGCAAGCACTTAAAAGGCTTCCCTATTACTATGGCTACTGCATCATTTATGGCTATGGCATTCTATGTATTTGCCCTAGTTCGTATTTAGGAGGTTAGCTATGAATTTATCAGTTATATTATGTGCTGCTATTCAATGGGATAAAGTAGGTATTGTTTTAGGCCTTATTGCTGGTGTTGCTATTGTTCTTGCTGTCGCAATCCTTATTATAACGAAGTTATGCCACATTCAAGAGGACGAAAAGGTCCTAAAGGTAATAGAACACTTAGCTGGTGCAAATTGCGGCGGATGCGGCTATTCTGGCTGCGAAGGCTTTGCAAAAGGTCTATGCTCTGGTAAGGCTTGTTTAAATGACTGTAAAGTTACAAGCAACGATGAAAAAGCTAAGATTGCTCAAATCGCTAATCTTGAATTCGCTGCTGAATCTCCAACAGTTGCTGTTGTTAGATGTAATGGAGGCGATGCTGCTCAAAACAAGTTCGATTATATCGGAAACCAAGATTGTGTTAGCGAAATGCTATTCCACAATGGACAAAAGGTTTGTACAACTGCTTGTTTAGGACTTGGCTCTTGTACAAAAGTTTGCCCTGTTGGCGCAATTAAGATTGTAGACAAGAAAGCTATTGTTGATCCAAGTATCTGTACATCTTGTGGTAATTGTTTAAAGACATGCCCACGTGTATGTATTGAAAGAATTCCAGCAACTGCTCCAGTTTATGTAGCTTGTCATTCTCATTGCAAAGGTAAGGAAGTTATGGGTCAATGCTCTAACGGATGTATCGCTTGCGGATTATGTGCTAGAAACTGTCCACAAAAGGCAATCGAAATGATAGACAATTTACCTGTTATCGATTACACAAAGTGTACTGGATGTAAGACTTGTGTTCTAAAGTGTCCAAAGCATGTTATTAAAGTACACGGCGAAATCTTAACAGAAGAAAAGTCTAAAGCCGAAAACAAACAAAACAAGAAATAACAATTAGTTCAGTTCTGCATATAAAACAAAAATAGGGGCTGTTAAAAAACTTATTATTTTTTAGCAGCTCCCCTTTTTGTATAAAAGTTAGACGCATTACGCTCATATAATTTTAAACAGAAAGCAGCCCCTCAAGCTCGACAACTCAAGGGACTGCACATACAAATTATATAGGATTTGTATTATTTGCTTATATCGTCAATGATCTTTTCAAAATCTTCTTTTGTATAAGAATCATCAATAACTAAACTGTACCATGTATCTTTTTGCTTAGGGAAAGCAGATAGGTTTACTTGAGAATGCTTTTTCTTTAATTCATTTGCATACTTTGTATTCATCTTCGCAAGAAGAATCATAGTTCCATCGATTTCGTATACATATGCAAAGCATATCTTCTTACCATCTTTTTCTACATAGTGTGTATCTGCAAGAGGAAGACC
>JAEEWC010000024.1 GCA_016287155.1 Clostridia bacterium | reverse complement strand
GATTTGATATTTTCATAACCTTGGGCTAATAAACCAAGGATAACCCCAGATAAAGTATCTCCAGAACCGCCCTTTGCTAATGCAGGTGTTCCATTTACAACAAGATATTTTTCTTTTTTGTTTGCAATAATAGTAGATGTTCCCTTTAGAAGAAGCGTTCCCTTCTTATCTTTCATCAAATTATCTACAAAGCTCATTGAATCATTTAGAATCTCACTTATGTCAGAACCTGTTAATCTAGATAATTCTTTTGGATGCGGTGTAATTATTACATTCTCAAAAGATAATAAGTAATCAATTTCCCCTTCAAACGCATTTAAGCCATCAGCGTCTATTAAAATAGGAGATGTTGTATTCTCGATTAAATATTTGATAATTTTCTTATTTTCGACCTTATTTGGGCCCATACCCATACCTACAGCGATAGAGGTAGATGTCTTTATAATGTTATCCAACTTTTCTTTATCAAATTTTAGATAACCATTTTCCTCATCTAAAAACATCATAGTGCTTTCCATAACAGATGGAGATACAGCATCTTTTAAAGAGTGAGGGATAGCAAGTACATTTAACCCACTACCAACGCGTAGAGCACTTAATCCCATGTTTGCAATCTTTATTGCGCCAACATAGTTTTGACATCCACCAATTATTGTAGATTTACCATATGTTCCCTTGTTTGAATTATTCAAACGACATTTAAATTCAATATCTTTATCTTCAACGATTAAAGCCGTATCTTCAATCGCTTCAATCCCAATATCTTTTATAACGACTTCTCCTGTATAGTCTTTACCATCAACTAAGAAGTGGCCATATTTTGCAAATTGAATAGCAATCGTTTTATTAGCCTTAATAGCTGTTATTGCTTTTCCGCTTTGGCCATTAAGTCCACTTGGAATATCTACAGATAAGACATATGCTCTTGAATTATTGATTTTATTTATAACTTCTTTGATGTTGTCTTTAACATCTCCAACAAAGCCTGTACCTAAGATACAATCGATAATGATATCTGCATCATAATCGCATTGAGATATATCAAAGATGTTTTTATATGAAGATACTTTATCAAAGAAGAATTGAGAATCTTGAGATAGTTTTTTAGATGTTAAATATAGATGTGGCTCATAACCATCTTTTAAGAATAACCCTAAAAGCGCTATTCCATCGCCACCATTATTACCGCCACCAGAGATAATGTATATCTTTTTAGATTTATCTTTAATTTCGTCATATACAGCTTGTGCTGCTTTTGCCATAAGGTTAGTTGAACCAACTTTCTCAATGGTCTTTTGGTCGAATAATTTCATTTGATCAATACTAACGCATCTATACATTATTCGTCCTCTTTTTCTCTAACCTTATCTATAGACTTTTTAATCTGTTCCCAATCATATCCGCGATATTGTAAAAACCTCACCAATTGAGCATATACTTTTGGGTCATCTAAGTCCTTATTTAAAGCCTTCTTTCTAGCTAAAATCAAGCATCCATCTTCTTCATCATAATCTGCTAAAACTGAATCAATAATTTGCTTATCAATACCCTTTAACATTAGTTCTTGTTTTAACTTTAATTTGCCCTTTAATTTTCTATTTTGGAACACATAACTTTGAGCGTATTTTTCATCATCGATATAGCCATAAGATTTGCATTTTTCAATGACATAATCAACAACTCTTTTTGAGTAATCTTTTTCATACAATTTATGTGTCATTTGTTTTTGAGATGGGACATATTTACAGATATAATCTACAGCATAATTGAAGGCGTTTTCTTTTTCAGATTCAAACACCATATCTAACAATTTTTCTTGAGTGATTTCTTTACCAGGAAGTAATTGATTTTGAACAACAACAAGCATTGACATGCCACAAACATATTCGCCATCTAAATATAGATTGCATCTTTCTGGATTGTGTTTTTGTGGTTCTACTTTAGTAATCTTAGCCATTATTTAAAATACTCAACTCCGCTTTCAAATATCTTCATATCCAAATTG
>JAEEWC010000023.1 GCA_016287155.1 Clostridia bacterium | reverse complement strand
TATAATTAGGCAAATGGCTTCGGAGTAGTCCGCTTTCTATAAAAACGACAATAGATAAGAATGCTTCGTAAAAGAAATGGAGGTAAGTCAAATGAGCAATATTATTGATGTAATCGAAAAGGAAGCTTTAAGAACAGATCTACCAGAAATGAAGATCGGTGACACAGTAAAAGTATTCGTTAAGATTAAAGAAGGAAACAAGGAAAGACTTCAAGCTTTTGAAGGTATCGTAATCGCTTTCAAGCATGGTAGCATCCGTGAAACATTCACAGTAAGAAAATTATCTTATGGTGTTGGAGTAGAAAGAACATTCCCACTACATTCACCAAGAATCGACCATATCGATATTATCAGACATGGTAGAGTAAGAAGAGCTAAGTTATACTACTTAAGAGATAGAGTTGGTAAGGCAGCTAGATTATCTGAAGTAAATGACTAATTGAAAATCTAAGAGATAATTAAGTGCTCTCAAGTTAATCTTGAGAGCACACTTCTTTTTTTATATATAAATAATAAATTTTAATATTATAATACTTGAAAATAAATGCGCTTTTGTATATGATTATTATAAATTGATTATTAAGGTGGCCAACTATGAAAAAAACAATTTTAGTAATATTAGCGTTAATGATTCTTGTAGCATCTTGCTTTACTTTCATTGGATGTTCTAAGAATGATGACTTAGGCGTTAATATTCTTTCAAATCCAAACTTTGAGGAACTAAACGATTCTGGGAAGGAAGCAACATGGGTTGTTTCAGATTCTTCAGCCGTTACTTTCAAGAAGAACACACATGATGACGAATACGATCCAAAGTTAGGTGAGTATTACGCAAAGTTCAACGTATCTGCTGCATATCAATATGTTGCTCAAAGCGTATCATTAAAGAAAAATCAATCATACCTAATCACTGCATATGTTAGAGTTGATTCAGTTTCTTCAACAGACGGTATCGCAGTAAGATTCGGTTTTGAAACAGAAGGGGACGAATTCAAAGGATATAACATCACAACAAGCACAGATTCTGAATGGCAAACAATTACTTACTATTTCACATCAAGCGAAAATTGCACAGCTAAATTCACAATCGGTGTAGGTAGCCCATCAAAGACAGCTACAGCTGTTGCTTATGTAGACAATGTCGTACTTGCTCGCGTTGATGAAATCCCTGCTGCATATTTAGAAGAAAACGAAATTGAAGTTTTAAAATATTCTAAGACATACAATCTTGCAGATGCTGGTTCAATTTGCTTTGTTGTGTTCATGGCTTTAATTAGTTTATGTATAGCTGGCCTTGTATATTATCTAATTGCTAAGCAAATGACTCCAAAGGAACCTTTATATAAACCTGAAAGAGAACATTCTAAGATTTACAACACAATCAACGAAAAGATAGATTTACAAAAATTAAAGACTGCATTAACTTCAGAACTTGCAATCTTCATCTATGTTCTATTTGGAGCATTACTTGTAAGATTCATCATAGCTGCTTGCTCATTTGGTATGACAAGTTACATCTCTAAGTTAGAGAGCATGGCAATTGCTGGAAAGAGTGGTGGTCTTCTATCTTTCTATTCAACAAACGAAACAAACACAACTCCAATCGGTGGAGTAGTAGCATATACAATCTTAGCTAACATAGCTTCATGGCTAAACATCAAGTCTGCATCATTAGGTTACGCAATCTTAATGCGTTTACCACAAATCCTTTCAGATTTAGTTGTTGTATACATGATTTATTCATTCGTTGCTACAAACAAGGATACAAAGCATGCTGCAATCTATTCTGCATTCTATGCATTCATTCCACTATTCTTCTTCTTCGGAAGCTTCTATGGTGCAATGGAAAGTATCGCAATTATGTACATCGTAGCTATGGCTCTAGCAATTCTAAAGAAAGATTACATCTTAACACCAATCCTATATACATGCGCATTATTATTTAGCCACTACATGCTAGTAATTTTCCCAGTAATCTTAGGATTCCAAGTTATCGGTATGATCTTCGATAAAGAAACTCGTTGGTTCAACGTAGCTTCAGTTGTATCTTGCATCGTTCTATTCTATCTATTTGGATTTATCATGACATTCGCATCAGTAAAGAATGGTAACGTATTTGTATACTTCGAAAGAATCTATGACTTCTTCAAAGCAAATGCATACCTATCTACAGATTCATTCAACCTATATGCAATCTTTGGTGCAGCAAATTCAAAAGTAAGATCTACTTTAGTAGAAGTATTCAACTGGTTGTTTGTTGCTGCTATGTCAGCATGGCCAATCTTTGTATACTACAAGAATAGAAATAGATTGGATTTAATCTTAAATAGTGGTTTAATGCTTATCGCTTACGCATTACTTGGCGCTGGTTCAACAATTGACATCTTACCTCTAGGTTTAATCCTACTAATGATGTACATCACAATCGTACCAGAAGCAAGATTATATGTATGCTATGGCGTATTAGCTACTTTATCATTTATGAACATTGCTCAATTAGCATCTCAAAGCGGATATATTTCAAACGTTTCTGGTGCAACTTATACAGCGTTCTTAAACAACAATGCATTCATAATCGTATTTAGTATTTTTGCAGTTTTAACATGCTTCTATTTGATTTATGTTTCTGTAGATGTAACATACTTCAACCAAGCAAATGAAATTCAACCACTGGATAAGAGTTTCGCAAAGCAAATAAAGAGCATCTTTGTTAAGAATAAGGAAGCTAAGAAATAAGGACAAATAATGGAATTAATAATTGTAGAATCTCCACATAAAGCAGTTACCATCTCTAAGTATTTAGGTAGAGGCTATAAAGTTATTGCGTCGAAAGGTCACGTAAGAGACCTTCCTACCAATAGAACTGCGGTAGATATTGATCACAATTTTGCTCCAGAATACATCATCAACCCAGATAAAGAAGCAGTTATTAAGATGATTAAATCAGAAGTTGCAAAAGCAGATAAAGTTTATCTTGCAGGCGACCCTGATAGAGAAGGAGAAGCAATATCTTGGCACATAGCAGAAGTATGTGGAATCAAAGGTAAGGATATTCGTATTGAATTTAACGAAATCTCAAAAAGAGCGGTTGAAAAGGCAATTCAATCTCCAAGAGCTATTAATATGGACCTTGTTGATGCTCAACAAGCAAGAAGAGTTCTAGATAGACTTGTAGGTTATGAATTATCTCCAATTATCTCTAAATTAATTCAACCAGGATTATCTGCTGGTCGTGTACAATCAGTTGCACTAAAAATGATTGTAGATAGAGAAAGAGAAATTAGAGAATTCAAGCCAGAAGAGTATTGGCCTATCACAGCCTTTTTATCTAAGCCTGAAAAATCAAAGACACAAAAGTGTGAATTAGCAACAATTGATGGCAAGAAAGCTAAAGTAACAAACAAGGAAATGGCAGATATTGTTATCAATGAATCAAAACAAGGTAGTTGGTCAGTTCAAGATGTTAAGAGATCAAAATCTTATTCAAAGGCTCCAGCTCCATTTACAACATCAACAATGCAACAAGAAGCTATTGCTAAATTGAATTTCTCAGCAGCACAAGTTACAAAGTGCGCTCAATCTTTATACGAAGGTGTTGAAATTCAAGGTATGGGACAAACAGCTTTAGTTACATACATAAGAACAGACTCTGTTAGAATTTCACAAGAAGCACAACGTGAAGCTCTTCAATTTATTGGAGATAAATTTGGTAAGGACTATGTTCCTTCAAAGCCTAACTTCTTTACAACAAAAGAAGATGCACAAGATGCGCACGAAGCTATAAGACCAATTAACGTTGAAATTACACCAGAATCTGTAAAGGATAAGATGGCAAGAGATGATTGGAGATTATATAACTTAATCTACAACAGATTCTTAGCATCTCAAATGTCTCCAGCTATCTATGATACTTTAGATGTATCAATCTCTTCCGACTATAACGGAAAGATTTACGGATATAAATTAAAAGGCAAAACATGTGCATTCAAAGGATACACAGCTGCTTATTCTACAGACGAGAAGGAAAGTGGAAAAGAACTACCTAACTACGAAGTAGGAGAAAGCTTAGTATGCCAAGATGTACAAGGTGAGCAAAAGTTCACAAAGCCAGCTCCAAGATATACAGATGGTACTGTAATTAAGGCTATGGAAGATAATGGTATTGGCCGTCCATCTACATATGAAAAGACAGTATCTGTATTAGTTCTAAGAAAGTATGTTGAAAAGACAAAAAATCCAGAAAATAAGAAGATGGAATTAGTTCCAACAGAACTTGGAGAAAAGGTAGTAGATAAATTAGTTGAAGGTTTCCCAACAATTATGGATACAAGCTTTACAGCTGCTATGGAATCTAAATTAGATGAAATTGCTGAGGGTAAGGCTAAGTGGTATTTAGTATTAAAGGACTTCTATCCAGAATTCCATAAGCAAGTTCTAAATGTTAGATTCTTCGGTAAGAAAGATCCAGCACAAGAAAGCGATGTTATCTGTGATAAGTGTGGCGCAAGAATGATTATAAAGCAAGGTAAGTTTGGTAAGTTCTTAGCTTGTCCTAACTTCCCAAGATGCCAAAACACAAAACCATTTGAAGAACCAGTTGCTAAGTGCCCACAATGTGGAAGACCAATTTATCAAAGAATGTCTAAGAAAGGTAAACCATTCTATGCTTGCTCAGGATATCCAACATGTAAGTTTATAGCATGGGATTTGCCAGCACCTATTCTATGTCCAAAATGCAAAGGACCTATGAAGATGGTTGAAGATAAAGACGGCAATAAGAAGTATGTATGCACAAACAATGCATGCAAAACTGTAGTGGTGCCAGAGAATGAAAATTAGAGTAATTGGTGGTGGCCTTAGTGGTTGCGAAGCTGCATACCAATTAGCTCGCTTAGGCTATGATGTTGAATTATATGAAATGCGTGATGGAGAAAAATCTACTCCAGCACATAAGACAACAAATCTAGCCGAACTTGTATGTTCAAATTCTCTAAAGAGTGTTGCAAACGATACAGGTCATGGACTTTTAAAACAAGAAATGCAAAAGATAGGTTCGCTACTTTTAGAATGTGCATATAGATGTGCCGTTCCAGCAGGTGGCGCACTTGCTGTAGATAGAGAACAATTTTCTCACGAAGTAGAGACTGAACTTCAAAAATTTAATAATTTAAAGATTATAAGAGAGGAAGTTCAAGAAATAGATGAAACTATCCCAACAATAGTAGCATCAGGACCTTTAACTAGTGAGGCTCTATCTAAAGATATAGATAGAATCCTTGGGCAAGAAAATTTAAATTTCTTTGATGCGGTAGCTCCAATTGTAGATGCTTCATCAATAGATTTTAACAAAGCCTTTTTCGCAGCAAGATACGATAAAGGTGGAGATGATTATATCAACTGTCCAATGAATAAAGAAGAGTATTTAAAGTTCTACAACGAACTTGTAAATGCAGAAAAGGCAACTCTTCATGATTTTGATCTAAAGGTGTTTGAACATTGTATGCCAATTGAAGTTATGGCTTCACGTGGTGAAGATACAATGAGATTTGGTCCACTTCGTCCAAAGGGAATAAGAAGACCAGGCTCAGATGAAAGGTTCTATGCAGTAGTTCAATTAAGAAAGGAAAACACTGAAGGTAGTGCATATAACATTGTAGGTTTCCAAACTAATTTAAAGTTTGGCGAACAAAAGAGAGTTTTCTCACTAATCCCAGGATTAGAGAATGTGGAAATTCTAAGATATGGTGTTATGCATAGAAATACATATATCAATTCGCCAAAAGTACTAAATGAAGCATTTCAATTAAAGAGCAATAAAAACATTTTCTTTGCTGGTCAAATGACAGGTGTTGAGGGATATGTAGAATCAATAATGAGCGGAATGATTGCGGCTTTGAATTTAGATAAAGAACTAAAAGGAGAGCCAAAAATTATATTCCCAAAAGAGAGTATTATTGGTGCGCTTCAAAGACATCTTGTAGATGATACTGAAGACTATCAACCAATGAACGCTAATTTTGGAATACTTCCAGAATTAGAAAACCCACCAAGGGACAAAAAAGAAAGAAAGCTTGCATATACTTTAAGATCATTAAAGTTAATTGACGAGTATCTTTCAAGATAAGAGGTAACATGGAAAACGAATTAAGAGGAACAACTATATGTGCAGTTAGAAAAGATGGCAAGACAGCTATTGCTGGTGATGGCCAAATTACACTTGGACAAAGCGTAATCTTAAAGGGAACTGCAAAGAAAGTAAGAAGACTATTCGGCGGCAAGGTAGTAATGGGCTTTGCTGGCGCTGTTTCTGATGCTATGGCATTAAGTGAAAAGATTGAAAAGATGCTTCAAAAGTATTCAGGCAATTTAACAAGAAGTGCTGTTGAACTTGCTGAACTTTGGAGAGATGATAAATTACCAAGAAAGTTAGATGCTATGATGATTATCGCAGATGCATCAACATTACTTATCGTATCAGGTTCTGGTGAAGTTATTGAACCAGACGGTGGAGTATGTGCAATCGGTTCTGGTGGCAACTATGCACTTGCTGCTGCAAGAGCATTAGTTCAAGAAACAAATCTTGAACCAAAAGACATTGCATACAAGGCTCTACACATCGCTAGTGAATTATGCGTATTCACAAACGATCACATCATTGTTGAGGAGGTATAAGATGTTAGAATATACACCAAAACAAATCGTTGCTGAATTAGATAGATTCATCATTGGACAAGACGAAGCTAAAAAGGCTGTTGCTGTAGCTTTGAGAAATAGATACAGAAGAAGTAGATTATCTAAAGAATTAAGAGATGAAATCACTCCAAAAAATATCATTATGAAGGGACCTACAGGTGTTGGTAAAACTGAAATTGCTAGACGTTTAGCAAAGCTAGTTAAAGCTCCATTTGTAAAGGTTGAAGCAACAAAGTATACAGAAGTTGGCTACGTTGGTAGAGACGTTGAATCAATGGTTAGAGACCTTGTTGAAGCTTCATATAGATTAGTAAAAGAAGAACAAGCTCAAAGCGTAGAAGAAAAGGCTAAAGAAAAGGCAGAGAATCAATTAGTTCCAGCAATCATGGAAAAGAGAAAAGATTCTTTCCCAGATTTGTCTGAAGGCCAAATTAAAGCATACATATTGCAAGAATTGAGAGAAGGTAAGATTGACGATCTAGTTATCGACATCATGCTTCCTGACGTTCAAAAGCCACAAATGATTGGCCAAGGCGGTTCAATTTCTTTCAACCTTGCAGACTTAACAAAGCAAGTAATGGGCGGCGGAAGACCACCTATGAAAAAGAGAAGCATTACAGTCGCTAATGCATATAAACAACTATTCGATGAAGCTGTAGATTCTATGATTGATAAAGACGATTTAGATGCTATGGCTATTGAGAGAGCTGAAAATGATGGAATTATTTTCATCGATGAAATAGATAAAATCGCGCAACGCGGAAACACACAAGGAAATGATGTTTCAAGAGAAGGTGTTCAAAGAGATATTTTACCTATCGTTGAAGGATGTACAGTTAATACAAAACACGGTAATATAAAGACTGATTATATTCTATTCATCGCAGCCGGTGCATTCCACATCGCATCTATTTCTGATTTAATTCCAGAACTACAAGGAAGATTCCCAGTAAAGGTTGAACTTCAATCTCTAACAAAGAAGGACTTCGTAGAAATCCTAACAAAACCAGATAACGCTATCTTAATGCAATACACAGAACTTCTAAAGGTAGATAATGTTAGATTGAAATTCACAAAAGAAGCTATCGAAGAAATTGCTGAAGTTGCATATGCTCAAAACGAATCTGATGAAGATATCGGTGCTAGAAGACTTCAAACAATTATGGAAAAACTTCTTGAAGATGTTAGCTATGAACTTGGCGCATCTGAAAATGGTGAAGACGTAACTGTAGATAAGAAGTATGTTGACGATAGATTAGGCGCTCAACTACAATCACTAAATTTGAATAAATTTATTTTATAGAGGATATAGAAATGATTAACATACCAAAAGGTACAAAAGATGTATTACCACAAGAATCTTATAAGTGGCACTATATTGAAAACAAGGTTAGAGGAGTTGCTCTAGATTTCAATATTAAAGAAATTAGAACACCAACTTTCGAATGTACAGAATTGTTTTTAAGAGGTGTTGGAGATACAACAGATATCGTAAACAAGGAAATGTATACATTTACAGACAAGGGCAATAGATCAATGACTCTAAAGCCAGAAGGAACTGCAGGTGTTGCAAGAGCATTTATTGAAAATGGTCTTTATGCTAACACTCAACCAACAAAGATGTATTACATCACTCCAGTATTTAGATATGAACGTCCACAAGCAGGAAGATTACGTGAGCATCACCAATTTGGTATTGAATATTATGGCTCAGAATCTTACATGGCAGATGTTGAAGTTATGATGGTTGCTAAAACTATCTTTGATAGATTAGGAATTAAAGAATTAGTTTTAAATATCAACTCAATTGGATGTCCAGAATGCAGAAAGAAATATAACGAAGCTTTAAAGGATTACTTAAGAGTAAACTATGATGATCTTTGCGAAACATGTAAAGAAAGATTCGAAAAGAATCCATTAAGAATCTTAGATTGCAAGGAAGAAAAGTGTAAGGCAATTACAGCTAAGGCTCCAGTTATCTTAGATTATCTATGTGATGATTGCAAAGCTCACCATGAAAATGTATTAAAGCAATTAGATAAATTAAAGATTCCATATGTAGTAAATCCACATATCGTTAGAGGATTAGATTACTACACAAGAACGGTATTTGAATTCGTATCAACATCTATTGGCGCACAAGGTACAGTTTGCGGTGGTGGTAGATACAACAACTTGGTAGAACAAGTTGGTGGTAAGCCATGTCCAGCTGTAGGGTTCGGTATGGGTCTTGAAAGATTAATTCTAACACTTGAATCTTTAGGACTATCTGTAGGCGAAGAAGAAGTGCCATCTTTATACATCGCTACAATGTCAGAAAAGGCTAAAGAAGACATTATGCCATTTGCTTTAAATTTAAGAGCTCATGGTATCTCAACAGAAATTGATTTGATGGATAGATCATTCAAGGGTCAATTAAAGTTTGCAAATAAGATTGGCGCTAAGTATATGTTAGTTATCGGCGATGATGAATTAACATCTAATGAAGCAAAGATTAAGGATATGGCTACAGGTGAAGAAACTCCTGTTAAGCTTGATGAAATAGTAAAATTCTTTATTAAAGAGGCATAGAAAATGGTAGATTTATTAGGATCAACAAAAAGAACAAATAAGTGCGGAGAACTAAGAGCTACAGATATTGATAAAGTAGTTACAGTTATGGGTTTTGTATCTAAGTATAGAAACCTAGGAAACTTATTATTTATCGACGTAAGAGATATCTCTGGTCTAGTTCAAGTATCATTTGACGACAGCGTAGATAAGGCTGTATTTGAAAAAGCTACAACACTAAGAACTGAATACGTAGTAGCAATCACAGGTAAGGTAAGATCAAGAGGTGCTAACATCAACAAGAACTTACCAACAGGTGAAATTGAAATTTTAGCAACAGAATTAAAGATTTTAGCAGAAGCTGAAACAACACCATTCGAAATCAAAGATGATGTTAAGGCTTCAGAAACATTAAGATTACAATATAGATACTTAGATTTAAGACGTCCTCAATTACAACAAATCCTTGTACTTAGAGATAAGATTTCAAGAATCACAAGAAACTATTTAGCAGATCACGGATTTTTAGATATTGAAACTCCATACCTTGGAAAGTCTACACCAGAAGGTGCTAGAGACTATCTAGTTCCATCTAGAGTTCACCCAGGTGAATTCTATGCTTTACCACAATCTCCACAATTATATAAGCAATTATTAATGATTGCTGGTATGGATAGATATTATCAAATCGCTAAGTGCTTTAGAGATGAAGACTTAAGAGCTAACCGTCAACCAGAATTCACTCAAATCGATATGGAAATGAGTTATGTTGAATCTTGCGAAGACGTTATGGAAGTAGCAGAAGGTTTAGTAAAAGCTATCTTCAGCGAATGCAAGGGATTAAAGTTCGATGGTAAGTTTAGAAGAATTACTTGGAAAGAAGCTATGGAAAGATGGGGTTCAGATAAGCCAGATACAAGATTCGGCTTAGAATTGAACAACATTTCAGACATCGTAAAAGATTGCGGATTTGGAGTATTCAGTGGTGCTGTAGCAGCAAACGGAGCTGTAAGAGCCATCAATGCTAAAGGATTAGCTTCAAAGATGACAAGAAAGGATATGGATGCTTATGGCGAATTCGTTAAGTCATATGGCGCTAAGGGTCTTGCTTGGGCAATGGTTAAAGAAGATGGAATTACATCTTCATTCTTCAAGTTCCTATCTGAAGAAGAAAAGGATGCCATCTTAAAGAAGTTAGACGCTCAAGTTGGCGACGTTCTATTCTTTGTTGCTTCAGATAAGAAGAAAGTTACATATGATGCACTAGGTGCTTTAAGATGTGAACTTGCAAATAAATATGAATTATTTGATAAGTCTCAATATGACTTCCTATGGGTAACAGAATTCCCAATGTTCGAGTGGAGTGAAGAAGAACAAAGATTAGTTGCAATGCATCACCCATTCACATCACCAATGGTTGAAGACTTCGCATTATTAGATTCAGATCCAATCAATGCAAGATCAAATGCTTATGATATGGTTATTAATGGTCAAGAAGCAGGTGGCGGAAGTATAAGAATTCATAACCCAGAATTACAAAAGAAGATATTTAATTTAATCGGTTTAACACCAGAACAAATTAAGTCTAAGTTTGGATTCTTCGTAGACGCATTCAAATACGGTGCACCTCCACATGGTGGTTTAGCATTTGGTTTAGATAGAATGGTAATGTTAGTTTCTCAAAACGACAACATTAAAGATGTTATTGCGTTCCCTAAGGTTCAAAATGCATCTTGTCTAATGAGTGATGCTCCATCTGAAGTAGATCCACAACAATTATTGGATTTAAAGATCGAATGTTCTCAAGAGAAAAAAGATTAATCGGTGAAGAGAATTTCGAAAAATTAAATAACAGTACAGTTGCTGTTATAGGGGTTGGCGGTGTCGGCGGTTATGTAGTTGAAGCATTAGTTAGAGCTGGCATCGGAAACCTAATTATAGTTGATGGAGATGATATTGAATTATCTAACATCAATAGACAAATAATAGCGACAACAAAAACTGTTGGAATGAAGAAAGTAGAGGCTTGGAAAGAAAGAATTTTGGATATCAATCCAAATTGTAATGTAAAAGCTATTGCCGAGTTCTACACAATAGAAAACAAAATTAACTTTGATAATGTTGATTTTATAGTAGATGCAATTGATTCAAGACAAGATAAAATTGAATTGATTTGCGAAGCACAAGAAAAGGATATTCCTATTTTATCTGCAATGGGCGCAGGCTCAAGAATTGAGGGATGCGATTTTGCGATAATGGATATCTATAAAACAGCAAATGACGGTCTTGCTAAAAAGCTAAGAAAAGACCTAAAGGCAAGAGGAGTTAAGAAGTTAGCTACTTGCTGTACGCTAGCAGCCCACATAAAGCAAGATGGAACAGTTGGCTCAATGAGTTATGTTCCAGCGCTAGAAGGGGCTAAAATGGCGTCATATGTTGTAAATGAATTGCTAAAGATATAAGGGTATAGGTAATATGGTTAAGGAACTACTAACAATTGAGGATTTTAAAGACTTTATAAACGATGGCTTATGCGTAGTAGATTTCTATGCAACATGGTGTGGGCCATGTAAGATGTTAGCTCCAAATATTGAGAAGCTAAGCGAGATGGGAATCAAGTGTGGAAAAATGGATATAGATAAAAATACACAATTGGCTCTAAATTATGGCATAGAAGTTATTCCTTATGTTATAGTATTTAAAAATGGAAATCCAATTGATAAAACAATTGGGTATTCAGAGTATGAAGAATTATTAAATTTAGTAAATAAAAATTTGTAGAGGAGACTACCAATGATAGATTTTAAGGTTATTAAGAAAACTGATCCAGAATTAGTTGAAGCTTTAGAAAAAGAGTTAAAAAGACAACAAGAAAATATTGAACTTATTGCAAGTGAAAATATTGTATCACCAGCTGTTATGGCAGCTATGGGCAGCCACTTAACAAACAAGTATGCTGAAGGTTATCCAGGCAAGAGATACTATGGCGGATGCCAATACGTAGATATTGCTGAAGAATTAGCTAGACAAAGAGCATGCGAATTATTTGGCGCTAAATATGCAAACGTTCAACCTCACTCAGGTGCAAACGCTAACCTTGCTGTATTCTTCGCTTTATTAGAACCAGGCGATACAGTTTTAAGTATGTCATTAGCACACGGCGGACACTTATCTCATGGTAGTCCAGTAAATATTTCAGGTAAGTATTTCAATATCGTTCCATACGGTGTTAGTGAAGAAACTTGCACAATCGATTATGATGAAGTTGAAAGAATCGCTTTAGAATGCAAGCCAAAGCTAATCTTAGCTGGTGCTTCTGCATATCCAAGAATCATCGATTTCCAAAGATTCAGAGAAATCGCTAATAAAGTTGGCGCATACCTAATGGTAGATATGGCTCACATCGCTGGTTTAGTTGCTGCTGGATGTCATCCAACACCAGTTGGTATTGCTGATGTTGTTACAACTACAACTCACAAGACATTACGTGGCCCAAGAGGCGGTTTAATCTTAACAAACGATGAAGAACTATACCTAAAGATTAATAAGGCTATTTTCCCAGGAACACAAGGCGGTCCATTAATGCACGTTATCGCTGCTAAGGCTGTTGCTCTAAAGGAAGCTTTATCTGAAGAATTCAAGGCATACCAAAGACAAATCGTTAAGAACGCTAAGGTTCTTGCAGATGCTTTAATGTCTAGAGGTATTGATTTAGTATCTGGTGGTACAGATAACCACTTAATGCTAATCGATTTAACAAAGAAGGGTAAGACAGGTAAGGAAATTGAAGCTTTATTAGATCAAACTCATATTACAGCTAACAAGAATGCTATCCCATTCGATCCACAAAAGCCATTCGTTACAAGTGGTATCAGATTAGGAACTCCAGCTGTTACAACAAGAGGTATGAAGGAAGACGATATGTTAGTTATCGCTGATTGTATCGCAGATATCATCGACAAGGGCGAAGCTGCTGTTGCTGAATGCACACTAAAGGTTCAAGCTCTTTGCAAGAAGTATCCTTTATACGAAAACGATATCATTAGATAATCAAATAAAAAAAACAAGAGTAGGGCGTCTCGAAAAATGAACTGCTCCCTGTCAAGTGGACGGTTTAAAAAATAAAAAATAAAATTATGCATGGCTTCGGAATTCAACCGGAGTCATGTTTTTTAATCCAGCTTGGAATCTTTCATTGTTGTAATAGTAGATATATTTGTCAATAGCAATCTTTAATGTTTCAAAGTCTTCAAACTTGCTTAAGTAATACATTTCAGATTTAACAATTCCCCAGAATCCTTCCATTGGACCATTATCAATACATCTTGCAACTCTAGACATACTTTGCGTGCAACCTTGGTTAATTAACTTTGTGTGGAAGAACTTGGATGTATATTGGAATCCTCTATCACTATGGATCATTGGTTTTGCATTTGGGTTGTTTTGTATAGCTTGATCAAAAGTCTTAAATACTAATTCGTTGTTGTTAGAATGTCCAATTACATATCCAACAATACTTCTATCATATAAGTCTAATAAGGCACTTAAATAACATTTCTTGTGACCATATTTGAATTCCGTTACATCAGTTAACCATTTCTCGTTAGGCTTACTTGCGTTAAACTCTCTATTTAAAACATTCTCAGCCGTTATCTCTGGTGTAGATTTATGGTATCCTGGTCTAGTCCTTCTAATCTTCGCTTTAATGCCTAAGATCTGCATTAATCGCCTTATCTTCTTAACACAATAATTCTTCTGGTTTAAACGGTTAATAAACATTGTCATACGTCTGTATCCAAGCGTATGGTTAAACTTTAAATCATATTCTAATATAATCTGTGAAAGCTCTAAATCTTCTTGTTCTTTATCTGGAACAGTTCGTTTTAAATATTTGTAATATGCGCTCTTACTAACGCCTAATGT
>JAEEWC010000022.1 GCA_016287155.1 Clostridia bacterium | reverse complement strand
GATGTATATAAGAATTTATACACAACAAATATGGTTCACTATGATGAAAACGAAGACGAATCAGGATTCTTAACATCTAACAAATACGCAAACTTTGATGATATGGGTGTTAGCGTATATGGAAATGATGATAGAATTATTCTTGTTTCAAGATTTGATAATCTTGGAAAGGGAGCATCAGGTGCTGCCATTCAAAATATGAATATTGTATTAGGACTTGACGAAACAACGTCCCTAAATATAAAAGGAGCTAACCATGGAATTAATTAAAGGTGGTGTTTGCGCTGCACAAGGATTTAGCGCATCAGGAATTCATTGCGGTATTAGAAAGAGCCGTACAAAGAGAGATTTAGGCTTAGTATACAGTACTGTTCCAGCAACAGCTGCTGCAGTTTATACTACAAATCTTGTAAAAGGAGCACCATTAATAGTTACTAAAGAGCATTTAAAAGATGGTAAGGCTCAAGCTATTATTTGCAATTCAGGAAACGCTAACACATGTAATGCTAACGGTATTGAAATTGCTGAAGAGATGGCAAAAGAATTGTCTAAGAAATTAGACGTAAAGGAAAACGATGTAGTCGTAGCTTCTACTGGTGTAATTGGCTTACCTCTATCTATGGACCCTATCAGAAATGGTATTCCAGATTTAGTTGCAAGCTTATCTACCTCTGGTAATGATAATGCATCAGAAGCAATTATGACTACAGATACACGTTCTAAGCAAGTAGCCGTAGAGTTTGAAATCGACGGCAAGATCTGCAAACTTGGCGGTATGGCTAAGGGCAGCGGTATGATTCATCCTAATATGGCTACTATGCTTGTTTTTATTACATCAGATGTTGCTATTTCATCTCAAATGCTTCAAAAGGCACTAAAGAGTGATATCCAAGATACATTCAACATGCTAAGCATTGATGGAGATACATCAACAAATGATATGGTAGTAGTTTTAGCAAACGGACTTGCTGGAAATAAAGAAATCGATAAAGATGATGAAAACTTCAAGACATTTATGAAGGCTTTAAATACAGTAACAGTTCAACTATGCAGAGAAATCGCTGGTGATGGTGAAGGTGCTACAAAGTTATTAGAATGTAAGGTATTCAATGCATACAACATTCCAACTGCTAAAATCGTAGCTAAATCAGTTATTTGTTCATCACTTCTAAAGGCAGCTATGTTTGGTGCTGATGCAAACTGGGGAAGAGTTCTATGTGCTATCGGTTATTCTGGTGCAAGCGTAGATATCAACAAGATTGACGTTTCTTTCAAATCTAAAAAGGGCGAAATCGAAGTTTGCAAGAATGGCGCAGGTGTTCCATTTGATGAAGGAATTGCAAAGCAAATACTACTTGAAAACGAAATTGAAATCATCGTAAATCTAAACGATGGTGATGCATTCTCAACAGCTTGGGGATGTGACTTAACATATGACTATGTAAAGATCAACGGCGACTACCGTACATAATTAGGAGATAAAAAATGTTAGATAAGAATTTTAGTAATGCACAACGCGCAGAAGTATTAACACAAGCCCTACCAAATATCAAAAAGTATAGTGGCAAAATTGTTGTTATCAAATACGGCGGCAATGCTATGGTTAATGAACAACTAAAAGAACAAGTTATGGAAGATATTGTTCTACTATCTTTAATTGGTGTAAAGGTAGTATTAGTTCATGGTGGTGGTCCAGAAATTTCAGATATGATGACAAAGCTTGGTAAGAAAGCTGAATTCGTAAATGGATTAAGAGTTACAGATAAAGAAACAGTAGATATCGTACAAATGGTTCTTGCTGGTAAAATCAATAAGTCTTTAGTAAATTTCATTAACGTAAAGGGCGGCAAGGCAATGGGTATCTCTGGTATGGATGGTAGATTAATCGAAGCCAAGATGAAGGATCCTCAACTAGGTTACGTTGGTGAGATTACAAACATCAACATTAAGCCAGTAGAAGATTTATTATCTAGAGGCTATATTCCAATAATCTCAACAGTTGCTTGTGATGAACAAGGTAACACATACAACATCAATGGTGATACTGCTGCTGCTCATATTGCTGGAGCCCTAAAGGCCGAAAGATTAATTATGATGACAGACGTTGCAGGAATATTAATGGATAAGAATGACCCATCAACGCTAATTGGCGAAATTACAATTGATGAAGCAGAGAAGTTGTCTGAAGAAGGCGTTATCTCTGGCGGTATGATTCCAAAACTTGAATGCTGTATAACAGGTATTCATAAAGGTGTCCAAAATGTAGTTATCATGGACGGACGTGTACCTCATGCTATCTTAATGGAGCTTCTAACTGATGAAGGTGCAGGTACAATGGTAAAAGGTGAAAAACATGTCTAATATATTTGATATAGATAAAACATATGTAGCAAATACTTACAACCGTTTTCCAGTAGATTTAGTCTCTGGAAATGGTTCTATTATAAAGGATAATAACGGCAAGGAATATATTGACCTTGGTTCTGGTATTGGTGTTACTGCTTTTGGTATTCAAGATGAAGAATGGAAAAATGCAGTTATCGCACAATTGAATAAAATTCAACATGCTTCAAATTTATATTACACAGAACCTTGTGCTAATCTAGCTAAGCTTCTATGTGAAAAGACAGGATTTAAGAAAGTTTTCTTTGGAAACTCTGGTGCTGAAGCAAACGAATGCGCAATCAAGGTTGCAAGAAAGTATGCTGAAGACAAGGGTATTCATGGAGCAAAGATTATTACTTTAAAAAATTCATTCCATGGAAGAACTCTAACAACACTTGCTGCTACTGGACAAGATGTATTCCATAAGGACTTCTTACCTTTAACAGAAGGATTTTTATATGGCGAAGCTAACAACCTACAATCTATTATTGATTTAGTAGAGAACAATACAGTATGCGCCATAATGATGGAATGCATTCAAGGTGAAGGCGGCGTTATAGCCCTAAATAAAGACTTTATTCAAGGCGTTTATAAACTATGCCAAGAAAAGGATATATTACTTGTAATTGACGAAGTACAAACTGGTAATGGTAGAACAGGTAAGTTATATGCTTATATGAATTATGATATTATGCCAGACGTTATAACAACAGCAAAAGGATTGGCAGGTGGACTTCCAATGGGCGCTTGTCTAATTGGTGAAAAAGCACAAAACACATTAGGTGCTGGAAACCATGGTTCAACATTTGGTGGTAACCCAATTGCTGCTGCTGGTGCTATATCTATCATTTCTAGAATAAATGATGAACTTTTAGACGAAATTAAGCAAAAATCTAATTACATATGCGAAAAGTTAAAAAATGCAGATGGAATTTTATCAGTATCTGGTATGGGATTAATGCTTGGTGTTGAGACTAAAAAACCAGTAAAAGAAGTATTATCTTATTTAATGGAGCACGGAGTGCTTGCATTAAGTGCCAAAACTAAGTTAAGATTACTACCAGCACTTAATATTAAAATGAGTGATCTTGAAAAGGCAGTTGATACAATCATCGCTGCTGTTAAGGAGTAGATATGAACTTTAAAGGTAAAAGTTTTTTAAAGCTATTAGATTTTACGCCAGAAGAAATTGAGTACTTAATTGATCTTGCGCAAGATTTGAAGAACAAAAAGAAGAATGGCATTCCTCATAGATATTGTGAAGGAAAGAATGTTGCTCTTATTTTCGAAAAGACATCGACAAGAACAAGATGTAGTTTTGAAGTTGCTGCTGCAGACTTAGGTATGCATCCTGTATATCTTGATCCAAAGTCTTCACAAATCGGTAAGAAAGAAAGCATTGCTGATACTGCTAGAGTATTAGGAAGAATGTTTGACGGTATTGAATATAGAGGATACGGTCAAGAAATCGTTGAAGAATTAGATAAATATGCTGGAGTCCCAGTATGGAATGGTTTAACAAATGAATTCCACCCAACACAAATCCTTGCTGACTTTATGACAATTAAGGAACACTTTGGAAAACTAAAGGGCATCAAACTTGTATATATGGGAGATGCTAGATATAACATGGGTAATTCTTTAATGGTTGGCGCAGCTAAGATGGGTATGCATTTCGTATCTTGTGCACCAAAGAAATATTTCCAAAACGAAGATTTAGTTAAAAAGTGCAAAAAGATAGCAGATAAAACAGGAGCAATTTTAGAATTCGAAGAAGATCCTATGGTAGCAACAAAGGGCGCTGATGTTATCTATACAGACGTATGGGTATCTATGGGTGAACCAGATGAAGTATGGAACGAAAGAATCCATGATTTATTACCATATCAAGTTAATAAGAAAATCATGCTAAATGCAGGTGATACTTGTAAGTTCATGCACTGTCTTCCAGCATTCCATGACCTAAAGACAACAATTGGGGAAGAGATTCACAATAAGTTTGGTTTAGATGCAATGGAAGTTACAGATGAAGTATTTGAATCAAGCGCATCAATCGTTTTTGATGAAGCAGAAAACAGAATGCACACAATTAAAGCTGTAATGGCGGCAACTTTGATGGATTAAAAACCTGTCAAGTATTTTGTGTAAAATCGTATATGCAAAATGACGTCGATTTTTGACAAGCGGCGTCATTATTTTTTTCTATTTTGCTAAAAAATCTTTGCTTTTTGCCACAACCGAACGTTTTGTATAGTTTTGTTTTGTTATATTAAAAATTATTGAAAAATGCATGATATATTTAAGGTGCACTTAAACTTGGGCTAATATCTTATTAATTGTAAGGTAGTAGTAGAATGAGAAAAAAACTGTTTTTAATTTTCCCAATAGTTTTGATTTTGATACTGTCTATTAGTATGCTTTTTGCATGTTCTACTGAAAATACAGAAAGAACTACTACAAAGACTGTAATGTCTGGCCCTATTGATTCAACTGAAGATTCTACCTTTAATATTACTTCTATTTCAGTTTTAGATTCTTTAGATCCTATTAAATTTGGTAAATATCCACAAACAATTAATAGTTCAATTGCCGTATCACAAGATAAAAAATCTAATGGTTATTATCTTGGTGTAGATAAAAATTATTACGCGCTAAAGAAGGGTTCTTACTATAAAGTTGAGGATATAGTATGGGACGCATTTAGATTAGAATCTGGAGATATACTATTAGTATCTCAAAAGATTCTATATAGCGTAAGATATGATAATTTCCACGATTATTTCGATGATCAAATGCCAATTATTGATGAAAAGGGCTTCATTTTTAGCGAAGAAGAATCTGCAAAGATAAAAGATACTAAAGTAAGCTACGAATATAGCCTTGCTTTAAGAGCAAATGTTACAACAAAGATGTTCTTCTTAACAATGAATGAAATTCAATCTATTTATCCATCTGCATCTAAAGTATTAAAAGCTGGAACAGATTATGCAAAGATTAATCTTGAAGTATCTGATTATGGATATTCTACATGGTGGATAGCTCCATCTAAAGGGAAGAATTATTATGTATCATTAACAGGAACATTCTCTAATAAATCAAACACAACAATTCAAACAATTAATGGAGATTCTAAAATCCAGTATACTTATCGTGGATTTGTGCCTGCTATGATAATCTCAAACAATTAATCAATATGATAAATAATTAATATGGGGGAAAGAATTAGGAAACTAGTTCTTTTTTTATATTTATATAATTTGTTTCTATATTTTGTTTGACTTTATTAAAGTAAAGTGCTAAATTGATAAAGAAATAAATTGAAATGAGGTAATAATTTATGGTAGATATTCGTTCAGAATCAATAGATAGATTATTTGAAACATTTTTAAAATTAGAGAGTGTCGATGAGTGCTACAAGTTCTTTGAAGATCTTTGCACAATAAAAGAAATCCAAGATATGGCACAAAGATTAGATGCTGCTATTTTGTTGGATAGTGGAGAGAATTATCAAAACGTTTCTAAAAAGATTGGTATTTCTTCTGCTACTATTTCACGTGTGTCTAAATGCTTAAATTATTCAGATGGATATAAGCTTGCTATTAAGAAGTTAAAGGAGAATAAATAATGAATATTGATGAGAAAGTATTAAAGAGTGACGAGAAGATTATATTCAACCTTCGTAGTTTATATGCGAAGTATGGTTATTCTCAATTTAAAATGAGCAAGTTCGAAGAATATGATATGTATGTATCAAATAAGGACTTCTTAATTTCAGATAACGTTATTACATTTACAGATACAAATGGTAAATTAATGGCCTTAAAGCCAGACGTTACATTATCTATTATCAAGAATGCTAAAGATATTGATGGATACGTTCAAAAGTTATATTACAACGAAAACGTATATAGAGTATCTAAGGGTACTGATTCATTTAAAGAAATCATGCAAGTTGGTCTTGAATGCATCGGAGATATTGATGAATATTCAATCTGCGAAGTATTACTACTTGCTGCTAAGTCTTTAAAGAAGATTTCTAAAAAGTCAGTTTTAGATATTTCAAACATTTCTCTAATCGCTGAAATCTTAGATAAGGTTGATTCAAACATTAGAGCAAGTGTTATTAAGTGCATAGGAGAGAAGAATATCTTTGAATTAACAAAGATTCTAAAGGAAGCAAATGTAGATAAAGAAACTATTGATGATTTAAAGGCACTTGTTTCTCTATACGGAAAACCAGCTAAAGTATTACCAAAATTAAAAGAATTATTTAAATCAGAAACTGCTATAAAGGCTATCGAACAATTCGAAAACATTGTTAATGTATTTGAATTAGAAGGATTACAAGATATGCTAAGAATCGATTTTTCTGTTGTTAATACTATTAAGTATTACAATGGTATCGTATTTAAGGGATTTGTAGAAGGGGTCCCAAATGGCGTTCTATCTGGTGGTCAATATGATAAATTAATGCAAAAGATGGGCAAGAAGGCAAAGGCTATCGGATTTGCCGTATATCTAGATCAATTAGAATGTTTAGATGATTCTCAAAATGCTTATGATGTAGATATCCTAATCGTTTATGATAAGACTACAGATTTAAAGCAATTAAACAATATGATTAATATGTTCATCCAAGAAGGCGAAAGTGTTATCGCACAAAGAGAGAACTATGAAAAGATTACATACAAGAAATTAGTAGACATGACAAAAGGAGGTAAGGAGTAATGAGTTATTTAAATGTTGCCTTACCAAAGGGAAGACTTGGTGAAAAAGTATATGCAATGTTTGAAAAGGCTGGATTTGAATGTCCATCTATTAAAGAAACAAACAGAAAGTTAATATTTGAAAACGAAGAAACTCAAGTTAGATATTTCTGGGTAAAGCCAAGTGACGTTGCAATTTATGTTGAAAGAGGAGCTGCAGATATTGGTGTTGCTGGTAAAGATATTCTTTTAGAATATGAACCAGAAGTATATGAACTTTTAGATTTAAATATTGGTAAATGTAGAATGGCTGTAGCTGCTAAAAAGGATTATAAGGACAATCCACAGAAAACACTAAAGGTAGCTACAAAGTTCACAAATATCGCAAAGAACTACTATACAAAATTAGGTAGAGATATTGATATAATCCATCTAAATGGTTCTATTGAAATTGCTCCTATATTAGGGTTAAGCGATGTTATCGTAGATATCGTTGAAACAGGAACAACATTAAAGGAAAATAATCTTGAAGTATTCGAAACAATCGTTCCAATTAGCGCAAGATTAATTTCAAACAAAACAAGCTTTAAGTTCAAAAATGAACAAATAGAAAAATTAGTAAAAGAATTATCAAATCAAATCGAGGCTGAAAATGATTAAGATATTAAAATATGGCGAAGTAAAAAATGAAGAAATCTTCTCAAGATGTGAAGGATTATCAAAGGTAGATACAATCGTATCTGACATTATTGATAATGTTAAGAAAAACGGAGATAGAGCATTACTTGAATACGAAGAAAAGTTCGATAAGGTACAATTAGAATCTTTACAAGTAACTGTAGAAGAAATTGAAGAAGCTTTAACAAAAGTAGACAATAAATTCATCGAAGTTCTAAAACTTGCTAAAGCAAATATCGCCGAATATCATGAAAAACAATTGAGAAAAGGATTTGAAATTAAGAAAGAAAACGGAGTAGTAATCGGCCAAAAGGTTACACCAATTGAAAAGGCTGGTTTATATGTACCTGGTGGTAAAGCTGCTTATCCATCTACAGTTTTAATGGATTCAATTCCAGCAAAGATTGCCGGATGTAAAGAAGTAGTTATGGTAACACCTCCAATGAAGGATGGTAAGGTTAATCCTGTTATCTTAGCCGCAGCTTATGTTGCTGGTGTAGATAAGATTTTCAAAGTTGGTGGTGCACAAGCTATTGCTGCTTTAGCATATGGTACTGAAACCATACCAAAGGTAGATAAGATTGTAGGACCAGGTAATGCATTTGTAGCTGAAGCTAAAAAGCAAGTATTTGGAAAAGTATCTATTGATATGATCGCAGGACCTAGTGAAATCTTGGTTGTATCTGATGGTAATTCAAATCCAAAATATGTAGCTGCAGATTTATTATCTCAAGCTGAACACGATCAAATGGCAAGTGCAGTATTAGTTACAGATTCAATGGATTTAGCAAGAGCCGTTCAACAACAAATTGAATTCCAACTACAAAAGTTAGATAGAGAAGATATTGCACGTGTATCTATTGATACAAACGGTAAGATTATCGTTGCTGATGATTTACAAAAGGTAATTGATATCGCAAACGAAATCGCTCCAGAACACTTAGAGCTATGTGTAGATGATCCATTTGCTTATCTAGATAAAATTGAAAATGCTGGTTCAATCTTCATGGGAAGAAATTGTCCAGAAGCGCTAGGGGATTATCTAGCTGGGCCAAACCACACATTACCAACATCTGGTACAGCAAAGTTCTCAAGCCCATTATCTTGTGATGACTTTGTTAAAAAGACACAATACACATACTATACAAAAGAAGCTCTATCTAAAGTTAAAGATGATATAGCATATTTTGCAACATTAGAAGGATTAACAGGACACGCTAAGAGTGCCACAATTAGATTCGAGGAATAATATGAGTAAGTTTTTTAGTGAAAAATTTGCAGATTTAATACCATATGTCCCAGGCGAACAACCAAAAGACATGAAGTATATAAAACTAAATACAAATGAATCTCCTTTTGCGCCATCTACAAAGGCTCAAGAATATGCATTAGATGCCGCAAAGAAGTTACAATTGTATCCAGATCCAGACTGCACAGAACTTAGAGAAAAAATTGCTTCATTATATGAATTAGATAAAGACGAAATAGTAATCGTTAATGGTTCTGATGAAATCTTGAATTTTGCATTTATGGCATATTGTGATCAAAAAACGCCTGCAGCTTTTGCAGATATAACATATGGATTCTATCCTGTATATGCAAAAATTAACAAGGTTCCATATGTTGAGATACCACTAAATGAAAACTATGAGATTAATGTTGAAGATTATATTGGAATCAATAAAACAATCTTTATTGCTAATCCAAACGCTCCAACAGGTATTGCTTTACCACTAGATCAAATTGAAAGAATTATCTCATCTAATCCAAACAACATCGTTGTTGTAGATGAAGCATATGTTGATTTTGGTGCTCAAAGTGCAGTGAAGCTAATTAGAAAATACGATAATCTACTTGTTACTCAGACATTCTCAAAATCTCGTTCAATGGCTGGCGCAAGATTAGGTATGGGATTTGCTAACAAGAAATTAATCCAAGATATCAATACATTGAGATATTCTACAAACCCATATAACATTAATCGAATGACAATGGCTGCTGGTATTGGTACAATTGAAGATAATGAATATACAATTAAAAATTGTAAGGTTATTCAAGAAAATAGAGAATGGACGATTCAAGAACTACAGAAATTAGGATTTACAACATTAAATTCAAAAGCAAATTTCGTATTTACAAAGAATGAAAAATTCTCAGGAGAATATCTATACAAATCACTTAAAGCAAAAGGCGTATTAGTAAGATATTTCAATAAAGAAAGATTAAATCAATTCTTACGTATTACAATCGGAAGCATTGATGAAATGAAAATATTAATTAACACATTAAAGACAATTATGGAGGAGTCAAAATGAGAAGTGCATCAATCGCAAGAAAAACTGCAGAGACAGATATTAAGTTAACTCTTGAATTAGACGGAGTTGGTAAGTCAAACATTGATACAGGATGTGGATTTTTAGATCACATGCTAACACTACTTGCAAAACATGCACGTTTTGACTTGGATGTATATTGCAAAGGTGATGTAAATGTAGATTATCACCACACAGTTGAAGATATTGGTATTGCCCTTGGCGAAGCTTTCAATAAAGCTATTGGCGACAAGAAGGGAATTACACGCTATGGAGACACAATTTTACCAATGGACGAATCATTAATCATGACAGCTGTAGATATTTCAGGAAGAAGCTATTTAGGGTTTGATATGCCACTTAGAGCCAAGAAGGTTGGAGACTTCGATACGGAACTTGTTGAAGAATTCTGGCTTGGCTTTGTAAGAAAGGCAAATATCACTCTACATATTAAAAAGCTTGCCGGTACAAATACACACCACATTATTGAAGGTGCTTATAAGTCAGTTGGACACACTTTACAAAAGGCTGTAAAGATTGACGAAGCTTTCAAGAACGAAGTTCCATCTACTAAGGGAGTATTGTAATGTTAGTAATTATAGATTACGGCGTAGGTAATTTATTTTCTCTAAAGAGTTCTTTTGCTGCAATTAACGTTGAAGCAATTGTATCTTCTAATAAAGATGTCATCTTAAATGCAGATAGAATCATTTTGCCTGGCGTTGGTGCATTTGAAGATGCAAGTAGAAAATTAAGAGAATCAGGACTTGATGTCGTATTAAAAGAATGTGCAAAGAAAGGAACACCAATCATGGGTATTTGTCTTGGCATGCAAATGCTATTTGATAGAAGCTATGAAAATGGATGTTTCGAAGGACTAGGATTAATAAAGGGCGAAGTAAGACCAATCAAGGATGTAATCCCTAAAGATTTCAAAATCCCACAAATTGGTTGGAATGCTTTAGATTTCAAGAATGAATCACCAATCTTTAAATACATTAAAGGAGGCGATTATGTGTATTTCGTACACTCATTCTATGCAACAAATTGTGATGAATCTTTAATAGCAACAACTAACTACGGAGCACCTCTTACTGCAGCAGTTCAATCAAAGAATGTATATGGATGTCAATTCCACCCAGAAAAGAGTGGAGATGTAGGCCTTAGAATTCTAAAAGCTTTCTGTGAGGTATAAAATGCAAATATTTCCAGCAATAGATTTATACGATAAAAAAGCAGTTAGATTATATCAAGGCGACTATAAGCAAATGACTATCTATTCTGAAAATCCAGTTGAAGTAGCCCTAAAGTTTAAAGAACTAGGATCAACAAACATTCACCTTGTTGATTTAGAGGGCGCTAAAGACGGCACTACGCCAAATATTGATGTAATTAAAGCAATTAAGCGAGAGAGCAATTTGTTCTGCGAAATTGGCGGCGGAATTAGGTCAATGGAAACAATTGATAAATATATCAATGCAGGATTAGATAGAGTAATACTTGGAACAATAGCTGTTGAGAATGAAGAGTTCTTAAAAGAAGCAGTAAAGAAGTATGGTTCTAAAATCGCAGTTGGTGTAGATATCAAAGATGGCTTTGTCGCCGTTAAGGGATGGTTAGAAAAATCTAAGCTTGATGCATTCGATTTTTGCAAGAAATTGCAGGATATTGGTGTAAAAACTATTATATGTACTGACATTTCTAAAGATGGAGCCATGAAAGGACCAAACGTAGAATTGTACAAAAAGCTATCAGAAAGTTTCACTTTTGATGTTATGGCATCAGGTGGAGTTTCATGCCTAGATGATTTATTATCTTTAGCTTCAATCAACCTTTATGGAGCAATTGTAGGTAAGGCATATTATGTAGGCGCAGTTGATTTAAAGGAAGCAATCGAGGTAACAAAATGATTACAAAAAGAATTATACCTTGTTTAGATGTTAAAAACGGAAGAGTAGTAAAAGGCGTTAACTTTAAAAATGTTAATGACGTTTCTTCTCCTGTTGAACTTGCAAAATATTATTCAGCAAATGGCGCTGATGAATTAGTATTTTATGATATCTCAGCATCTGTTGAGGAAAGATCTTTATTTACTGATATCCTTTGCGAAACAGCAAAGTCAGTATTTATTCCTCTAACAGTTGGTGGTGGTATTAATACAGTTGCCGATTTTGATAGAGTATTAAAATGTGGTGCAGATAAAGTATCTGTAAACTCTGGTGCTATTAAAAATCCAAACCTTGTTTATGAAGCTGCTAAGCTTTATGGAAACCAATGCGTTGTTATTTCAGCAGACGTTAAAAGAGTAGATGGCGTGTTTAGAGTTTTTGCTAAAGGCGGAAGAGAAAACACAGGAATGGAAGCTATCTTTTGGATTAAAAGATGTGTAGACAATGGTGCTGGTGAAGTAGTATTAAATTCTATTGATACAGATGGTGTTAAAAAAGGATTTGACCTTGAAATGTTAGACGCTGTATGTAATGCTGTTTCAGTTCCAGTTATTGCATCAGGCGGTGCTGGATGTATAGACGATTTTAAAGAATTATTCTTAAAACTACCTAAGGTAGATGCTGGTCTTGCTGCTTCAATTTTCCATTTCAAAGAAGTAGAAATTAATAAATTAAAAGAGGAATTAAGAGCTTGCGGAATATCCGTTCGCTTATGAGGTGAAATATGGTAAATATTGATGAATTAAAATTTGATGAAAAAGGATTAATCCCTGCAATTGTTATTGACGCTAAGTCTAAAAAATTATTAACTCTAGCATACATGAACAAAGAGAGTTTAAAGATTTCTATGGAGAAGGGATTAACTTGTTTTTGGAGTAGATCAAGACAAGAATTATGGTTAAAGGGCGAAACAAGTGGTAACTACCAACACATCGTTTCAATTACTGCAGATTGCGATAAAGATGCTCTTGAAATCTTAGTTGAAAAAGATGGTCCAGCTTGCCATTTAGGAAATGAATCTTGCTTTGCAGATAATGTTGTATATCAATCTGAAGATAAGCACGAATTCTCTCTACAAGGTTTACTTGAATTAATCAGAGGAAGAAAAACAGAAAAGAAAGAAGGTTCATACACAACATACCTATTTGAAAAGGGATTAGATAAGATTCTAAAGAAAGTAGGTGAAGAATCTACAGAAGTTATCGTTGCTGCAAAGAATAACGATAAGGCTGAAACAATCTACGAAATCTCAGATTTAACATATCACGTAATGGTTCTAATGATTGAAATGGGAATCTCACTTGAAGATATTCACGATGAACTTGCATCTCGTCATGTTATCGACCACAAGGTTAAACAAGAAAAGATGACAAAATAATAAAGTAAATATTAATATTTAGCTGCCTTAAAACGAAAGTTTTTTGGCAGCTATTTTTTATTTATAAACTATGCACATTTACACGCGCAAAAAATCGCGCACATTGAAAATATATATTTAATGTGGTAAGATATTCATTAGTATATGGAAACGTTATTCGATTTTGCAACGAAGGATATGGCACCCTTAGCCGAGAGAATGAGACCAAAAACGCTTGATGAATTTGTTGGACAAGAGCACATTGTTGGCCAAAATTCTTTGCTTCGCCGTGCTATAAAAACAGGTACTTTGGGTAGCTGTATTTTCTATGGTGGTCCTGGTTGTGGCAAAACGACTTTAGCAAATATCATTGCAAATACAACATCTTCAGATTTTATAAAATTAAACGCTGTATCATCTGGCGTTCAAGACGCAAAGAAGGCAATAGATGATGCTACGAGAAATCTTCAATTATACGGAAGAAAAACATATCTTCTATTAGACGAATGTCATAGATGGAATAAAGCTCAATCAGATTGCGTTTTAGAAGCAATCGAAAAGGGCAACATTATATTTATCGGTTCAACTACAGAAAATCCTTTTGTTTCTATGACAAAGGCTATCGTTTCAAGATGTAGAGTATTTGAATTTAAGAAAATCGAAGACAAAGATATTATTGCGCTTCTAAAGAGAGCGCTTTCAGATAAAAAAAGAGGCTTAGGTAATTATGATGTAGATATTACAGAAGATGCCTTAAAGCACATCGCTTTTGCTGCAGCTGGAGATGCAAGAAATGCTCTAAATTCTCTAGAACTTGCAGTATTAAGTACAGATCCTAATAAGGATGGAAAGATTAAGGTTGATTTAGAAGTTGCTTCTCAATCATCTCAAAAGCAAGTTTTAACAATTGATGATTCTCTATATTACGATATGATATCTGCTTTCATTAAGTCTATGCGTGGCTCAGATGCTGATGCCGCTGTATATTGGGCTGAAAGATTAATAGATTCTGGTTGCGACCCATTACTTATCGCAAGAAGAATTATCATTCATTCTGTGGAAGATGTTGGTCTTGCTGATCCAAGAGCACTTGTTGTTGCGACCTCTGCTTTAACAGCTTTCCAAAACATTGGACTTCCAGAAGGTAAGAAGATTTTACTTGAAGCTGCAATCTATGTTGCTGAAGCTCCAAAATCTCCAAGCGTTGAAGTTGCTGAATACAGAGCAGAAAAGTTAGTAAGAGAAACTCCAAATGGAGCAGTTCCTTTCTATCTACAAGAACCTGCATATAAGAACGAAAAAATCACAGGTTATAAGTATCCTCATGATTATGGTGGCTGGGTAAAACAACAATACCTACCAGATAATATTAAAGACGAAGTTATTTATGAACCATCTACAAATGGTGAAGAAAAATATTTACTTCGCGCAAAAGTTATGAACAAAAATAAGGTGGAAAACCTAAAAGGAGATAAATAAAATGGCTATAATGCAAATTTCTCATTTAACAAAGCAATACAAAAACAGTTCAAAATTAGCTGTTGATGATATTTCTTTTGATGTTAAAGAAGGGGAAGTATTTGGTTTCTTAGGACCAAATGGTGCTGGTAAATCAACAACAATTAAATGTATAACAGGTATCTTACCTATCACAGAGGGCTCAATTTCAATTTGTGGGCATTCAATTGTTGATGATCCAATTCAAGCTAAATTAAATATTGGATTCGTTCCAGATAATCATCAAATGTATGAACAACTAACAGCTCGTGAGTACATCAACTTTATGGCAGATATCTATCATGTTGGAAAAGAAGATAGAAAGATTAGAGCAGACAAGATGCTAGAACTATTTGACTTAGCAAAAGTAGTAGATGATCAAATTTCTACATTCTCACATGGTATGAAACAAAAGATTTGCGTAATCGGCGCTCTTGTTCATAATCCAAAGCTATGGATCTTGGATGAACCTCTAACAGGATTAGATCCAAAATCATCATTCGAATTAAAGCAATTAATGAAAGAACATTGTAAAGAAGGAAATTCTGTATTCTTCTCATCTCATATGCTTGAAGTTGTAGAAAAGGTTTGCGATAGAATTTCAATCATTAATAACGGTAAATTAGTTATGACTGGAGATTTAGATGAAATCAAGGCTAAGTCTTCAGATTCATCATTAGAAGAAATCTTCTTATCTATTACTGGTGTAAAGGAAGAAGAGAACGACTTTGCAATTAATGACAAAGCAGATAACGAGTTTAAGGACGTATTTGGCGATGAACAATCTAAGTAATTTTAAGACATTATTAGCATTTAATATGCGATACTATCTTATCCCTCGTTTTAGCAACAAAAAGGATAAGAAAAAGTATATTATAACAATGTGTGTTTTAGCTGCAGTGCTATTAATTCCTGTAGTGTCATTGCTTGTTGGCCTTTATGCTTTGATTGTTACAACACAAAATGTTGAAGCAACAAGAGATTTATTATCTTCATTGTTTGTAATATCTCAAATTATTACATTATTCTTCGGCATATCGACATATTTACAAGTTATGTATTTCTCTAACGATAGAGCAATACTAGCAACATTGCCAGTTAAAACATCAGATATATTTATAACAAAATTATTAACAGCAACGGCTATGGAGATGCTAACAAGTTTAATATTAGTACTTCCATCAACTATTGTTACAGCTATTGCATTAGCACAAATTGGATATTCATTACCTGTTTGGTATTATGTTTTAATTCCAGTTGCTGTAATAACTCTACCACTGCTTGTAATTCTATTAATATCGATTCTATCGTTCCCAATTATGAAATTGATAACATTCTTTAAAAAGCATCAAACAGTTGGCGCGATTGTTGTAGTATTTTTAATTGTAGGTTTTTTAATGGCAATTTATATTCCTCTATATTCAAATCTACCAATGGGAAATACAAACGTAGATATTGACCCAGAAACTGCAACGGAAGAGGATATTCCAAGTGCATTATCTCCAGCAATGGAAGGCGCAGGTAATATGGGAAGAATGGCTATTCATACAAGAGCTCTTGCTGCTGCAATGTTCGGAGAAAATGTTGGTGTTAATTTGTTGATATATCTTGGAATTACATTTGGCGCTTTAGCAATTGGAGTAGCTTTATCTTTATTATTGTTCAAATCAACAATGCAAAGCTTAGATGAAGGCGGTTCTAATGCTAAGACTAATGTTGTTCATGAATATACGCAGTCAAATGTTACAAAAGCACTTATAATGCGTGAAATTAAAGTCGTTACAAAAGATATCGGCAAGATGATAAACGTATTGATGAGCTATGTAATGGGCCCAGCCATTGTATTTATTATGCTATTTATTATGCAAATGAATTCAAAAGGTGCTGAAGGATCTGAAATTGATGCTATCTCTGCATTCTGTAAGGGATTTACTGCAGGATATGCAATTATGATGATTGGCGGTTCAAATGTTGGCGTTAGTGCAGGTATATCACTTGAAGGTAAATCATTTGCAATAATGAAGACATTGCCAATTTCTGCAAGAGATTATATAAAGACAAAATTAATGGTTTACGATATTGGAGGCGCAATAAGCTCACTATTATGCATGATAATAGCATTATTCTTTGCTAGTTTTAATATTGTCGATATTATTGGATACATTTTAGTTGTACCTTTAACAATCGTATCTCTAAATGCATTCTCACTAGTTAGAGACTTAAAGAAGCCAAAGCTTGAATGGAACGTCATAAGAGAAGTTACAAAGAATAATGCATCTACATTAATTCCTTTAGTAGCTACTTTACCTATGATGATTCTAAGCATTGTATTACCAATTGTTACATCAATTTTCATTCCAAATGCTTATGTAGCATCAGCAATTACTTGGGGATGTTTATTAATTGCTGCTGTAATTTATTATTTCTCTTTAAGGTTTGGGGTGTTAAATAAAGTAGAAAAACTATTTAATGAGGTTGAATGCTAATGAGACATTTGAGCATTGATCTTGGAGATGTTAGAATAGGACTTGCGATGAGTGACTCTATGGGCATCATCGCAAATGGCCTAGAAACATATCAAAGAAAATTTATTTATAAAGATGTTGAATACATCGCAAAGATAGCAATAGATAATGGCGTTAAATGCGTTGTTATGGGATTGCCAATAAACATGAATGGAACTTCAGGAGAAAGAGTCGAAAAGGCAAAAGAATTTGCAGGACTACTAGAAGAAAAATTCAAAGAACTAAACTATGAATGCAAGATTGATTATCAAGACGAAAGATTAACAACAGTTACATCTGAAAGAGTTTTAATCGAAGCGGGCGTTAGAAGAGAAAACAGAAAAAAGGTTATTGATAAGGTTGCAGCTACAATTATTCTGCAAACATATTTAGATTGCCACGTAGGTAGGTAATGGAAGCACGAAGAGCGCAATTTAGAATGATATTCGCCATATTAAGCATATTGCTTATTATGGTTTTTGCCGCTTTATTTGCTACAAATCTAGTATATGCCGATCCAGATCCAGAACCAACCCCTACATATACTATTACAATTAAAGATTATAATTTAACAACGCAAGATGTAGTATTAACAATTGGTACGCTTGTAGATAAAGAATCTTTCTTGTATTCTGAACTTCAAATTAATGAAAATCCAAGATATTCATATAAATATTACTATTATGATGTGACTGCTGAAGACCATCTTGGGGCAGAAATTCAAAATACTATCAACCCAATTGCGTTAACAGAAGATGTAACAATTGTTCAATATGCTACGTTTGTTGGGTATGAAGTAAAGTTTTATTTATATGAAAATTCTGTATTTAATTTGCTTGATACTAAATATTTATCTACATTTTCTTATGCTGACATTCAAGTAAACGAGGAAATAGGCTATGATTACGAGTATTATTACTACAATTCATTAGCTGAAGACAAAAAAGGTGACTTAATAACTTCAGATACTGTTGATGAACCAATTAGTGAAGATATTGGAATTCTTCAAGTTCGACATTTAAAAGAATTTATAGTTTCTATCTATGATAATACGAATTTAAATACTCCAATTGCTACAGAAACTACTTATGCAGGCTCTAATTTGAAACCAATATTAGAAATGTATGA
Source organism: Clostridia bacterium (assembly GCA_016287155.1). Taxonomy (GTDB): domain Bacteria; phylum Bacillota; class Clostridia; order Christensenellales; family UBA3700; genus UBA3700. The sequence goes on along the minus strand of JAEEWC010000022.1, from coordinate 39,605 downwards.
AGAGACTGGACGTTATTTTGTATATGCAGATAAAAATAATAATCCAATGACTACAATTGATGTAGATATTTATAGCGATTTAAAAATCATTAGACATCCGGCGTTTCGTATTAAAGTATGGTATTCTGATTATGGTTTAGCAAATAAACAACTGTTTAGAACAGAATGTGTTATAAAAAACGGGCAATTTGATATATTAAATGGTGAAGAGCCAAACCCAATATATGATTATGTCTATTTCGTTGAAAACTATACAAAAGGCACAGGGGATTCATTAAAAAGCAATATCGTTTCTTTAAAAGATTTTAATTCAGAAGATTATGTTAAAGAAGAAACAATTGAGTTTAATTATACGAAACATAAATTAGATTGTATTTTATCGAACAATTGCGATGATCAAACAAAGACAGTAACTTATTCTCTTACATATGGCACATTATTTTCTGCGCCATCTAGAGATGGTTATACATTTGATGGTTGGGAATATGAAGGTAAGAAAATAACAAAAGATTCAATTGTGGAAGTTAAAAGCGACCATGAACTTGTAGCTTCATGGACTGCAAATACATATAAAATTACATATGTTTTAAATAATGGCAAAGAGAATATTGTTCAAGATGTCGTATTTGATAAAGAACCACAAGGTTGTGTGCCAGAGAAAGAAGGATATACTTTTTCAGCTTTTACTACAGCAGATAATGTAGTATTTAGTCTAGACAAACCATATACAATTCCAGGCGATGTAACACTTTATGCAACATATACTGCAAATCAATATGATATTTCATTTGTCATAGATGGGGAAGAACAAGTATTTAAGATTACATATAATACGGTAAATGTTCTAATTACAACAGAAAAGATGTCGGAGTATTTGAGTAAATATACAATTATTGGTATGTATTATTTTACGGAATATAAGGCGGAAGATGGTACTTCTAAATCTAAATTACATATTTTAACGCAATCAGATAGAATCGTATCGCATTGGACTGTTGCCGAAAATATAAGAGCATATATAAGTGCCGTGCCAAGGGCAACTACATTTAACACGGCTTTAGCTTTGTCTACAATGAAAGGTTACAACAATAAGATTGAAATTGACGGCGTAATTCTTGATGTTAAAGAAGAAGAGGGGCAAGAAGAGACTGACGAAAATAGAAGTGCTTCTATAATTGTTAACGAAATAGGTAATCATACTCTTCGTATTCTTGATTCTACGAGAGATAATAAGGCTGTATATACTCAAACAATCACTATAACAGAAGAATTAGGAATTGCTGATAATCAAGTTTATGATAAGCCAATTATAATCAATGAAATCGTTGCTAAAGTTTATGTCGGAAGAGATGAAAATAGTCTTGAATTAGTAGACCCAAAAGATGTAAGACTTGAAAAACAAGGAACTTATTATATAAAAGTTGAAGGTGTAAATGGTTACACATCAATGTATAAAGTAGTATATGAGAATGCTCATATTATGGAAGCGTGGGTATTATTTGGTATCAGCGGTGGTATCATGATGCTCATCTTAATATTAGTAATTGTAGGAAGGAGGAAGGTTATAAGTTATGTTAGAAATGACTGAGACAGCAGCAGAATCTAGCTCATTTATAATGATGATGATATACCTTAGCATCTTCTTCGTTGTAACAACCTACAACGTATATATTGAGATCGCTTTTAGAGCTAGACGTAGAATCTCATATAAATCATTCAAGTATTATGAACGTATGTATATGCTTGAGCCAAATTATTATAATATTGGTTTCTTGGGCTTCGTTATCATATTATCTTTAATATTCTTCGCCGTATTTATTGGCTCGGGTGTTACAAGATTATTCTGTATAACATTTATCCCAACTGATTTGGTAATGGGATTATTCATATATTATGAATTAACAAGAAGTAAATATAACAATGAAGAGATTTCGTCTTTTGATTCATATTATAGAGACTTAAATAGAATTGAAAATTCTAAGACTCAACTTTTAAATAAGATTACAAGTGTAGAAAATGAATTCAAGACATTATCTTCAAATAATATGAAGAACTTTAATGAATTCAACCAATTAATTCCAAATAAAGATAAAGAACAAGAATTCCAAGCATATATTGAATCTAGATTAAAAGAATTTGAAGAAAACAGAAATGAATTAGTAAATTACAATAAGCTTGTTATTTCTCAATTCAATACTGCTTTAACTGATTATTTAACGCAAGGTTTATCTTCATTCCAAGAAATTCCTGAATTCAAAACAATTGATATTCAACAAATGTTTGATTACGTATCTACAATGCGTCAAATGTTTGAATCATATGTTGATGAATGTTCTAAAAAGAAATTAAGAGAAGGGGCATTGAAGAATTCTGATAAGATAATTCAATTATTTGATATCGCTTTAAGATTTAACGTTAAGTTCGAAGAAGACGATATGCGAGTAATCTTGAATAAGATTAATGACAATGTTCCAAAGAAAGATGACGTTGCTTTATTCCTTCTAGAAAAGAACCTAATCTCAGAAGAAGTTCTACATCACTGTATTGTAGATAAGGATTGGGATTGGTGTGTACATGAGAACTTTATTTTTAATAAAAATAGAAAGAAGATTATCGAATTATATATTGATGTAGTACAAGCGAATGCAATTAAATGCTGTAACAAGATGTTAAAATCTAACCTTATGGATCAATCTGATATGTTGGTTAAAGTATTAAACGCAGTTAGCATTTCAAATCCATGTACTCAAGTTATTAAGTTCAGAATTATCATTCAAACTAATGACCAACAATTCGACAAAGAAGCTAATATGTATGAGAATATGGCTGTATCTATTAGAAACTATGTTCTTGCAAATCCAGGAGATGAAAATAGAGCTTGGATTATTGAAGTATGCGATAAGAATACATTCTATGAAGAAAAGGAAAGAATTCAAGATATCTATACTAGAATTTCTCAAAAGCTAAAAGAGAAATATGCATATTTAAATAATGTATTAATTTGCTTCTATGAAGGTGAATTATCTAGAGATAAATACATCGATAACACAAAGATTACAAACCTATATCTTGAAAACTTATTAACTTTAAACAATCAAACTCTAAGAGTATTTAGTTTGCTTGCGTGTGCTTTAATCTTATGTGTAGATGAAGATGATGCAAATGTAGATGTTGCTCTTGATGGTTTGAAGAAAGATCAAATCGGTAGAGATGCAATTAATCAATGTACAACAGACGTAGAAATAGGTAAATATGTTTTAAAAGAATTATTCAATTCAAAGTTAGACAAATTAATACCTATTGTAAATAGAGTAGAAACAAAGAGAATGTCTTTAGACAAATTAAGGAGATTGATAAATGAATCCTAGGTTAGTAATTACTTTAATCGTGGATAATTCAGCTGCTATGCAAGGCGATAGATTTACTAGTTTTAAAGCCGCCTTTGATAATTGTTTGGCAAAAATTAAACAAGCCGATCCAACTAATTTAGATTTAGAAATTATTGCATACGATGAATTCTCTCCAAAAGTATTAATGTCTTACAAGACAAAAGAATTTAATTGTGATGAATTACAACCTTATAAAATGCCATTTTTAGGTAAGGCAATTTCTATTGCAATTAAAGATCTTTCTCAATTAAATGAAAAATATGGGGAAAAAGAAATCCCAATATATAAACCATGGTTCTTTATTTTAACTGATGCGTATTCTTTTGATGATGTAGATGAAGGCGTAAATGCAATGAAAAAATATTTTGCAGAAAACAAAGTGCTATATATGCCATTCTTATTATCTCAAAGAAAGATCCCTCAAAATGTTGAGCCATTAGCAAAAGTTAAGAGTTTTATGAGAATCAAGGACAATGCATATGAAGAATTCTTTGAATGGTTCTATAATATGGCATACAAGAGAGCAACAACGCCAAAAGAAACTCCTGTTAAATTCGACAGAGCAGATTTCGAAGGATGGGCAATATTATGATATTGACTAAATGGAGACAAGCACAAGGCTTAGTTATAGGTAACGATCACGTAGAAGCAAAACTACCTTGCCAAGACAATGTTTATTACATTGGCAAGAATGGAATTCACGTGCTTGCTGTATCTGATGGCGCAGGCTCTAAGCAATATTCTCAATATGGCTCCGAAATTGCCACTAAATCCGTGTGTGAATACTTGATTCAAGAATTTGATAACCTTTATTTATCTTGCGAAAAATACGGCAAAACAAAAGACGAGATAGAAGAATCAGAAAAATTAGTAAAAGAATCAATCTTTAACTATGTTAAAAAGAAGATTCTTGAAAAAGCTGATGAACTATCTGTAAGCATTGATGAACTTGCATGTACTTTGTTATTTGTAGCTAAAAAAGATGAAAAGTTTTTAATTGGTCATATTGGTGATGGGGTAATTGCAGGGTTGTTTAATTCTGGTGCAGATGAATCTCTAAGAGTTATCTCTCACCCAGAAAATGGAGAACAAATTAACATCACATTCTTCATGTCAGATCCTGATGCTATCGATCACTTTAGAATTACAGCTACAAGAATGTATAACTTATCTGGCGTAATGCTAATGAGTGATGGTCCTGAAGAAGTTTTGTACCATCCAATTAATGGTATGCATATAAACTGTTTGAAATTATTCCATAACTTCAACAATTATACGCAACAAGAATACAATAAGACTTTAGATAAATTCTTGAATAACCAAGTAGGAAAATACAGTTACGATGATTTATCTATAAATATTCTATATCTTTCTACAATTGACACAGAAAAGTGCAGACTAGATGTATTCAAAGATGTAGTTGGAGATATAAAGAATTTTAAACAAATAGAAGACGTTTCAGCCTATGCGAAATTCGTAGATGGCACGACACAATATCCAGACAAAGATGATTTATCATCTTATTGGGGGCTAAATGGCAAAATTAAATAGACTTTATTTTATCGATGAAGGTGTATTTTCAACAGATAAGTTCTACTCTCTGTTAGAAATTCTATTGGATGACCCAAAAATTGAGCCATATTTTGCTGTTGATCGTGAAATTCAAAACGATATTAATAATTTTTTAAGCATGGGGTTGTATGATGATGCATATAACATACAAACGTATTTATATTTCTTTGCTAATAGAAGGAAACTTGAATACATAACAACGAGCGGATTTTTAGACCTTGAAGACTTCTTGCAAAAGGCTACAAAATACAATGAAGTATATGTACTTACTCAACAAGAAAAAGTATATGATGCATTCAAAGGTTTGAAATCTAAAATGCCAGTCCTAAAAATCTATAGTGTAAGACATAGAAATTTAGTTGAATGGAAAGAAACAGAAAAGACCATCTACAAGGCGTTCTATGTAGAGAATGATAAATATGTAAATGGACTAAATATTGACAAAATAGACTATGTCTATTCGCCAAAATACGGATATTTAAAACTGGAGAAATCAAAGGCAGTATCAGGCGGTGAAGGAACTTGTTATAAAACATATAATGGATTCTTTGTTAAGCTATACAACAAAAACCATCTAAATTATGTCAACTTGAAGAAGTTACAAAAGATGATGGAAATGGATATTTCAAACGATTTCGTGTTGTGGCCACTTGATATTGTATATTACAACAATAATTTTGCTGGCTATGTTATGAAGGAATTAAAAGGTGCCTATAACATAGATGATATGAGAGATTTAGGCTTTAGAGTTGGCGATATGAGCCCACTAGATAGATACAAGATATGTCTACATTTCTTAAAAACAGTGGATTATCTTCATAGAAAAAATATTCTAGTTGGAGATATGAAACCAGATAATATCATGGTAAAACCACCAAGAAGTGTATATATTATTGACTCTGGTAGTTTCCAAATAGAAGATTATTGTTGCCCAGTATGTCACCCATCATATACTGAAAAGGTGTATACTGGAAAGGAACTAAGACAAAACCTAAGGACTATTGAAGACGAATACTTCCCAATCAATAGAATATTGTTTGAGATGTTAATGTTGAAGAGTCCGTTCTATAATAAAGAGAACATAGAGGTTAACGAAGAAGGTAATAGAAAATTCGAATACCCAATGAGCAAAGACAACCTAACAAGTATGCCAATGCACTTAAAATTGTGGTTTGCTATGAGTGATAAGATGAGAGAATATTTCTATTATTACTTCACACAAGGGAAAATTACATACCTATCTGAATGGATAAGGGAACTAGAACTATTTATTAAGCAAAAGGAGGGCTAATTATGGCTGACTACATCGACGATGAAGTAAATTTTGGAGATTGGAGTTCATTAGATATTAACGTATCTAGACGTGTTCCAATTTGTCTTGTTTTGGACAGAAGTGGATCAATGGACGAAAAAGATGGTTCACAACTTACAAAAATCGAAGAACTAAATAAGAACCTAAAAGAATTCTTGGACTATGTTAGAGGAAATGCAAAAGCATCTAGAATTTGTGATATTTGCATCATTTCTTTCGGTGGCGTAGACGAAGTTGATGTTGTATGTGGATATACAAACATTAAGGACTTAAAATACGCTCCACTAAAACCATATGGCAGAACACCAATGGGCGCTGCTGTTATGAAGGCAATGGATCTATTAAAACTAAGAAGAAATTATTATAGATCTAATGACATCGAACACTATAAGCCAATTATGCTTATTATGACTGATGGTCTTCCAACAGATAACTATATGGCTGCAGCTACTGAATTCTCTAGAATGGTACAAGCAAAAGAAGTTAAAGTATTCCCAGTTGGTATTGGTAAGAACTTCAACAAGGAAGTATTGAGAAAATTCTCACCACTTGTTGAGCCAAAAACAATCACATCTGCAGATAACTTCTCAAAGCTATTTAAGCTATTAAGTGCATCATCATCTAATCCAAATGACGATTCACTAGATAAGTGGTTCCAAGACGAAGCTTAATACTATAATTTGTATATATTTGGGAGTAACCTATGCGTTGCTCCCATATTTTTTTGCCCTATTTTGTCTATATAAATTCCCAGATAATATATACTCTATTGAATAATATTTATAAATAAGTTATAATATTTTTGAAAGGAGGGTGGAAAAATGACAGAAGAAGAATTAGCAGAAGAAATGATTAATCAAGCATTAGCTGCTAGAGCGATTGAAGGTTTTGCCTTTACAACTATCGATACTGATGAGTTCGGGATTGGCAAATATGACCTTGAAGCTTTTAAAGAATGCTTGGCTAAGTATGACTTCAAGTTAATCCCAATCGAAGAGTCTCATTTAAGGAACACACCTATTAAGAACAAATATGTTGTCATTGGAAGATAAGATATTTGATATATGAAATTAGGGAGTGCGCAATATATATTGTCGCGCTCTTTTTTTTATTCTTTTTGACCTTTACTTTAGTAGTAAAATTTTATATGATTATTGTGTAAGCAAATGGAGGTACTTATGGCTGACGAAAGAGAAAATGAAAGCATGCTAGCTGATGAAGATATTATTGTCCTACAAGACGAAGACGGAAAAGAAATTGAATTTGTTCAAATTGCAACTTTAGATTATAAAGACGAATGGTATGCATTCCTACAACCAACAGAACTTGGCGATATGGATGAAGATGAAATGTTACTATTCAAAATCGAAGCAGATGAAAACGGAGATGATTTCTTCGTTCCTGTAGAAGACAAGGACGTTACTGAAGCATTATACAACGAATATTTAAAAGAATATGCTTTAGAAAATGAAGAAGAATTCTGCGATGGAGCTTGTTCAATGTGCTCAAAAGCAGATTGCGAAGAAAGAGATAATTAATCACAAATAATCTGAATCATTTGATATGCACCTGTTTAAAATGGGTGCATATTTTTATGCAAAAACGCTAATTTTAGCTTATATGGGCAAGATTTGTTGCAAAAATGACACTTGTATATAATTTTTAGTTGCATAAAAATATTATAATAAAAATATAGTTTAGTACTATGAAACAAAATAATGTATGAGGGGGACAAGATGAAAATTGCGTCTAAAATTAAAAATAGGGTTAGTACCTATTTACTATTATTTGTTTTGATAGCTATATTTTTTGCAAGTTTAATTCTTGTGTTAAATAGCTTTGATAATAATTCATTAGTTTATGCCGAATGGGTGGGGGATGGTTCTGGAACACAAGACGATCCGTATCTAATTGGCACAAAAGCTCAACTTGAGAAATTCCGTGATATTGTTGATGGGCGAAACGGAGAAACACAGCATAATAATATTTGCGGAAAATTGACTGCTAATATTGACTTAGGATGCGACGTTGATAATCAGTGGGTTCCAATTGGAAATTATAATGGATTTTACGGCACTTTTGATGGTCGTGGATTTACTATCAGCGGTTTATATATAAAAAAAGAGGATGTTCTTGATGGTATGTATGGGTTATTTGCACGTACAGAAAATGACGCAGTTATAAAGCGCCTTACTGTAGAGGGAACTATTGATGTTATCGCCGATCGTGATACATACACGGTAGAAGTAAGGGCCGGAGGAATTGTAGCAAAAAACTCAGGACGTATCTTATATTGTACAAATAAAGTTAATATATCATGTGTAGCAACAGGTGATTATTATCGCGCTAGAATATACGTTGGAGGCATTACGGGGGAAAATTACGGTAGTCTTTATACTCGTACTCAAATCAAATACTGCGTAAATGAAGGTAATATTAATGGCTATACATATACTGGCGGTATTGCTGGAGTTAATCGTAGCTTGATATATTTATGCTCTAATAAAGGAACCATTGGAACAACGGATGGAGATGTTGGTGGCATTGCAGGTCAACTATTTGATAGTTATATTGAGAATTGCTATAACATTGGAGATATCAACTATACACCCGGAACGGCTGCAATAAGAGCAGGCGGTTTAGCTGGAGAACTTGGAGATGAAAATTCACAATGTTACTTTGGTAGAATTGTCAATAGTTTTAATTATGGTTCATTAAATAAATTAGGTGAAGGCTCTGAAACACGTGTTGGAGGAATTACAGGTTTTGCTGATGAAAATGCATATATTAATAATGCTGTAATGAAAACTGATGGAAGCATAGAGCCAGTTGGAGTGAAACATATTGCTAATTTAAATGTTTTAAGTACGCATAAATTTGAACTATCTGATTTTAAAACAGTAGCCAATTTTACTGATATTGGTTGGGATTTTGTTGATAAATGGAAAATGGAGAACGATGCGGATTACCCAACTATAATTACTGGATATGACATATATATTGATGGTGCATTAGTTACTGACGAACGTATGTCTGGAGACGGCTGGGAGTATGATGCTGATGAAAATAAGATAACATTGAACAATTATTCTTATGAAGGAACAGGTTATACAATAGATGAAAATTTCGTTCATTTGAATTCGGCAATTTTATACAGTTATTATGAAACCCTTGAGATAAATCTTATTGGAACTAATGAGATTATAAATACACTCGATTCAGAAATTGCGATTTATGCGATTGGCGCTTGTTATTTATTGTATGACGATGTAGGCAATTTTGCGAGCCGAGGTGGGTCACTAAAGTTCACTGGTAATGGCACTTTGATAGCTAAAACCGGCAAAATTACTGCAGAGTACTCAGCAGCTTCTGGTATTTATGCACAAGATAAGATTATCATTAATGGAGGTAATATTACAGCAGTTGGTAACAATCAGGGTATTTTTGGATTTACTTCTGTAACAATTAATGATGGAATTGTTAATGCTGCGGGCAGATTTGGCATTTCAGCTACTAATTACAACCCAATAATAATAGGAGAAAATGCAAAGAGCGTTACTGCAACTGGATCGCAGCGCGCCCTTGGTGGAACTTTAAAAAATTCTATTGCAGGTGTAGGATGGACTGACGAATTAGGAACTGAAGGTGAAAACGGTATTGCTATTAATACAACCGGCGAAAAACATAATGAATATAAGAAAGTAGATTTTGGTGTAAAGTATTTGGTTGAATTTAACAAGAAAGGAGGATCTGGTGGCTCGAATTCAGCAAGGGCGATTTATGGTGCGACTACATCTTCTATTGCGATTCCTTCTAAAGCAGGATATGCATTTAATGGATATTTCGATGCTGAAATAAATGGTAAAAAATATTACGATGCAAATGGTGCTTCAATAGAAGCATGGGATAGATTAGAAGGAGCAACATTGTATGCTCATTGGGAAAAGAAAGCAGAAGTGGTTGCTGTAGATGATAAGATAGAAGCAATTGGTGAAGTTGCGTATACTCCAGAATGCAAGCAAAAAATTGAAGCAGCTAGGGCAGCTTATGAGGCATTAAGCCCGGAGGATAGGCCAGGACTTGATTATTACAATAAATTGATAAAAGCAGAGGAAGACTATGCAGCGTTAGAAGAAGCGCATAATAATCCATCTACGCCAAATCAAGAACAAGATACTACTGCAAATCAAGAAGCTAGTCCAACGCCATCACAACAAGATGAAAATAAAGCGCCACAAAACGAATCACAACCAGAAAAGAAGAATAATTTGGGCTTAATAATAGGCATCATCGTAGGTGTTGTATTAATTGCTGGATTATTACTATGGTTCTTTATCTTTAAGAAAAAGAAAGATGATGATAATGATGATGAACAACAAGGAAGAAATGATACTAAGAAGGAAGTAGTAATTGACGCGCCAAATGAAAATATTGGCGAAAATGCAAAAGCAGCAGCTAAAGCTGAAAATGAATCTGCAAAGGAAGATAAATAATTTCTTAATATCATGACAAAATTATAAAATTTATGGAAAGTTCGGCTTTGCTGAGCTTTCCTTAATTTTTGTTTATGAAGTTATAAATGCATATTTAAAAAATTATATTTATTTTTAGTTGCCAAGTAAAAAAATGCTTTGATATAATCAACCTAGCCAAAATAAGCACTCGTTGTGAGTATGCAGCCGTTGCCCTTTGCCGGGGTGGCCAAATATGTAAAGCAACGGGGAAGAAATAAACAAAAAGGAGAATTTTAAAAATGGCAGTAGTAGAAATGAAGAGCCTATTAGAGGCCGGCGTACATTTTGGACACAAGAAAAGAGATTGGAATCCAAAAATGAAGAAGTACATCTATCCAAAGGAAGATAGATCAGAAATCCACATTATCAACTTAGATATCTCAGTTGAAAAGATTAACGAAGCATACAACTTTGTTAAAGACACAGTTAAGGCTGGAAAGTCTATCCTATTCGTAGGAACAAAGAAGCAAGCTCAAGAAGTTATCAAAGAAGAAGCTGAAAGATGCGGTATGTTCTACATGAACCAAAGATGGTTAGGTGGTACATTAACAAACTTTGAAACAGTTAAGAAGAGAATTGACAGATTAAACAAGATTAATCAACAAGAATTAACAGGTGAATTCAACCTATTACCAAAGAAAGAAGTTGCTTTATTAGTAGCTGAAAGAGATAAGTTAAATCTAAACCTTGGCGGTATTAAGACTATGACATCACTTCCAGGCGCTTTATTCGTAGTAGATCTAGGAAAAGAAGCTAACGCAATTAAGGAAGCTAAGAAGTTAGGTATCCCAGTTGTTGGTTTAGTTGATACAAACTGTGATCCAGATTTAGTAGATTACGTTATCCCAGGTAACGATGATGCTATTAGAGCTGTTAAGTTAATTTCTAGCATTATTGCAGATGCAGTTATTGAAGCAAAAGAAGGCGAATCATTTGTTGCAGCTAAGGAAGAAGCTCCAGCTGAAACAACAGAAGTTAAAGACTAATTAGGAGATTATTATGAATTTCACAAATAAAGACATTTTTGATTTACGTGCTAGAACAGGCGTAGGCGTTATGGATTGTAAGAAGGCTTTATTAGAAGCTGACGGAGATATGGACAAGGCTGTAGAACTTTTAAGAGAAAAAGGAAAGGCTACAAGCGAAAAGAGAGCTGGAAAGATCGCTTCTCAAGGTATCGTATCTACATATATCAATGGAAACGTTGGTGTTATCGTTGAAGTTAACTGCGAATCAGACTTCGTAGCTAGAGGCGAACAATACAAGGCATATGTTGATCAAGTTGCTAAGTACATCGCTGAAAATGAAGTTAAAGATGTTGAATCAGTTGTTAGCGCTTTATCTGAATTAACAAGTGAAGTTGTTGCTAAGATCGGTGAAAAGATTTCTATCAGAAGATTTGAAAAGTATGTTGCTAATGGCACACAATTATCTTCATACATCCACATGGGTGGTGCAATCGGCGTTTTAGTTGAAACAGAAAATGCTTCTGATGAAGTAGCTCATGATGTTGCATTACAAATCGCTGCAGCAGCTCCAAGATATATCGTTCCAGAAGAAGTTCCAGCTGATGAAGTTAACCACGAAAAGGAAATCTTATTAGCTCAAGCTATGAATGATCCAAAGAACGCTTCTAAGCCAAAGGAAATCCTTGAAAAGATGATTTCTGGTAAGATTGGTAAGTTCTACAAAGAAGTTTGTCTTGTTGAACAACCATTCGTTAAGGATCAAGGCATCGCTGTTAAGGATATTCTAAAGGGCGCTAAGATTGTTAAGTTTACTCGTTTAGTAATGGGTGAAGGCCTAGAAAAGAAAGAAGAAAACTTACAAGATGAAGTAGCAGCTCAAATAGCAGCAGCAAAGAAGAATTAATGAAAGTCGGGAAACCTTCGGGTTTCCCCCTTTTTTATATTTATGGTATACTAAATATTAGAAAACTTGAGGAGTAATTTTTATATGGCATACAAGAGAGCACTTATTAAAATCAGTGGAGAAGCATTATCAGGAGATAAAGGATTCGGTTTAGACGATGTAACAATCAAGGCCGTTGTAGATCAAATTAAAAAGGTTAGAGACGAAGGTATTGATGTAGGTCTAGTTATCGGAGGAGGAAACTTCTGGAGAGGTAAGCAACACGATTCTACTATGGATAGATCTGCTGCAGACCACATGGGAATGTTAGCCACAATTATGAACGCTATTGCTATGCAAGATGCTCTAGAAGCAGCAGGTATTTCTGCAAGAGTACAAACAGCTTTAACAATTACTAGAATTGCTGAGCCATATATTTTAAGAAAAGCCTTAAGACATTTCGAAAAAGGTAGAGTCGTAATATTCGCAGCAGGTACTGGAAATCCATTCTTCAGCACAGACACAGCTGCGTCATTAAGAGCCGCTGAAATCCATGCAGACGTTTTACTATTAGCAAAGAACATCGATGGTGTTTATGATTCAGATCCAAAGAAGAATCCAAACGCTAAGAAGTATGATGATATTACTTATAAAGATGTTATTGCTCAAGGACTACAAGCAATGGACACTACAGCTATTACATTATGCATGGATAATAATATTCCAATCGTAGCTTTTGGCCTAAAGGAAAAGGACAGTATTTTAAGGGCAGCTAAAGGTGAAAAGATAGGAACGTTAATTCATAATTAATAATATTTAAAAATTCTAAAATTTATACTATCAAATTATATTATTTTTAAGCGGGGCAAATTATAATACTTGAAAATTGATAGGAAGTGCAATGAAAAAGGTTGTATTTTCATTACTAATTGTAATGGTTTTATTTTTGTCTATATCGTTATTAGTCGCTTGCGGAGATGATTCGGGAGAGAAGGTTGACGTTAACGTCAAATTCATGGTTGGCGAAAACGTTGTTCAAGAAGCTACATATAAAACTGGCGATTATATCAATGATCCACAAATATACGAATATTTAAATTATACAATTTCTCATTGGACTGTTAATGGCAAAAAGAAGAATGCCATATTCCCATATCAAGTTGGAACTACAGATCTTGTGTTTTATGCTTATGCTACACGTTGGATAAGCGTTTCTTTCTATGTTGATGGCGTGAACTATGAAACATGGGATTATGAATCAGATGAATTAGTTTATACTCCAGATGTTTCTCCATCTAAAGATGGATGCATTTTCAGATACTGGGCTTTAGATAATAAAATTGTTACATTCCCATACGATTTAGCCGATTTAGATTCAGATACTGCATCTATAAGATTTGATGCCGTATTTGAAATGCAAAGCGAAGTTGAATTTATTGTAGATGGTGAAGTAGTTAATTCTTATAAATACGGAGAAGGAGATAAATTACAATTAGCTCCAACGCCAGAAAAAGACGGATATACATTCATCTATTGGCAAGACGAAGAAGGAAATAGAGCACAAGCTGGTCAAGTTGTAGATAAGGACATGACATTTACTGCTGTGTTTGAAGATAAATTATATACAATCAATTATTACGTTGGTAATTCATCATCTCCATACAAGACGTTATATTCATCAGGTAAGGTATTAGAATTAGAATATACAGGCTCTGGTGACTTCTACGGATGGTATACAACATCAGCTTTCAAGACAAAATATAACTTCAATAAGAATGTTACAAAGAGTGTTAATATTTATGGTAAGGTTGTAAGTAGCAATTATTCAATTCTACAAAATTTAAACAATACTCAAATTAGTATTGATACAACTGATTTTAAATCAACATACAAATTCAACGCTACATATCCTACAAGTGTATCTTTGAATGTATCTAATGCAACAGTTTCTTTTGTTTATAGATTCACAACTACAAACAATAAAGAAGTTATGATTTCATACGATATGTTCAACGGAACAATCAACGGTGCATATGGTAATGATGAAGCAAAAATATCAATTATTGTACCTAAGTACAATTATTACGAATTATCTTATACATCTTATACATATCAAGAATTGGTTTATGGTGCATATTATAACGAATATTTAAAGGAATTAGGATTATACCTTGCAAAGACTGTTGGCTCATATGTTCAAAATTATTATGATAATTACACTGGTGGAACAATTGTAACTGGTGGCGTTGCCGATCCAGATAAGAGCTATGTTGTTAAAGTAACTTCCACAAATAAGAATATAAATGTGGTTGCTCAAGATGAATTCTATTCAATTAAGATTCAAAATTCTGATGGCGATTACATCTATTATGCAAAGAATGCAAATACAGCATCTATTTCAAACTTAGAAAGTGGAATTTATAAGGTAATTGTGACTTACGAAAATAATTACACGACATATAAGCTAAGACAAATCCTTACTTATTCAATTCAAGTATCTTAATTATTACGCGCTATTTATATTATTATAATTTTAAATATTGTAAAACTTAGGTTTGTTTGTTATACTATTTTTAGCAAATAACTAAGGAGATTTATTATGCTAGATAGTATAGAAGTTTTAGAAGTGTTTGATACTCTAGATGAAAAAACAAACAAGAGTATTGAAGCATTAATTCACGAATTTAATGAAATGAAAGCTGGACGTGCAAATCCACATATTCTAGATAAGATTATGGTTGATTATTATGGAACTCCAACTCCAATTAAGCAAATTGGTAATGTTACTGTTCCAGAAGCAAGAATGCTTATGATCGCAGTTTGGGATCAAAGTGCCCTAAAGAGCGTAGAAAAGGCAATCCTTGCTGCTAACATCGGTATTACACCAACAAACGATGGTAAGAACATTAGATTAGTATTCCCAGAATTAACAGCTGAAAGAAGAAAGGAACTTGCAAAGCAAGTTAAGGCTGCTGCTGAAAACATCAAAGTTCAAATCAGAAACGCAAGACGTGATGCTAACGATGCTTTAAAGAAATTAAACAAGGATAAATTGATTTCTGAAGACGAACAATCAACACTTGAAAAGGATGTAGATAAGAACATCGCTCAAGCAATTGAAAAAGTTGATAAGATGACAAAGGAAAAAGAAGACGAAATAATGAGCGTATAAGCTTGTTTCATTTAATATAGAAATTCGGGCAAGCTGGCGCACGAGCGCTCAGCTTGTCGTCACTTTATAAGGGATTATGGAAGAGATAAAGATACCAAAACATATAGCATTTATTATGGACGGCAACGGAAGATGGGCTAAAAAGAGACTACTTCCTAGAAAAGCTGGACATAAAGCTGGAGTTGAAGCATTAAAGAAAGTTGTTATGGCATGCCAAGATAAGGGCGTACAAATGTGTACTTTCTATGCTTTTTCTACTGAGAATTGGAAAAGACCTCAAGAAGAAATAGATGCTATATTTAAATTAGTTGAACAATTTGCTGAAACTGAATTAAAAAAATATGTTGATAGAAATTGTAGAGTTATGTTTATGGGAGATTTATCTTTACTTCCAAAATCTACACAAGATGCTTTAAATAAGATTAGAGAAAGCGGCAAGAACAACACAGGCATGATAGTAAACATTGCATTAAATTACGGTGGAAGACAAGAAATTGTAAATGCCGTTAATTATATATTGCAATCTGGAATCTCTAAAATCGATGAGCAAATGTTGTCTGATTGTATTTATACAAGCGGGCTTCCAGATCCAGATATCATCGTTAGAACATCTGGAGAAGAGAGAATTTCAAACTTTATGTTATGGCAATTAGCTTATTCAGAATTATTATTCATGGATACTCTATGGCCAGACATGGATGAAAAATCTATAGATTATATAATTAGTGAGTATTCAAAGCGTAATCGTCGTTTTGGAGATTTGAGGTAATATGTTAAAGAGAATCTTAACAGCTTTAGTTATGATAGTTGTTGTATTTGGCTTTATCTTAGGATTAAGACAAATTCATCCAGCTATATTAGCCGGATTTATTGCTGTAGTTACAATTGCCGGTGCATATGAAATGTGCGATGCATTAGCTAAAGCAGAATATAAGATTATGAAATGGATTAATCTTTGTGCTGCTGTAGTTATAACAGTATTAACTTATTTCTTTGGCTATTTAGCATTAGCATTATCTATAACAGCATTTGTTCTAATTGAACTTGCTGTATTTACATTTGATCATAAATACGAATTAAAAGATGTATTTGCATCAATATTTATATTGTTCTATCCAATTCTACCAATGTCATTATTTATAATAATGAACAATTTGGAGATTGGTTTATATGCAATTTTGCTTACAATCTTTATCCCAGTATTTACAGATACAATGGCATACTTTAGTGGAATGCTTATTGGAGGCAAGAAGCTATGTCCAGAGATTAGCCCTAAAAAGACTATTGCAGGCGGAATCGGTGGTATTGTTGGAGCTATTATTGGTGCGCTATTAATCTTCGTACTATTTGACGTTACAAATGTATTTGCTTCATTTAAGTATGTAGAAGAATTTGCATTAACTGATGCATATTGGAAATCAGCATTAATCTATATTGCTTTAGGTGTTATTGCTGGTCCTATTTGTGAAATTGGTGATTTAATCGCATCTTGGATTAAAAGAAAAGCAGGAATTAAAGACTATGGTTCTATATTCCCAGGACATGGCGGATTTATGGATAGATTAGATAGTGTTATCGTTAGTATTCCTATCGTTCTATGCTTCGCTGAAATAATAACAAGGATTTAGTATGAAAAGAGTAGTTATATTAGGTTCAACAGGATCAATTGGTACACAAACTCTAGATGTTATTCGTCAATACAAAGATGAGTTTGAAGTAGTTGGCTTGGCATGTAATTCAAATATTTTATTACTACAAAAACAAATTCAAGAATTCAAACCAAAATATGTAGCTGTTTCTGATGAAAAAGCAGCTCAACGTTTACCAAAGGGAGATTTCACACTATTTGATGGAGATTTAGCTATTACATCTCTATGTACTGTAGAGTGCGATATCTTATTAAATGCGCTAGTTGGTATTGAGGGATTATCTCCAACAATTACAGCTCTAAAATTTGGTACAACAATAGCACTTGCTAATAAAGAAACTTTAGTTACAGGCGGAGATATTGTTATGAAACTTGCAAAAGATAACAATATAGATATTCTTCCTGTAGATTCAGAACATTCTGCTATTTGGCAATGTTTAGATTTTAATAAAGACAAAAAGATAGACAAAATCCTTTTAACTGCTTCAGGTGGTGCATTTAGAGGAAAAACAAAGGACGAAATTAAGAATCTTAGAGCTCAAGATGCGCTAAAGCATCCTACTTGGAATATGGGAAATAAGGTTACAATAGATAGCGCAACTTTAATGAATAAAGGTCTTGAAGTTATTGAAGCTATGCATTTATTCAATATGAGCCCAAAGGACATCGAAATTATAGTGCACAAGGAAAGTATTGTTCATAGTATGATTCAATACAAGGATGGCTCTATAATTGGCCAATTATCTTATCCAGATATGAAGCTTCCTATTCAAGTAGCTCTAAATTATCCAAAGAGAGGAGATTATTTATTCTCACCTTTATCTTTTAAAGATTTAACTCTTCATTTTGAAACAGCTGATTTAGAAACATTCCCATGTTTAAAAATCGCTTTGGATGTAGCGGCAAAGAGAGGACTTGCTCCAACTATTATGAATGCTGCAAATGAAGAATTAGTACAACTTTATCTAAAAGATAAAATCAAGTTCTATGATATATCTGACAATATTCAAAAAGCTTTAGACAAATTTGCATCAGAAGATTCTTTGACTCTATTTAATATTCAAAGAGTAGATTACGATGTTAGGGAGTTTATTAAGAAAAGCATATGATGTTTTTAGCCGCAATATCAGCTGCAGAAGTTTTTAAATGGATTGGCTATATTATTATAGCTATCTTCTGTTTGATGTTCATGATTATGATTCATGAGACAGGACACTATGTTGCGGGCAAATTATTTCATTTTAAAATATTAGAATATTCTATTGGATTTGGGCCAAAGATATTCCAAAGAGTTAGTAAAACAACTGGAGAAAAATTCTCAATAAGATGGATTCCTCTTGGCGGTTATTGTCAATTTGAGGGAGAAGATGAAGATAATCCATCAGAAGATGCGTTTAATAATAAGCCAGTATGGCAAAGAATAATTGTGCTATTTGCTGGTGCTTTTATGAACCTATTGAGCGCAATTCTATTTATCACTATATTCTTCGTAGCTTTTGGCGACTTTGTTCCACAAGTTGCAAGAACATATGATTATGTAGATGAATCTTATGAACAACAATTTGAAGTTGGAGATATTATTTATCAAATAGATGGTGAATATGTTTATTCATTAACAAATCCAGCAAAATTAAGAACGCTATATACTGGAAAAGATTCTGTTGTAGCAACTGTTGAGAGAAACGGAGAGATTATTGAACTTGTCGTTCCAATTAAGGATTATTATGGAACATATGTAGATGAACAAGGTAATGTAGTTGAAATGTCTGGTACAGGTGTTGGTATATCTGCTAGATATTATGAAACAAAATTACCATTCTTTAGAGCATTTACACACGCATTTGAATTCACATGGGACGAAATATGCTTAATATTCAAGACATTTGTGTCTCTATTTAAGGGAACAGCAAAGGTTTCTGAGTCAATGGGTGGTACAATAACAGCAATATCTGCATTAACTGAGCTTGCAAAGAATGGATTTGCAGCAGTAATGTTTGGAGTCTGTGTGCTTTCAGCGTCAGTTGGTGTTATGAATTTATTACCATTCCCAGCTCTTGATGGATGCAGAATTATATTCTGTATTGTAGAATGGATAAGAAGAAAACCAAATAATAGAAAAGTCGAAGCAATTATAAATCTTTGCGGACTGGCATTTTTAATATTAATGGCCATCACCTTTGATTTATTGCATTTCTTGGGGTAATTATGAGCGAAAAGAAAGTAAAAGTTGGTAATTTAGTAATTGGTGGTAAAGATATCATTGTTCAATCAATGACAAATACTAAAACAACAGATATCGATGGAACAGTAAAACAAATCCTAGAACTTGAAAAAGCAGGATGTGAATTGGTTAGATGTTCAATTCCAGATAAAGAAAGTGGACTTGCTCTAAAGCATATTGTAGAACAAGTAAACATTCCTGTTGTTGCTGATATACATTTTTCATCATCGCTTGCAATCCTTGCTGCAGATAATGGGGCAGCAAAAATTAGAATTAATCCAGGAAATATCGGATCTTTAGATAAGGTTAGATATCTTGCTGATTATTTAAAAGAAAGAAACATTCCAATTAGAATCGGCGTAAACGGCGGTTCTTTAGATAAAAAATACAAAGATCTAAATCAGGTCGATGGTATGGTTCAAAGCGCTCTAGAGCACGTACATTTGCTTGAGGATTGTAATTTTAACGATATAGTTATATCTTGCAAGTCATCAAATGTATTTAATATGATAAATGCTTATAGAAAATTACACGATTTAGTACCATATCCACTACATATTGGCGTTACCGAAGCTGGTACATATACACAAGGTTTAATTAAAAACTCAATTGGTATAGGTGGATTATTAGTAGATGGTATTGGCGATACAATTAGAGTATCTTTAACAGATGAGCCAGTAAAAGAGATTTATGCCGCTCAAAATATCTTAAAAGCATGTAATTTATATAATAAACCATATTGTGAAATAGTTTCTTGTCCAACTTGCGCAAGAACAGAAATTAATGTACAAGGTTATGCAGATCAAATTGCAGAATATTGCAAAGATGTTAAAAAGAACATCAAGATTGCTGTTATGGGCTGTATAGTAAACGGAATAGGGGAATCTGAAGGTTCAGACTTTGGTGTTGCTGGTGGCCAAGATAAATCTATCATCTTTAAAGATGGCAAACAAATAGCACTTGTTCCAAACGATCAAATATTAGACAAACTAAAGGAGCTTGTAGATAACTTCAATGGATAAATTCTTAATAGAATTTAATAAAGCGACAAATGATAAATTCAGTTATTTAAGAACTGAAGATGTTTCTATGGAAGAGAATAAAAACAATAATACAGTTTCTCTACATTTAACATTTATCGTGCCATATGATATCTATAACGATGAAGAGAAGTTTAATAACGATATAAAAGCTGAAATCGAAAACGGAGTACAATCTATAGTTCCTCCAAATGTTGTTTGTCATATTAAATATGCAAAAGTAAAAATCATTCCAGAAGTTATTCAAAGATATGTAACAGATTATATAAGAGAGCATTATTTTAAACTATTCAATGGTAAATATGTTGCTAAAGATATTGCTGTCACAATATCTAATGATATTGTATCTATTACAATCCCAGTTGATGAAACAATTTATAACTATTGTATTCAAAAGGATGTAGCTGTAGCTATAAATAACTATTTGGACTCAAAATACAGCGCTAAAAACTTCATAAAGTTTAAGAGCGTGAAAATGCCTACGACGGAAGAATTCAAGCTTCATAACGCAGCAAAATACGTTGACGATGGTATTGTTAATATAAAACGTGGAGAGCCAGTTATTGGTGGATACATTGTAGATCCTCCAATTTATATCTCAAGATATACAAAAGCAATTCAAGAAGTAACTGTTTGCGGATATATCATGAGTATAGAAAGAAAAGAAGCTAAATCAGGAAAGATATATTATGTCTTTGACATAAAAGACCCAACTAATGCAATAATGCATTGCTTGTATTTCTATAGAAAGAATCAGAAAAAGAGCACAATTGAAAAATTACAGCCAGGTCAAGATATCATCGTTCAAGGTGATATTGTTGAAAGTACATTTAATGGTGCATTATCTTTCTTTGCTAGATCAATTTCAACCTGTATTATCGATGTAAAGGGAACACAAGATAAGATTCACTTCATGAAAAAACAAATTAAAAAGGCTGTAGTCCCTGAACCAAAGCCTTATGAAGATGAAGCTGCAAATGCTGTATATACGCTATTAGATCAAGCACCATATATTTGTCCGCTACTTCGTGAAAGAGAATTTACTGTTTTTGATTTAGAAACAACTGGTGGTAATTTCAAAGGACAAATACCTAAGATTATTGAAATTGGTGCGGTAAGAATAAAGGGCGGTCAAATAGTATCAACATTTGAAACTTTAGTTGACCCAGAAGAACCAATTTCTAAAGTATCTATAGATTTAACACACATCTTTGATGTGATGGTCGAAGAATCTCCAATTATTCGTGATGCTATAGGACCATTTTTAAAGTACGCTAGAGATAGTATTTTAGTTGGTCAAAATGCAATTCGTTTTGATGTTCCAATTGTTAAACATTATGCTGAAGAATATGGTTATGATTTTGATTATAAAACGCTTGATACATTAACAATGGCTAAGGAAGCAAAATTAGGGCTAACAAGCAATTCTTTAGAATCATTATGCAATCGCTTTAACGTAGTTAATCAAACGCCACATAGAGCACTATCTGACGCTTTAGCTACAGCAAAAGTGTTTATCGAACTTGCTAATTTGATGAAACTTTAATTACTTTAACATTTTATCTTTGTTAGAGCCTTTAACTAAAAATTCCCAAAGTAGAGAATCATCTGGAACTACATCTTCTGTTAAATATCCGCAGAATTGTAATTTTTCATATAATTCAATACCATAAGGATTCTTCGAACCTTTTAGCATCTTTTCAAGATATGTATGGTATAAAAGTGGCTCGTATGGGTGTGTAGTATCTAAAAGATAATTAGCAGCAACTCTATATGGCTTTATGTATTTATCTTCGCCTGCACATACATTATTCCATAAAGATAATGTTTCTTCGATACCTGTACCTCTTGTTTGAGCATCACGGATTAATCTTCTCATGAATCTTAATAGTTTAGCTGGGATGATAGTTGTTCCATTGATTTGGAAGTTTGAATAAACACAAATATAAACCTTGTAGAATAGAGAAGTATCCATTCTTAAAAGCTTTGGATTTAGAGCATGTGTACCTTCAATGATGATTACATCATCTTGGCTAACTTCAATATGGTTAACTTCTTTTTTTCTGTTTCCTGTTACGAAATCAAAAATTGGAAGATCTGTTTCATATTTTGTAATTAAATCAGTAATACAAGAATTAATCTTGTCTAAATCTAAGATATCAAAGTTTTCAAAATCGTATTTACCATCAGGCAAAATTGGGGTTTGATCTCTATTAATAAAGAAATCATCTAATGAAATATATACACAACCTTTTCCTAATGCGTTAAGATGCTTAGCTATCATATGTGAGGTTGTTGTTTTACCTGAAGAAGATGGTCCAGATAATAAAACAAATCTCTTTGAACCATAAATAATATTATTTGCGATTACTTCGATTTCATCTTGATATTTTTTAGCGGAAAATTTAACTAAATAATCTAAATCGCTATCAGCCATATCATTGATTTTTTGTAAGTCTAATTGTGTTTTAATAACGCCCGTAATATTTTCCATTTCTACCTCTCGCAAAATAGTATAACACAAATTACCTAAATTTTAATTTAAGATATAAATTTTCTCGCTCGTACGGGCATTTTCTAAGAAATATTTTGATTTTTTTTCTAAAATGCGCTATGATATTTAATGTTATCTAAAAACAATCTATATCGGAGGAAAATATTATGGCAAAGTGCAAAGTTTGCGGAAACGAATTAGTAAAGAAAAAGACAAAGACTGGTGAAGTTGTTTTATACTGTACAGATTGTAAGAAAATCTACAGATTAAAGGCTAAAGCAGAAGAAGCAGCTAAGAAGGTTGAAGAAGAGGAAGAAGAAGAGGAAGAGGAAGCTCCAGCAGCTGTTGCTCCAAAGAAACTTCCAGCTAAGAAAGCTCCTGTAGTTGAAGAAGAAGAGGAAGAAGAAGAGGAAGAAGAAGCTCCAAAGGCTGCTCCAATTCCAGAAGTTAAGAAAGAAGAGCCAAAGAAGGAAGAAAAGGCTGCTCCAGCTGTTGCTCCTATCATTGCTGCTCCAGAAGTTGACAACAAGTCATTAGCTTCAATCGCATCTTCTTTATCAGAAATCAATGATTCTCTAAAGAGCCTACTTAAGATTTTCAACAACATTTATAAGTCTTAATTAGATAAATGATGAATAAAAGTTGACCATCGATAGGTGGTCAATTTTTTATGATTTAAACAAATTTATGCAAAATGCTTTACTTTTATATTTATTATGCGTATTATAATATTAGTTTTAAAGTATATGACTTGAAGGCGACTTGAAAAAGTCGCTTTTCTTATGCAAAGGAGTAATATGTCAAAGATTTGTGAAGAAGTTGCAAAATTAGTAGAACCTATCATTAATCAAAATGGTATGGAACTTGTTGATGTAGAATTCAAAAAACTATATGGACAAGATACTTTAATCGTTTATGTAGACAAGGAAGGCGGAATGGACCTAAACGCATGTGAATTAATTCATAATGCTATTTCAGATCCACTAGATGAATTAGACCCAACTCAAGGTAAGGCTTACAATCTTAACGTATCTTCTCCTGGTTTAGATAGACCATTCAAAACACAAAAGGATTTTGAAAAGCATCTAAATGAAGACGTAGAAATTTCTTTATATGCTCCAATTGATAAGCTAAAGAAGTTCGAAGCAAAATTAGTTAAGTACAACGGAGATAACATCGATGTTGAATATAAAGGAAAAATATTAAATTTGAATATAAAAGATATAGCGGTAATCCATGTCGCTATCAAATTTTAGGAGGACGAAAATGGCAAACACAACAAAGGGTACTACAAAAGCAAGTAGTGCAAAGAGAGAAATTACAAGCAAAGAATTCTTTCAAGCCTTAGATGAATTAGAAGCTACAGCTAAGATTAGCAAAGATCAATTCATTGAATACTTATCTGCAGGTATTTCATCTGCTTATAAGAAAGAATGCGGAGAAGCTCGTAATATTCTTATCCAATTAAACAGTGAAAAATGTACTATTAGAGTTTCTGCTTACAAGAAAATTGTAGAAGAAGTAGAAGATCCAGAGAAGGAAATTTCTCTAGAAGATGCTCTATTAATCGACAAGAAAGCTCAAATCGGCGGAGTTATCTCTGAAGATTTAAAGCCAAAGGATTTTTCAAGAATTGCTGCTCAAACAGCTAAGCAAGTAGTAATTCAAAAGTTAAATGATGCTACAAAGAACATCGTTTACGAAGAAATGGCTAAGAAGGAAGGAGAAATCGTTTCTTGCCAAATCAGAAGAATCGAAGGCGACAATATATATGTAGATATCTCAGGTTCTCAAATGGAAGGCTTAATGCTAAAGGGAGACCAAGTTCCAACAGAAGAATATACAGTTGGTAAGAGATTAATGGTATACGTTCGTAAGATTTCTACAGATTCAAGAGGAAATAGCCATGTTCTTGTTTCTAGAACAAACAATGGTTTCATTAGAAGATTATTCGAAATGGAAATTCCAGAAGTTAAGGCTGGCCTTGTTGTAATCAAGAAGATCGTTAGAGAACCAGGATACAGAACAAAGGTTGCTATCGCTGCTACAGATCCAACAATCGATGCAGTTGGTGCATGTATTGGTCAAAAGGGTATGAGAATTACAAACATCGTTGAAGAAATCAATGGTGAAAATATCGATATCGTACCATATTGCGATGATCCAGCAGAATTCATTGCTAGAGCTTTATCTCCAGCAAAGGTTGTAGCTGTTGCTATCGTTGAATCACTAAAGACAGCTAAGGCTTTAGTTCCAGATGAAATGTACCTAAAGGCAATCGGTAAGAAAGGTTACAATGCAAAACTTGCTGTTAAATTAACAGATTGGAAGATCGATGTTAAGAAGATGAGCGAGGAATCAGGAGAAAACTATTAATATGGAAAAGAAACTACCTCAAAGAATGTGTATTGCTTGTAGAGAGCGTAAAGATAAGAAGGACCTAATTAGAGTTGTAAGATCAAAAGAAGGCGCTATATCTTTGGATTTTACAGGCAAAAAAGTAGGAAGAGGAGCATATATCTGTAACGATATTAACTGTATTAATAAATTAGTAGCAAATAAGCTATTGAATAAGGCTTTTGAAACACCAGTAGATGAAGCCACATACGAAAGCATTAAAAATGAGTTTGAATCAAAAGTGTAATTCGTATATCCATTTTGCTGTAAAAGCAAACAAGGTATTATGGGGATTGGATTTCATTAAAAAATCTAAATTTCTACCATATGTAATTATCTATGATAAAACTTTAGGTGCAAATAGTAAGAAACAATTAGATTATTTTGCAGAACAAAACGAAGTTGAGTTAATAGAAGTTGAAGAAAACTATTTAAACAACTTACTTAAACGCAATAATGTAAAGATGATTGGCATTATTGATGAATCGCTATCAGAGGCGATTATAAAGAATAAATAACGTTTTTTGGAGGATTAATAAACGTGGAAATTAAAGATTTAGGCGAGTTTATAAGCACTAGCATATCATCGCTAGATAAATATAAGGAGATCTTGTTACAAGCTGCTCAAGTATTGGGTAAGTCTCAAGCTAAGCTTGATGATGAATATTCAAAGAGAGCACCTTTAGCTTCTACTGAAGAAAAAGTACAAGAAGAAGTAGCGGTTGAAGAAGTAAAACAAGAAGAACAAGTAGTTGAAGAAACTCCTGTTGCTCAAGAAGAAGTAAAGGAAGAAAAGGTTGAAGAAGTTGAAAAAGAGGCTCCAAAGCCAGCTCCTCAAGCAGAACCACAAGCTGAACAACCAAAGTATGTTGTTACAGATTTTGGTAGAGGACCTAAAGGACCAAGACCTCAAAACGGACAAAAGCCTCCATTTAATCAAAATGGACAACGTCCTCCATTTGACCCAAATAGAAAACCAGGATTCAATCAAAATGGACCTCGTCCTCCATTCGATCCAAACAGAAAGCCTGGATTTAATCAAAATGGTAAACCTGGATTCAAACAACAACCTTCTAACTTTGTTGCTTCAGATATCGTTGAAAAGAAAGATACACAAAGAACAAAGAAAAATCCTCCAAAGGCAGTTGTAGAACCAAAGGAAAAGGGTGGTTTATCTAAGCGTGATTTATTCAAGCGTGGTTATGAATACGATTCATCACTAGAAGCTATGGATGATGACGATTCAATCGTAAGAATCAGAGGAAACAAGAAAGAAAAGAAGCATGAACCAATTCAACGTGTTGAAATCACAGAAGCAGTTTTAACTTCAGATATCGTACCACTAAAGACTTTCTCTGAAAAGATTGGTAAACCAGCTGCAGATTTAGTTAAGAAATTCTTCGAATTAGGAAAGATGATTACTATCAATTCTTCTATCACTTTTGAAGAAGCTGAACTTATCGCTATGGATTACGGCATTACTTTAACTTTAGAAAAGGAAAAGACAGCCGAAGATAAGCTAGAAGAATTAATCAATACAAATGATACAAACGAAAAGATGGTTAAGCGTCCTCCAATCGTTACAATCATGGGTCACGTTGACCACGGTAAAACATCACTTCTTGACTATATTAGAAAGACAAATGTTATCGCTACAGAAGCTGGCGGTATTACACAACATATCGGTGCTTATACAATTGATGTAAACGGCGAAAAGATTACATTCTTAGATACACCAGGACACGAAGCTTTCACTGCTATGAGAAAGCGTGGTGCTCAAGTAACAGATATTGCTATTATCGTTGTTGCTGCAGATGATGCTATCATGCCTCAAACAATTGAAGCTATTAACCATGCTAAAGAAGCAGGCGTTTCAATTATCGTTGCTGCAAACAAGATTGATAAAACAAATGGTGATTATTCTAAGGTATTACAACAATTGCCAAATTATGACCTTTTACCAGAAGAATGGGGCGGTGATACAATCGTTTGCCCAATCTGTGCTAAGACTGGTCAAGGCGTAGATAAGTTATTAGAGAGCGTTCTACTTGTTGCAGAAATGCTTGATCTAAAGGCTACAAAGAAAGTTCCAGCATCTGGTTCTATCATTGAAGCTAGATTAGATAAATCAATTGGACCAGTTGCCACTGTTCTTGTAAAGAACGGTACTCTAAAGATTAAGGACTTCTTAGTTGCTGGTACAAATATTTGTAGAGTAAGAGCTATGACAGATTGTACAGGTAAGGCATGTAAGGAAGCATATCCATCATATGCTGTACAAGTACAAGGATTCCAATCAGTTCCAAATGCAGGTGATACATTCATCGTTGTTAAGGATGAAAAACTTGCTAAGCACGTTGCTGAAGAAAGAATTGAAAAAGAAAGAAATGCAATGCAAGCTACATCAACAAGAACACTTGAAGATTTATTAAAAGAACAATCTGGTGAAGTTAAAGTTCTTGCTGTTATTATCAAGTCAGATGTACAAGGTACTTGCGAAGCTGTAAAACAAGCTCTTCTAAAACTTAACGAAGAAAGAGCAGAAGATAACGTTAAGATTAAGGTTATCCATGCTGGTGTTGGTGCTATTAACGAATCAGATATTATGCTTGCTGATACAACAAACGCAATCGTATTAGGATTCAATGTAAGACCAGAATCAAAGGCTAAAGCTCAAGCTGAAAGAGATGGTATTGATATTAGAACATACAGTATTATCTACGATGCTATTGATGATATTAATGCAGCTTTATCTGGTATGATTGCTCCAACATACAAAGAAACAGCTTTAGGTATGGTAGAAATCAGAGACTTATTCAAGATTACAGGTGTAGGTATGATTGCTGGATGTTATGTACTTGAAGGTAAGATTGCTAGAAACTGTGGTTATAGATTATTAAGAGATAACCTAGTTATCCATACAGGTAAGATTGCATCATTAAAGAGAATGAAGGATGATGTAAAAGAAGTTGCTGCCGGATATGAATGCGGTGTTGGTTTAGACAACTACGCAGACTTTAAGGTTGGCGATATCTTAGAAACATTCTTATTAGAGGAAGAAAAACATGAGTAGAATAGAAAGAATAGAAGCTGAAATTGCAAAGCAATTAGCTCTAGTTATTCAACAAGATGGCGTTAAGGATCCAAGAGTTAGAGGTTTAATTAGCGTACTTAGAGTTACTGTAGATACAGAACTTAGCTATGCTAAGGTATACATCAGCGTTCTTGGAGCTGACGGCCACGAACAAGAAGTTGTTGAAGGATTAAATAGCGCAGAAGGATATATCAAGTCTAGATTAAATAAGAAGATGAGATTACGTGCGCTACCAGAATTACATTTCATATATGATGATTCACTTGTATATGGTGCATATATGAACCAAAAATTAACAGAAAAATAATATGTTTGAAAATATAATTAATCAAGTATTAAATAGTAATTCAATTTTATTGATATCTCATATCAACCCAGATGGAGATACATGTGGATGTGCACTTGCTTTTTATCAAGCGCTAAAGAATTTAAATAAGGATGTAGATGTTGTTTGTGATTCAGAATTCAACAATAAATTATCTTATTTACCAAACTTTGATAAATACAATACAGCACCTGAAGATAAGAAATACGACTTATATATGGCTCTAGATTGTTCAGATGATCTAAGACTAGGTAAATATGGTAAGGCATTTTTAAAGGCTAAAAAGAGCATTTGTATTGATCACCATGGAACTAATCCAAAGTATGCAAAATTAAACTATGTAGACCCAAATGCGGCTGCAGCTTGTGAAATTGTATATAAGGTATTAACTGAAATGGATGCTATTGCTCCTTGTTTATCTAAAGAGATTGGTATTTGTTTATATTCTGGTATTATTACTGATTCTGGTAATTTTATGAATTCAAATACAACTCATATTACTAAAAACATTGCTCAAGA
The DNA here is from genome assembly GCA_016287155.1 of Clostridia bacterium. Taxonomy (GTDB): domain Bacteria; phylum Bacillota; class Clostridia; order Christensenellales; family UBA3700; genus UBA3700. Next base: position 10,057 of record JAEEWC010000022.1, on the reverse strand, counting down.
AATTGAAAATAAATTTGATATTAAAACAAATGAAATCGTTCAACATTTTATAAACGAGATTTCTTATAATGTATTCCAATTAAAAGTTAGGGTATTAGCTAAAGCTAAATTCTACGATGATAATAGAATTGGAATTATCTATTTCTCACAAGAAGATTTTAAAGCAACAGGAACATCAATGACAGATACAGAAGGTATCATAAATGAAATTAGAAACATTGATACAATAAAGATTGCTGCCGCTGTTACTCAAAAATCAGATATTGAATACAAAGTAAGTCTAAGAAGTGATCCAAAATGTCGTGTAGATAGATTAGCCGCATCATTTGGCGGTGGCGGGCATCCAGCAGCTGCAGGATTCTCTCTACAAGGTAACTACTATGACGCTATGGAAAAGCTTTTAAAGGCTTTAAGGGATTATGTCGAATAATTATTTAATTGCAATCAATAAACCTCAAAACTGGACATCTAGCGATGTTGTCATAAAGGTTCGAAATCTTTTATCTAAAGCTTTAGGGGAGAAGGTTAAAATCGGACATATGGGAACATTGGATCCTATGGCAACAGGTGTTTTATTGCTTGGAATTAATAAAGCTACAAGATTATTTGACTATATGTTATCTAAGGATAAAAGATACATTGGAACATTAACATTTGGTACATCTACAGATACGCTTGATGCTACAGGAAAAGTAGTTGAAACATCATCGCTTCCAACACTTGATTCTATAAAGAAAGTTCTACCTAATTTTAAAGGAGAAATATCTCAAATTCCACCTAAGTATTCTGCGCTAAAAATCAATGGGCAAAAAGCTTATGATTTAGCAAGAAAAGGAACCAAGTTTGAAATAGCCCCAAGAAAGGTTAAAATCTACAATCTTGAATTAGTTGATTACTCAACGAACAAAGACGCTTTAGATTGGGTAAAATTGGACGTAAAGTGTTCATCTGGTACATACATTAGAACTTTATTTACAGATATTGCTCAAAGTGCAAATGTTTGTGGAAATATGTCAATGTTAAATAGAATCGAACTTGCGAACGTAAAATTGGAAAATTCGACAAGTATTGAGAAGTTTGAACAAAATCCTTTAGATTACTTTATAAATCCACTTGATGTAATCAAGAACCTAATGAATGTGTATGAATTAAACGATAGTGAGTTTTATGATGTACAAAGAGGGGTTGGAATCAAACTTGATTTTAATCAAGAAATATTAGCTATGACATATAACAATGAATTGAAATTTATTGCTAAAAATATAGATGGGATTTATAAGTCTCAAACGAACTTAGAATGATAGAAAAAATATATAACATTTCGATAAAGAATTATGATGAAGAAAACAAGGAACCTCAAGTGCTTTGTTTAGGCTTTTTCGATTGTGTTCACCAAGGTCATTTAAAGCTTATAAATAGAGCTAAACAAATTGCCTTCATGAATAACTATTTAACTGCAATTTTTACCTTTGAAAATAATCCATTGAAATTATTTAAAGACGAACAAGTAATCTTAACATTCAAAGAAAGATGTTTTGTTTTTGAAGAATTACAAATGGACTTTGTTTATAAAGCTACATTTGATAAAGAATTCGCTTCAATAGATAAAGATACATTCTTAGATACTCTAATTGGAAACAAGAACATAAAAGCTATTGTTGTTGGTTCAGATTACACATACGGTAAAGATAGAGAAGGAAATGTTAAACATCTAAAAGAATACTGCGATGCACATGATATTAAATTATATGTTGAATCACTTTTAATGCTAAATGATGAGAAATTATCTTCATCTTATTTAAGAGAAAAGGTTAAAGAAGGTAATTTAGACGAACTAAATTCATTCTTAGTATCTCCATACACAATTATGGGAGTTGTTCAAAAAGGTAGAGGAGTTGGAGAAAAGGAATTATTCCCAACTGCAAATATCTCTATAGATCCAGATAAAATACCTTTAGCTCCTGGCGTTTATTATACACATGTATTTATCGATGGGCTTAGATATAGAGCAGCAACAAATGTAGGATTTAAACCAACATATGGAATTGATACATATAACATCGAATCATACATTTTATTCTATACAAAGAAATTATATGGCAAAGAAATTGTAATTGAATTTGAAGAAAAGATGAGAGATATTGTTAAATTCAACTCACCTAATGAACTAAAAGTTCAAATTCAAAAAGATATTGACTATATCATGGGACAAAACGGGGGATATTAATGATTAAATTTGGTCCAAGTGGCGCATGTGAAGAATTCAGCGCACAAAAGTTCAAAAAGACATCTGATGGTGCAATCTGGTTAAAGAATAAGGGTGTTGATTTATTCGAATATTCTTTTGGAAGAGGTGTAAACATCTCTCAAGATAAGGCTATCGAATATGGAAAGGTATTTAAAGATAATGATATTGAATTATCTGTTCACGCACCATATTTTATAAATTTAGCAACAGTTGAAGAAGATAAAGCGTTAAATAATATTAAATACATTGAAGATTCTCTAAAGGCTCTAAAGAATTTTGGTGGTAATAGATGTGTATTCCATCCAGGATCTCCAGTAAAACTAGATAGAAGAGAAGCAATGACTATTCTTCTAAAAGCTTTTGAACATATTGTGCAAATAAAAAACGATAATGGATATAAAGATTTATTATTGTGTCCAGAGACAATGGGCAAATTAGCCCAACTAGGCGATTTAGAAGAGATTATCGAAATAGTTAACGTAGGAGATGAAAACATCATTCCTTGCATCGATTTTGGCCATCTAAACGCAAGAGAGCGCGGATTATTCTATTCTAAAGATGACTATAAAAGAGTAATCGATAGATTAATTGATGGTATTGGCGAGAAAAAGACATTCAATATGCATGTTCATTTCTCAAAGATTCAATATACAGATAAAGGCGAATTAAGACATTTAACATTTGAAGACACTGTATACGGGCCAGAATTTGAACCATTGATGGAAGTATTTAATGAATACAAAATGTCACCATATGTAGTATGTGAATCAGCTGGAACTCAAACTAGAGATTCTCTTGCTATGAAAGCGTACTATAATAGCCTAAAATAGTAGAAAAATTGCGCATTTTATATATATGCGCGCATATTTACTACTTTACACAAAAATAATGAATATGGTAATATTATAAAGGTTATGAACGTTTGTAGAGAGATATATGATAAAGTCGGTTTAGATGCTATTGTTATTTGCTCACACTCAAACACATTTTATTTGAGCGGATTTGAGTCTTCGAATTGTCAAATCGTTATAACTAAAGATTGCCAATATTTCATAACAGATAAGAGATATGTAAACGAAGCCGTATTGGTTTTGAAGGGCAAATTTGAAGTTATCGCCGGAGATATGAAAACAATTGCTACTTTATGTAGCAACGCAAAAACTATCGGATGGGATAGCGATGTAACTTACAATACCTATAAAGAACTTTATGATACATTTGGAGATAAACTTCATGATATCCAAAGCGAAATAGAATGCTTTAGAATGATTAAATCTCAACAAGAAATAGATAATATCATAAAGGCTCAATCAATTACTGATCTTGCTTTTAATGAAGTCCTTAAGGACTTAAAAGAAGGCGTAAGCGAAATAGAAATCGCAGCAAAGATTGAATACATTTTCTTAAAGAATGGAGCTGAGCTTGCATTTGATTCAATTGTAGCTTTTGGCGAAAATGGTGCATCTCCTCATGCTCATAGAACCTTTAGAAAATTAAAAGATGGCGATTTTGTAACAATGGACATTGGTGCTAAATGGAATGGTTATTGTTCAGACATGACAAGAACTGTTGGCTTTGGTAATTTGTCCGAAGAGCAAGTGTTAGTATATAATGTTGTTCAAGATGCTCAACAAACAGCTCAAGACGCATTAAGAGTTGGGATGACAGGAGCTGAAGCAGACAGCATTGCTAGAGAAATTATATCTAAGTATGGATATGGAGAATATTTCACACATTCACTTGGACATAGCGTTGGTGTAGATATTCATGAAAAAATGACTTTATCTCCAACATCAACAAAAGATATAATAAAAAATGGAATGGTTATGACCGTAGAACCAGGAATATATATTCCAAATAAATTTGGTGTTAGAATCGAAGATACGGTATTAATTAAAGATAATGTTGCTACATCGTTAGCAAAAATAGATAAAAAACTAATAATTTTATAAATTATGTGGAGGTACATATGGGCTATATAATGGCAGGTGATTTTAGAAAAGGTGTTACTTTTAAATATGAAAGTAAGGTTGTTACAGTAGTTGAATTCTTACACGTTAAACCAGGTAAGGGTGCTGCTTTCGTAAGAACAAAGTTAAGAGACGTTATCAACGGTGGTGTTGTTGAAATGACTTTCAACCCAACAGCTAAGTTTGAAACAGCAGAAATCGTATACAAGAAGATGCAATATTCTTACACAGATGGAGATTTATATTACTTCATGGATCCAGTTACATTTGATATGATCCCAGTTAACTACGAAATGTGCGAAGATGCTCTAAAGTTCGTTGTTGAAGGCGGAGAAGTAACAGTTAACTTTTATGATGGTAAGCCATTCTCAGTAGATGCTCCAAACTTTGTTGAATTAACAATTACTCATTCAGAACCAGGAGCAAAGGGTAACACAACTCAAGGTGCTACAAAGCCTGCTACTCTTGAAACAGGATATGAATTACAAGTTCCTCTATTCGTAAACGAAGGTGAAAGAATTAGAGTTGATACAAGAACTGGAGAATACATGTCAAGAGTTTAATTAACCATTTGATATATAAGTACTCTCTACGAAAGTGGAGAGTATTTTTTTGCAATTTAAAGGTTATTTTATATTAAGGTTGAAAACCACTTAAATATTATTAATATTTTTAATGTAAATAAATTACTAATCTTGTAAAATCAATGTAATAATGCTAAAATATGGCATAGAGGTACATTTCATGGAAAATATTATTGACAGCAAAAAGTATGAAAGCATTGCTAGTTCAATCGTTGTAAGTGCAGCATCACAAGTTGATGGCATTGCATCTATTACATACGAACCAGGCCTTATTACTTCAAACGCAAAGAAGAAAAAGGGTTCTGCTGTAGACGTTAACATCGTTGACAATCTAGTAACTATCAATATTTCGGTAAATGTATATTATGGTAAGGTAATTCCAGTAGTTGTATGTAACCTTCAAGAAAAAGTAAAGAAAGAATTTGAAGCAGCTACATCACTAAAGGTAAAGAAAGTTAACGTTACAGTTGTAGGATCAATCGTAACAGCATAATTATTGTATTTTTAGCCTTTTGTTCACGCAGAAGGCTTATTTTTTTTAGAGGTATAGATAAATGAGCAGAAAATCAGCAAGAGAATATGCATACAAATTAGTATTTGAATACATTTTTGATAGAGATGCACAAACTCCAACAAAGGACCAAATATTCCAAGATCCAAATCTAACAAAGATTGATGCGGATTATATTAACAACGTATATGAAGGCATTCAAGCACATTTTGATGAAATCATTGAAACTATTTCAAGAAATGCGAAGAACTTCAAAATTGACCGTATTTTCAAGCCAGACTTGGCTGCATTAATGTTAGCTATTTATGAAATGCAATACATTGATGATATCCCACTAAACGTTTCAATTTCTGAAGCTGTAGAACTTGTAAAAGAATATTCTACAGACAAATCATATCAATTTGTTAATGGCGTACTTGCTGGCGTATATAAGGAGCTAAATAAATAATGTTAATTTTAGGAAAAGAAGTTTCAAGAGAAACAAGAATAGAAATTAAACAAGGTGTTGAAGACTTTTCAAAGAAGTATGGTAGAGTTCCATGCTTAGCTGTAATTATTGTAGGCGAAGATCCTGCTTCTCAAACATATGTTAGAAACAAAGTTTTAGGTTGCGAAGAAGTATCTATGAAGTCTTTAAAATATGAATTCCCAAACGGGACAAATCAAGAAGACATCGCAAATACAATAAGAACACTTGTTAAAGATGATAACGTAGATGGTATTTTAGTTCAATTACCATTACCAAAAGGATATGACGAAAAATATCTATTAGATTTAATTCCAGAAACAAAAGATGTTGATGGATTCTGCGCAAGTAATATTGGATTATTAGCTTTAGGTACTCCAAGAACAATTTCATGCACACCATTTGGTGTTATGAGATTATTAAAATCAACAGGAGTTGACCTTGCTGGTAAGAATGCAGTAGTTATTGGAAGATCAAATACAGTAGGAAAACCTATGGCAATGTTGCTTTTAAATGCAAATTGTACAGTAACTGTATGTCATTCTAAGACACAAAATTTAAAAGAAATTACTAAAAATGCAGATATTTTAGTAGTAGCAATCGGTAGACCTAAGTTCTTAAAGGGCGATATGGTTAAAGATGGCGCAATTGTTATCGATGTAGGAATCAATAGAGTTGATGGTCATTTATGTGGAGACGTAGATTTTGATGAAGTAGAACCAAAAGCTTCATTTATTACTCCAGTTCCTGGCGGAGTTGGACCTATGACAATATCTATGCTTTTATACAATACATTAATGGCTGCAATCGCTCGCGAGGAAAATGCCAGATAATTTAATTACTGTTTCACAGTTAAACAATGTAATAAAAAGAATATTTTATGCAGAGGAAATGCTGCATAATATTGTTATTGTCGGGGAAGTTTCTGGCTTTAAAATCTCTGGAGCGCATGCATATTTTGCTTTAAAAGACGAAGAATCAGCAATTCAATGTAACGATTTTAATTATGCAAAGACATATGTTCCTAAAGAAGGCGAACAAATTTTGGCCAAAGGAACTGTAGATTACTATACAAAAACAGGTAGATTAAATTTTAATATCTCAGCAATTCAACCATATGGAGCAGGTGCCCTTGCTGCTATGCTTGAAAAATTAAAGAAGGAATTAATGGAAAAAGGGTATTTTGCAGCTGAGCATAAAAAACCTATTCCTAAATTTCCAAAAAGAGTTTGTGTTATCACTTCTAAAACTGGCGCCGTAATTCGAGATATAATCACAACAATTCGTAAAGTAAACAATATTATTGATATCGTTGTTAAAGACGTTAAAGTGCAGGGCATAGACGCTGATATAGATATTGTTAATGCGATAAAGCAAGTTGATGATTTAGGCTTCGATGTTTTAATCATTGCAAGAGGCGGTGGCTCGCTTGAAGATCTAATGCCATTCAATTCAGAAAAATTAGTTTATGCAATCTACAATGCAAAAACTCCTATCATTTCATCTGTAGGTCACGAGACGGATACAACGCTTTGCGATTTGGCTGCAGATATACGTGTTCCAACGCCAACAGCAGCTGGAGAACTAGTTGAATATAATGTAGAAGAGTATAAAGAATATATTAAAGATTTGGGACTAAGATTATCTAATCAATTGTCAGCTACATTGGATCATGCTATTACAAAGCTTGAATTGCAAAAACAGAGAATCATAGGTGCTTTTAATGGTGTGTATTCTAAAAATACTAATAAATTAGAGGTATATTCAGCCAAAATGCTTCTATTAGCCAATAATATACTAGAAAATAAGGCGCATCAATTCGGAAACCTTTCTGTTAGATTGGATGCTATAAACCCATCAAAGATATTCTCAAGGTCGTATGCATACATCAAAAAGGATGGACAAAATGTCACAAATATTGACGAGTTAAAAGTCAAGGATAAGATAGAAATTACAACAACAGGCGGTAAAGCTAAAGCAGAAATTATAGAGGTAAATAAGTTATGAAATTTGAAGAATCATTAAAGGAATTAGAAGAAATTGTTACTAAGATGGAACAAGGCAATTTGACTATCGATGAATCAATTGCTGCATTCACAAAAGGTATTGAACTTTGCAAGAACTGTTCAAAAGAATTAGAAGAAGCAAAGGGAAAGATTACTATTTTGCAAAAGGAAATGGAATCTATAAAAGAAGTCCCATTTGAGGTAAGTAATGATTAATATATTCGAATTATTTAAAGCTTCATTTGATAAATATCTAGAAGGATACCTAAAGCATGTGTATTCATATCAACCTATTACAGATGCATATAAGTATTCTATTTCAAATGGCGGAAAGAGATTAAGACCTTGCTTAGTTTACCTTGGAGCATACGCTGTAGCGCCTAGAAATGCGAATTATAACCCAGAAGAACTAATAGTAGAACTTGCTATTGGTATTGAATTAATTCATTCTTATTCGCTAGTTCATGATGATTTACCTTGCATGGATAATGACGAATTAAGACGTGGAATGCCAACAACTCACAAAAAATTCGGCGCTGGGATGGCTACAATTACAGGCGATGCTATGTTAAATGGCGCTGCTGAATTAATGCTATCAGCATTAGATAACGAATTCTATATGGCTTGTCCATATGTAAAGAACAATTATGTAGCTCAAGTTAACGCTACAAAATACATTTTAAATCAATCTGGTATTAATGGTATGATTGGTGGACAATGTTTAGATATTAAAGAACACGAGAAAGATCCATCTAAATCAGATTTAATTAGAATGTATAAACTAAAGACAAGTGCGCTTTTGAAGGCAGCATTGGTTGCAGGAGCATTAAGATTTGAAGCATCTGATGAAATTATCAAGGCATTTGAATCTTACGCTGAAAACTTTGGAATTTTATTCCAAATCCAAGACGATATATTAGATTTAACATCTACTAAAGAAGTATTAGGTAAGGATGTAAATCAAGATAAGAATAATAACAAATTCACATATATCGATGCTGTAGGCGGAATTGAAAATGCTCAAAAAGATGTTTTAGCATATGCAGATGCAGCAAAAAGTGCGATAAAAGCTATAGAAAATAAGATAAATGGAGCAGAATTCTTCTACGAGCTAATAGATAATATGATTGCTCGCAAGAATTAAATAAAATATAATATATATAATATGAAACTACTAGACAACATTAACTCACCAAAGGATTTAAAGAGCTTATCTATTGATCAATTGTATCAATTAGCTCAAGAATTGCGTGATGTTATTATTAATACAGTATTTAAAAATGGCGGACACCTTGCATCAAATTTAGGTGTTATTGAATTAATTATTGCCATCGAATATGTTTTTAATCTTCCAAAGGATAAATTGATATTTGACGTAGGACACCAATGTTATGCGCACAAACTATTAACAGGAAGATATAAGGATTTCTCAACACTTCGTCAAACAAATGGTATATCTGGATTCCCACGTAGAGAAGAAAGTATATATGATGTTGCATCAACAGGACACGCATCAACAGCTTTATCTATTGCTTGCGGACTTGTTCGTTCAAATATCGAAGGAAATGTAATTTCATTAATTGGTGATGGTTCTCTAACAGGTGGACTATCTTATGAAGCACTAAACGATATGGCAACACTTCGCCAAAAGCAAATTATCATATTAAATGATAACGATATGTCTATCTCAAAGACAGTTGGATATATTTCAAGATATTTAAACGGTGTTCATGGTGGCGGAGATGCATTTGGTGAATATGGTCTAAACTATCTAGATAATATAGATGGACACAATATCGAAGATTTAATTTCAGCTTTAACATATGCAAAGAGTTCTAAGCGTTCTATCGTTTTACACGTAAGAACTATAAAAGGTAAGGGATTAACAGAAGCCGAATTAGATCCAGAAAGATACCATGGATATTCTCCAAAACACTGGGATAAACCATCTTTTTCAAAGATTATGGGCGCAAAATTGTCTAAAATGGCTGACCAAGACAAGGATATCTTCGCAATTACAGCTGCTATGGAAGAAGGAACAGGCCTTGAAGTATTTGAAAAAGCACATAAAAATAGATTCATTGATGTAGGAATTTGCGAAGCACACGCAGCAACTATGGCATCTGGACTTGCTTTAGGCGGTAAAAAACCATATTTTGCGGTATATTCTACATTTATGCAAAGAGCATTTGACTCAATTTTGCATGATATTTGTCTATCTAATCTAAATGTAACATTCTGTGTAGATAGAGCAGGTATTGTATCTGGAGAT
>JAEEWC010000021.1 GCA_016287155.1 Clostridia bacterium | reverse complement strand
GGCATGTTACAAGCAAGTTCTGTACCCTCTTTAACCTTAGCAATATCGCCAGCAGCTTCTGTCCAACTCTTACCTTGTTCTTGGCATACTGAATATGTTAATTCATCATATCTCTCTAATACTAAATCTCTAACTTTATAAAGAATTTGAACTCTCTTTAGAATTGGCATTCTTGACCAAGTCTTATATGCCTCGGCAGCGTTATCTATAACGGCAGCAACTTCCTCTGTTGTACAACGAGGTGTTTGAGCGATTTGTTCGCCAGTATTTGGGTTATATACTTTGTAATAACTTGATGTTTTTGATTCAACAAACTTGTTGTTAGTAAAATACTTTAAAGTTTCCATCTATTTCTCTCCTTAAATATTTGCTTTTTCTTTTATGTATGCTCTTGCCATTTTAGCGTACTTAAATGGGTTAGCAATGCTTGGATCTTGCTCAGCTTCAACAAGCATCCATCCTTCATAATTTGCTTCATCTAAAATCTTGAATATTGGTGCAAAATCTATACAGCCATCCCCTGGTACTGTAAATGCGCCCAATCTTACACCTTGCAAGAAGCTTAGGTGTTCATCTTTAACCTTCTTTACAATTTCAGGTCTAATGTCCTTTAAGTGAACGTGTTTAATTCTATTTGCATATTTCTTTAAAATGCTCAAATAATCTTCACCGCAATATGCAAGGTGGCCTGAATCGAATAATAAATATAATGCGTCTTTATCGCAAAGTTCCATCATCTTGTCGATTTCTTCTGCAGTTTGAACAACTGTTCCCATATGGTGATGGTAAACAAGAGTAATACCGTAATCATCACGAGCGATTCTACCCAATTTAGATAAACCATCTGCAAATTTTTTCCACTCGTCATCATTCATTACGTATTTCTTTTCGAATACTGGAGTGTTCATTTGGCCTTGAATTGAATAAGATTGTTCACTAGCTCCAATTCTCTTTGCGCCAAGGGCTTTTAAAAATTCGCAATTTTCTCTAAAGTCTTTTTCAACTTCTTCAAATGGTTTTGTCAAAATAAATGAAGAAAACCATCTATTGCAAATTTGCATATCTCTTAAATCAAGAGCTTCTTTTAATACTTTAGGATCTTTAGGGTACTTATTACCTACTTCACATCCTTTGTATCCGGCTAAAGCCATTTCTGAAATACATTGTTCAAATGTATTTTCTGCCCCCAAATCTGGCATATCGTCATTTGTCCAGGCAATAGGAGCGATACCTAGTTTAATTCTGTTACTATTCATAATTTACCTTCTTAATATTTTCTTGCAATCTTTACCATTGCATCCTTTTCTTCTTTAGCGCGCTTTTCTTTTTCATCACGAGGATTATCTGTACATCCTACTCTCCACCAAGCATCATAGCCGTGTGTCATTGATTTTGGTAGAACCTTGATATCGATTAGCGTAGATTTTTCTTGCTTTAGAGAATCTTTAATTGCGGCCTCTAATTCTTCTTCATTTCTTGCTGTGTAAGATACAAGTCCGTAGCCTTTTGCAATCATGGCAAAATCTGTATTTAAGAACTCGCCTTCTCTAATTGGCTTATCTCCATCTCTATATCTAAATTCTGTACATAGCGCATCAATACCTTGGCCCATTTGCAAATTGTTAATACATCCAAATGAACCATTATCAAATAGCATAATGTTAATCTTCTTTCTCTCTTGGATTGCTGTTACCATTTCTGAATGCAACATATAGAATGAGCCATCACCAACAAATGCATAAACTTCTTTATCTAAAGCTGCAAGCTTTGAACCAAATGCACCAGCAATTTCATAACCCATACAAGAATAGCCATATTCCATGTTGTATGAATCTTTAGCATCTGTTGTCCACATTCTTTGTAAGCAGCCAGGAAGTGAGCCAGCTGAACCAACTAAGATAGCATCATCTGGGATATTTTTTCTAATAATACCAATTGCTGTTGTTTGAGCAAGGTGAGAACCTGTTGCCTTCATGAAGGCTGTACAAGCATCTTTCATCATTGCTGTATTTTCTGGAACATAATCATCAGTAATTTTAATTGATGTTAATCTTTCCATTTCCTTATCCCAATCATCTTTAACTTTCTTAAT
>JAEEWC010000020.1 GCA_016287155.1 Clostridia bacterium | reverse complement strand
TTTAGCATTATGCTAAATGGTGAAAGAGTATTTGCAAAAGGTGGTAACCTAATTCCATTTGCAGCAATATTTGAAGATATAACAAAAGAGAGTGTTGATTATTATATCAATTTAGCACTTGAATCAAACTTCAATATCATAAGAGTTTGGGGCGGTGGTAGCTATGCTGATGAATATTTACTTTCTGAATGTGATAGATTAGGACTTCTTGTTTGGCAAGACTTCTGTTTTGCATGTCAATTATATCCATTCTATGAAAAGGATTTCTTAGCAACAGTTGTAGAAGAAATTGAAAAGAACGTAAAGAGAATGTCTCTTCACCCATCAGTTGCTATCTTTGCTGGTAATAACGAAATTGAAACAATGTATTCTTGGATGCCACAATCAACAAAATTACAAAAGGCGTACAAAGAATTCTTCTACGATATTATGCCAAAGACACTAGAACCAATAACAGATGTATCTTACATCCCAACATCACCACTAGGTTCTGATTATATGAAGAACATTTCATCAGACAATTTCGGTGATACTCATATGTGGAATGTATGGCACGGTTTAAAGAAGCTTGATTATTATCAATCAAGATATTCAAGATTCTTATCTGAATTCGGTCTAGAATCTCTACCTTCTATGAAGGCAATAAATACATTCGCAACACCTGCAGATTATGATATTACATCAGCAGCGTTTAATTCTCACCAAAAGTGTATTGGTGGTAATAAGAAGATGCTATTCTATCTAACAGAAATGTTTGATTTCCCAAAGCACTTTGAAGCATTGCCATATCTAACAGGTATTGTTCAAGCTGAATGTATTAAAAACGCAGCAGTTCACTTTAGACAAAATAAGGGAAGATGTAACGGTGCAATCTATTGGCAATACAACGATGTATGGAATTGTCCAAGCTGGGCATCAGTTGACTTTGAAGGAGTTCCAAAGGCTCTTCAATATAAGGCAAAGGATTTCTTTAACCCAGTAACTGTTACATGTAAAAAGCAAGATGGTATTGCTACAATCTTTGCTCATAACGATACTCTTGAGAAAAAATCTTTCAAGATTAAGATTGAAGAATATTCAATTAAAGATAACTCACTAATCGAAGAACATAAGTATAGTGTAGAGTTAAAGCCTAATTCTTTTGAAAGAATTGTTGATTTGAAGGCCAGATACAACGCTGTAATGAAAATTACATACAACAATGAATCAATTTATGAAATCTTCGACAAACCTTCTAAATTGCCTTTAAATAAGGTAGAATTTAAAGTAACAAAGGAAGGAAATAAAGCAACAATTAAAGCTTTAGATAATTTTGCATACAATATTTGTGTTGAATCTGATGCTATTGCTTCTGAAAACTATTTCTCACTTCTAAAGGGTGAAGAAAAGACAATCACATTCAATAAGGATCCAGGTGAAATCAATATTGTTTGCGCTAACAACATCGAGTTTGATAAGAACGTATTTAGAAAGTTCTTCTTTAGATTCTTCTATAGATTACAACCTCTAAATATTGCAAACTTCATTTACTATTCACGAACATAGGAGGAAAATAGCATGGAACTACGTGGATCAAAGACAGAAAAGAATTTAATGGAAGCTTTCGCAGGAGAAAGCCAAGCACGCAACAAGTATACATATTTTGCTTCAGTTGCTAAAAAGGAAGGATTTGAACAAATTTCTGAAATCTTCCAAAAGACAGCCGATAACGAAAAAGAACACGCAAAGATGTGGTTCAAGGAATTAAAGGGTATTGGCGATACAAAGCAAAACCTAAAAGCTGCTGCTGATGGCGAAAATTATGAATGGACAGATATGTATGAACAATTCGCAAAAGATGCTGAAGAAGAAGGATTTACAGTTCTTGCTGCTAAATTCAGAATGGTAGCTGCTATTGAAAAATCTCATGAAGAAAGATATAGAGCACTTCTTAACAACGTCGAAATGCAACAAGTTTTTGCAAAGTCAGAAGAAAAGATGTGGGAATGCAGAAATTGTGGACACTTAGTAATTGGTAAGAAAGCACCAGAAGTTTGCCCAGTTTGCAATCATCCACAAAGCTATTTCGAAGTAAGAAAAGAGAATTATTAATTTAGATTTAGCTATATCAAATGATGGTCAGAAATGGCCATCATTTTTGTTTTAGTTGGTAGTATAATATAAATATGAAAATCGAAGAAGCTTTTGAAATCTACAATAAATATCAGGACAAATCGTACTTATCCAAATCGGAAGAGGATGAATTTTTAAATGCGCTTTTGCAAATAATTGAAACTACCAAAGATCCATATTTTATGACTTATTATGGCGGGTATTTCTATGAACAAAAAGATTTTGAAACTGCTAAGAAATATTATGAAATGGCGGCAGATAAAAAGTATCCTCCAGCATATATGTGCTTAGGATACATATATTATTATGGAAGAGTTGGTGAGCCAGATTATAAGAAAGCATTTAAATACTACAAATTAGCTAGTGATTGCGAAATGGATGAAGCAACATATAAGCTTGCGGATATATATAAGAATGGATTTGGTGTTGAGCAAAATTATGATAAATTCGTTGAGATAATAGAATCTTTATATGATAAATATAACCATTTTAAGTTGGATCCAGCATCTAGAGTTGGGGTTCTTACAAGAATGGCTAGAATTAGAAAGGAAGAAGGGAACTTTGAAGAGGCTATAAAAATTTTCTTATATGCAAAAGATATTATAGTGAATGAGCGTTTGCCAAGATGTCCATTTTTTGGAGATATAAGTGTTCTTAAATTTATAACGCAAGATATCTATGCTATGAAAGAATTCGATAATAACAATTTTGATTTGTTTGACGTTTTCTATTTAGTAGATAAGGTAAGCACTGTTTCGTTTGAATACAAAGAAAAACAAATAGAGATTCAAATAGAACATGACGGAGAAATGAATAAGATTAAATGCTTAGGACGAGAATATCCAAGTTATGAAGATTTCTTAAGTAAGGCGACATTAGATAACGAAGCATTAGTAGCAAAAGCAAGAGTTTTAAAGAATTTTAAATTTATCGATTAAAGTTATGTTATTACCATATAATATAAATTTGTCTATATAGTCTAAATATATTTTAGACATATTGTTGATTTTGTCCATAATACTTGATATTATATAAATATAATCATGGAGGTAACAATGCCAGAAATATTTAATAAAGAACGTTTTTTAAATAATGTGTTTTATTTAGCGAAGAGCAACGGCATCTCTATTTCTGCTCTTGAGAATAAGATAGAAATAAGCACAGGGTATTTAACTAAACTAAGAAATGATGATTCTAGAAAGAATATATCAGCAGATGTTATGTTTGCGATTGCAGACGTATTGAATGTTAGTGTGGATGTTCTTTGTAAGGCGGAATTTGAAAAATTAAATTATGATGAATCCATATTGATAAAATTCTTTGAAAAGTTTAAGGTTGACACGTTAAACAATAAGTGCAAATGGGAACAAGAGACTTCTATGGCTATAATGATGGGACATGGTCATATTGGAAAATCTGAGTTAATTAAATGTGGAACGAAATATGTCTATAACTCATTGATTAGAGAAGGAGAGGATGTTCTTGTTGTGGGAAATTCATATGTGTTGCAAATTAGCCCAAGCGTATATTTAGCGTTAGTCAGGGTTAGGGTAACGAATAATCCAATTGTAGATGAATTAGAAGCTTATATTTTGGATGAGAGAAATGGTAGAGATGTTAAAAAATTGTGTGCAACAGGCAAAGATAATATAGCCGAATTGGATACTGTTGTTGAAGATTTATATAAAGTTGCTGAAAATTCTGGGAAAAGATTGGCGTTAGACTATGAGACTAGTATATTCATAACAAATTATATGCGCGAGCCTGAAGAATTGCATTATGATGGGCTGCCATTTTGATTTAGATTATAAGCAAGGTGAGTACTTATAAAATTTAATAAGGAGACCTTGTAAAAATATAAAAGCAGGATGCTGGCACACCCTGCTCACCACGAATACATAATTAAATGCATCCTCCGATTGGTACTTTAATTATATATTTAACCTTTTAGTTTTTACAAGAATTTTTTTAGTATGGCAAAAGAAAAAGCCATTGAAGGCAAGCATCCAGCCTATATTCGCGATGTTAATTGCGGATATTTAATAGATGGTGCACGCAAAACAAAAGAAGATGAATTCCCAATCATCGAAAAGTGGATGGTGGCTAGTGCTCCACCACGTGCAATTGTGCAATGGGATAAGCGACGAGAGGTTGTAGATAAGGCTAAAGTTACAGTTTCTCATTTTTGCGCAGATCAAGAGTTTTTAGCCGTTAAGTGGAATCCGCAAAAGTATTTAGATGAAGTTAGACAATATGAAGCAATGATAGGATTTGATGCTAGTCCATATGATAATATGCCACTAGTTCTTCAAAAGAGTCAGATTTATCATAATTTAGCGATCTCATATTACTTTGGAAGGCATGGCGTAAAAATTTATCCAAATGTTCGGCTTGGTGACATGCGAACTTTATCTTCATTGGATGCTTATCCGAAAGAAACGCTGATTGCGATTGGGACAAATGGCTTCATAAAAGCAAAGAGCAATAGACAAACCTTTTCGGAAGAAGTTAAAATAGTAGTAGATAAATTGCATCCGACCGGAATAATTGTGTATGGATCAACTCCTGATTGGTTGTTTGAATATCCTAAAAGTTTGGGAATTCCAATCTATCAATACGATTCTTATATTATGAAACGTAGAGAATATCGTAAGAAAGGAGGACATAGCAATGAAAGGGTTTAGTTCTGCTTTCAGTGGCACATATAATTCTGCGGAATCTAGAAATGTAAGAATCGTTAATAAAGTTAATCGTCATAAAAGCGATGGCTATAAGACGCATGTGCAAGGAGAACCAGATTCTGTAGATATAATTAGCAAAGATGGTAAGGTTGTTCGTGAGAATTATTACGATAGTAATGGCAATATATATTTAACAATAGACTATACAAATCATGGCAACCCAAAGCAACATCCAAATGTTCCACATGAGCATCGCTGGAAGAATGATGGTGGACATTTTTCACATGGAAAAGGAGATGAGTAGTTATGGATATTACAAGACAATTAGTTAAAGAATGGGTAGATACTGGGTACGAAATTGAATTTAGATACAAAGGAAAAGATTATTCAATTACATATTTTGTTAGCGAAGGAAAGGAATATATTTCTTTTTGCGAATTTTACAAAGAGCCTATTGATGTTGAAACGGCAGATGAACTATGCGATATTCAACTAGATGGGAAGACTTTGCTCGAAGTATTACAAGAAGTTGGATATGATAATATTTCATATTAAAGATTTCGTATTGGAATACATTCTCCCATACTAATCTAGAATTAGAGGCTATAAAAATAGTGGTCGATTGGCCACTATTTTTCTATTGTTAAAAATGTCTTGAAATAAAGACATCTTTGAAATATAATAGTTTTACACGCTCAAAGAGGGACGAGGGGAAATTATGCCAAAGACAAATAAAGACTATAAGATAAAGCTACTATATTTATATGAGATCCTAAAGCACACAGATGAGAACCATAGGCTAACTACAAAGCAAATCATTGCTGAACTTGCTAAGCGCAATATTAGTTGTGATAGAAAGATTCTTTATGATGATATCCAAACTCTAAACGATAATGGCTTTGAAATCTTATCTAATCGTGCGCAACAAATGGAATATTATGTTGAATCCCCAGCTCTTGACGATTACGAACTAAGAATTTTATTGGACGCAGTCCAAGCTTCTCATTTCATTACAGATAAAAAGACTAAGGAGCTTAGCGCTAAAATCGTTGGCTTAGTTGGCCCAAATAAGAATGATTTTATAGAAAAGAACATCACATGCTTTAACGAGAGAAAATGCTCAAATGAAAAGATTTTCTATAGCATTGATGAAATCACTCGTGCAATCCAAGAATCTAAAAAGATTCAATTCAGATATTTCGATTTAGATTTAAACGGCAATAGAAAGTTCCATAAAGACGGGGAGTTCTATGTAGAAAACCCAATCGATTTAATCATCAATGATGGTATGTATTATTTGCTTGTATATAACGAAAAGCATGATGATTTAACTCCTTATCGTGTAGATAGAATGGATAAGGTTGAAATGACTTCTACGCCTGCTATAAAGAAAAAGGTTAAAGAGGCAAAAGAATTTAGAAATAAGACATTCTCTATGTATTCAGGAAATGATACAAGAGTAACTTTATCTTTCAACAAAAAATATACAAATCAAGTTTTAGATAAATTAGGCTACAATTTACGTTGCGAAGCTGAGAGCGACGATACATACACAATTAGCGTAAATGTTGACGTTTCAGATACATTCTTTGCTTGGTGCTTCACATTTGGCGAAAATATGCAAATTAAAGCCCCAGAGGATGTTGTTCAAAAATATCGTGAAAAGTTAGCAAAAACGCTTAATTCGCTTCCAAGATTTTAAGTTTTTCAAATCCCTACTAAAATTGTAGGATTTCGCTTGACACCAAATTATAACTAGTTATAAAATAATTCCTAGTAAAAAGGTAGGGATTATAAATGAAGTTGTCTGCAAAAGCAAGATATGGATTGAAAGTAATGTGCTATTTAGCAAAGCATGAGGGAGAAGGCCCAATTTCTTTGCCAGCTATTGCTAGCGAAATTGATGCTTCAGAAAAGTATGCAGAACAAATCATTCTTGCCTTAAGAAAAGCAAACCTAGTACAAGCAACAAGAGGCGTTAGCGGTGGATATTACATCGAAAACGCAGACAAAATCTCTGTTGGTTCTATCTTAAGAACTTTAGAGGATGATTTAGTAATCGTAGATTGTATTAGTGATGCAAATTGCTGCCCAAATAAGAGTTCTTGCTCAACACACGTTGTTTGGGAAAATCTATACAAAGAAATTAACGGGTTTTTGGATTCAATGTCCTTAACTAGTATCATAAGGAAGTAATTTATGGAAAGAATTTATTTAGATCATGGCGCTACAACTGGCGTAGCTAAAGAAGTTTTAGAAAAGATGATGCCTTATTTTTCTGAAGTATTCGGAAATGGTTCATCTCAACATTTCTTCGGAAGAGAAGCGCTAGAAGCAATTGATAACGCAAGAGAAAGCATCGCTAAAAATCTAAACTGCAGAAGCACAGAAATCTATTTCGTATCTGGTGGTTCTGAAGCAGATAACATGGCAATTAAGGGTTATGCGCTTGCTCATAAAGACAAGGGTAATCATATCATTACATCTAAAATCGAGCACCCAGCTGTTCTAGAAACATGCAGAAAGCTTGAAAAATATGGATTTGAAGTTACATATCTTGATGTAGATAAAGAAGGATTTGTATCACCTAAGGATTTTGAAGCAGCAATTAAAGATACTACAATTCTTGCATCTATCATGATGGTTAACAATGAAATTGGTGCAATCGAGCCAATTAAGGAATTAGCAGCTATCGCTAAAGCTCATGGCGTTGTGTTCCATACTGATGCAGTTCAAGCTGTAGGTAATATCCCAGTTGATGTTAAGGATTTAGGCGTAGATATGTTATCTCTATCTGCACATAAGTTCTATGGTCCAAAGGGCGTTGGCGTTCTTTACAAAAAGAACGGTGTTAAGATTCAAAGATTCTTAGATGGTGGCGAGCAAGAAAGAAATCTTCGTGCATCAACACTAAATACACCAGGTATTGTAGGATGCGCAGCAGCTTTAGATTTAGCTATCGCTCATATGGAAGAAAATAATAAAAAGACTCAAGAAGTTAGAGATTACTTTGTAAAGAGAGTTCAAGAGTTAATCCCAAATATCTACTACAATGGTCCAAAGGATCCATCAAAGAGAATTCCAGGAAACTCAGATTTCTCATTTATCGGTATCGAAGGCGAAGGAATTTTATTCCACTTAGATCTACATGGAATAGCAGTATCATCAGGTAGTGCTTGTTCATCTGGATCTTTAGATCCAAGCCACGTTTTACTTGCAATTGGTATCCCAATGGCTGTAGCTCATGGATCAATTAGATTCTCATTTGGTAAAGAAAACACAATCGAACAAGCAGAATATACAGTTAAAGTCTTAGAACAAACTGTTAAACAATTGCGTGCTATGTCACCAATTTACGAAGAATTATTAGAGGAGTTAAAGAAAAATGTATAACGAAGAAGTAATAAATGAATTCCAAAATTTGCAAAACGTTGGTTTTATTGAAAACCACAACGCATACGGCAAAATCGGTAATGCTGCCTGCGGAGATATCATGGAAATGACAATGTATATCAATCCAGAAACAGAAATCATTGAACAAGTTGCATTTAGAACATTTGGCTGTGCAGCTGCTCAAGCTACATCATCTCGTGCTACAACATTAGTTAAAGGCAAGACAGTTCAAGAAGCTTTAGAGTTAACAAATAAAGCTGTTGTTGATTCTCTTGGCGGACTTCCAGCACAAAAGATTCACTGTTCAGTTTTAGCTGAAGAAGCAATCAAAGCTTGCATCGAAAACTATCTAGATAGAAAAGCAGGCAAGGTTTCAAACGAAAACGAAAAGCCAAAAATGGTTTAATTAATTATATTACGCAAGAAATAAGGTGGCAGGGAGCAGTTCAGTCAATGCCACCTTTTTCTATGCGATTATTGACAGATTATTATACATATAATAAAATCGAGTTGTTAACTAAAAGGTGGTAGGACTATTTATGAAGGCAGTTAAATGGGTATTAATCGTATTATGTATTTGCGTGGTTATATTTGTAGGTGGCTTTTTAATTTCGTGGGGTGTAGCATCTAATAAAGATAGGATAGATTATTCAGATACTTGGATGTCATTTAGAATTAGCGAATCAAATTTTGAAAAAGATGTTGTAGATAAAATATCTACAATAGAATCAAAATCGCGCAAGAACATCTATTATGGATTATACCGAATCGCTACTAAAATAGATTGTGAATACAAAAACGAAGACAAGGCCATTGAATTCTATGTTGTCCATTTAACAAAAGGATATCATTTCTCAAATATTAAATTTGATACGATAGTAAATAAACAAATAGATGGCGTAGGTCGAGAAACGTATATTTGTGTCAGTCCAAATGACAAAGAAGATCTAGAACTTGTTTTATCTGTCTTGAATCAATATATGTAGCAAATAACGAAAAGGCTGTGATAAGCAGCCTTTTCCGATGTGTTTTAAATTAGTTAATTCAATTCTGGTTTTGGAAGTTCAATATTATCTTCCTTTTTGATATTTGCTTCAAAGATGTAATTATCACAAGTCTTCAAAGCAAGCGCTTGTTGTTCTGGAGATCTAACTGTCCAAGTAACAAGAAGCTTTTCTGGATGACGCTTTTTGATATTTGCATAATATTTAGAAGCGGCATTCTTAATGCAGATTGCTAAGAAATCTACCTTTTTGTATTGAGCGCATAAAATAGCCGGAATTCGTTGCATTGGTTGATAATCATATAATTGACCTAGGATGATATCTGGATAGTGTTTATGCATGTAATTTACGACTCTAAGGTCAAAACTCTCGATGCAGTATTTGCCTTTGTAGCCTTTTAAGTGCTCCATAACCATTTCGCAAGTATCTTTAACACGCTTAGTTGGCTTGATTTCAATAATGATTCCAACTTTGCCATCAACTGTCTTTAACATATCGTCAAATAGAGGAACATGTTCTTCGGTGCCGAATAACTTATATTGCTCAAGGTTGTTTGTGTCGATATCTACAACTTTGATATCTTGAGATGCTGTTCTATTTAATGATGGGTCATGGTGCATAACAAGAACATTTGAATTAGTTAGCCAAACATCCATTTCGATATCATAACCATGATCAACTGCATTTTTATATGCAGCCAAGCTGTTTTCTGGGAAAACTTTGTTATCG
>JAEEWC010000179.1 GCA_016287155.1 Clostridia bacterium | reverse complement strand
CGACATGCTGGTCCTGTATATTTAGCCATTCTTATTACCTCCTATTATAGTCTTCTGCGTTTTGGTGGACGACAACCATTGTGTGGGATTGGAGAAACATCTTTAATTAATGTAACTTCCATTCCTACGATTTGAAGTGCACGAATAGCGCTTTCTCTTCCTTGTCCAGCACCTGTTACGTATACTTCTACGCTCTTCATTCCACAATCTGCAGCTACTCTTGCTGCATCTTCTGCTACACATTGTGCAACATATGCAGATGACTTCTTAGATCCACGGTACTTTAACTTACCAGCAGATGACCAGCTGATTGTATTTCCTTGTGTATCTGTTATTGTAACGATCGTATTGTTGAAGGCTGCATGAATATGAACACAACCTTTCTCTACACGACGCTTACTTGCATTACGCTTTTTAGCTGTTGTAGCTTTACTTGCTGCCATATCTTACCTCCTTAGTCCTTCTTCTTACGACTTACTGTCTTCTTTGGTCCCTTGCAAGTACGAGCATTTTGCTTTGTACTTTGTCCACGGCAAGGTAATCCCTTACGATGTCTGATGCCTCTATAGCATCCGATTTCTTGTAATCTCTTAATGTTTAACTTAACGTCACGTCTTAAATCGCCTTCAACTAGAATGTTGTTTTTGTCGATGTAAGCACGAATAGCGTCTACTTGTTCATCTGTAAGATCTTTGATTCTGATGTCTGGGCTAATGCCAAGGTCAGCTAGGATCTTGTTAGATGTTTGTCTTCCTATACCGAAAATATAGGTAAGGCCAATTTCTACTCTTTTCTCGCGTGGTAAATCCACTCCGGCAATACGAGCCATTCAAACTACCTCCAATTATTGTTTAAATTTGTGTGTTATATACTTGTCCGCTTTTGAGTCAGATTGCCTGTTAAATTGGAATGAGACAACCTTTGCCGCGCTCAAAATATGCGATTTTTGTCTATTAACTCAACGATTATAACACTAAACATTTTTATATCGCAAATGTTTTAGTCATATAAAAAGCAAATAATAGGATATTATTTCACTATTATTGTGCTTTATATTCTTTTTATTAACCTTGAACTTGCTTATGCTTCTTATACTTTGAGCAGATAACCATAACCTTTCCGTTTCTCTTGATTACCTTACATTTATCGCAAATTGGTTTTACTGATGGTCTAACTTTCATCTTTCTATCCTCCAACTAATTCTTGTTACGCCATGTGATTCTGCCTTTTGTTAAATCATATGGACTTAGTTCAACTTTGACGGCATCGCCTTCTACTATCTTGATGTAGTTCTTTCTAAGCTTACCAGATATATATGCTAGAATAACTGCTCCGTTTGTCAATTTTACTTTAAATATTGTGCTTGGTAGTACTTCTATTACTGTTCCTTCAGCTTCGATAACATCTTCTTTAGACATTGATACCTCCTAATTTATTACCAAAGTTTTGTTTTGTTTTTCTTATAGAGAAAGGATTTCAACCCCATCTTCTTTAATCCAGATTGTATTTTCGTAATGCGCTGCTGGCTTTCCATCTTGTGTTTCGATTGTCCAACCATCTTCTAGTTGCCATACTTTGTATGTTCCCAAAGTGATCATTGGTTCTACGGCGATTGTCATATTTGTTTGTAGTCTCATTCCATGACCTGGCTTACCATAGTTTGGAACTGATGGATCTTCGTGCATATCTCTGCCGATTCCATGTCCTACTAAATCTCTAACAACTCCGTAACCGAAACTTTCACAATATGTTTGGATTGCACTTCCTAAATCACCAAGTCTAACTCCGGCCTTTAAGATTTTGATGCCTTCGAAGAAGCTTTGCTTTGTTACTTCAACTAGCTTTTTAACTTCTTCTGAGCAATTTCCAACCATAAATGTTCTGGCAGCATCTCCGTTGAATCCTTTGTAAATTGTTCCGCAGTCGACTGAGATAATATCTCCTTCTTCTAAACGAACCTTACTTGAAGGAATTCCGTGTACAACTTGTTCATTTACAGATGTACAAATTGATGCTGGGAAACCATTATATCCTAAGAATGATGGCTTCGCATTACATTTTGTTATGTATTCATATGCTAACTTGTCTAACTCTTTTGTAGTAACGCCTGGCTTAATATGTTCTTCCAACATTAATAGAGTATCTCTATCTATTTGGTTTGCCTTACGCATTAATTCAATTTCTTCAAGAGTCTTAATTGTTACCATCGATTACCTTTACTATTGATGCAAATACATCTTGGACGCTTTGGCTACCATCAACTGTGTATAATACCTTTTTAGCTGCATAATAATCAATTAATGGTGCTGTTTGCTTATTGTATACATCTAGCCTAGCTTTAACTGTTTCTGGCTTATCATCATCTCTTTGATATAGCTTTCCACCGCACTTAGCGCATGTGTCTTTGCTATATGTAGAGATATGATATGATTCACCACAAGCACACATTCTTCTTCCTGCGATACGTTCAACAACTTCATCTTCTTTAACAGCGATGTTTACAGCCATTGCTACGTTTTCGAAAGAATCTAATGCTACTGCTTGCTCGATTGTTCTAGGGAAACCATCTAGTAGGTATCCCTTTTGACAATCTTCTTGAGCTAGTCTATCTTTAATCAAGCCGATTACTATTTCATCAGATACAAGTTGTCCCTTATCGATAACGGCCTTTGCTTGTAATCCAAGTGGTGTACCAGCTTTGATATTTGCTCTCAATATATCACCTGTAGATATATGAGGGATGTTATACTTTTCACATATTTTAGTTGCTTGAGTGCCTTTACCTGCACCTGGAGCTCCCAAAAATACTAAACTAAGCTTTTTCATTATTTTAAGAATCCTTTATAGTGCTTTGACATATATTGTGCTTCTAATTGCTTATCTAATTCTAGGGCTACAGATACAACGATTAACATACCTGTTGCTGAGAACGCACTTCTCAAACCGATATCTCCACCGATCCAGTTAAATAATAAAGCTGGAATGATAGCGATGAAGGCTAAGAATAGAGCTCCGAACAATGTAATTCTGTTGTTAACCTTTTGTAAGTACTCAACTGTAGGTCTTCCTGCTCTGATACCTTGAATTGTTCCACCATATTGTTGTAAGTTTCTTGCAACGTCTTGTGGGTTGAATTGGATTTGAGCATAGAAGTATGAGAAGAAAATAACGAATATAAACATAAATAGATAATATACGATATTTCCAACCCAGAAGTTACCTGTCCAAGTTCCTGTAGCGTATAAATATGTGTAATAGAATACATATAAGTCGCTAGTAGTATCTAAGAATGATACGATCATTGTAGGGAACATCATGAATGCAGATGCGAAGATAATTGGCATAACACCACCACTTGTAATCTTTAAAGGAATATAAGTAGATTGGCCTCCATACATTTTGTTTCCTCTAACCATTTTTGCATAATTAACCTTAATTCTTCTTTCGCCGCCATCCATATAAACGATGATTGCAAATAAAGCAATAATGATTAATATATAACCGAATACGTTCCATAAAGTTGTTGTATTAGCAGGAACAACATTAATAAATGTATTTAATAATGCTTGTCCAAATGTTGCAATAATACCAACGAAAATGATCAATGATGTACCGTTAGTAATTCCGTATTCTGTGATTCTTTCACTTAACCACATTACGAAACATGAACCAGCTGTTAACATAATGATAATGAACATTCCTGTGAACCATTCTGTGTTTTCACCGATAAATGATTCTAATACTCCCCCATTATGGTAAGTAACGACAATTCCTACACCTTGAATCAAACCTAAAGCGATAGCGATGTAACGAGTAATCATAGTTACCTTTTCACGTCCTTCATCACCTTGCTTAGATAATTGATCTAACTTAGGAATTACTAGGGTCAATAATTGCATGATAATGTAGCTGTTAATGAATGGCAATACACCTAATGCGAAGAATGTACCGTATTGAAGTGAACCACCGCTCATTAAGCTCATTAAACCTAGCAAAGTATTGTTCCCTACAGCGTTTTCCAAAGCATCATAAGCGATACCTGGAACTGGGATATAACAGCCAAGTCTAAATACTAACAACATTGCTAGTGAGAATAGAATCTTTCTTCTAATATCCTTATCGCTGAAAGCGTTAATTAATCTTTGCCACATATTATAGCACCTCTACAGAGCCACCTGCTTTTTCAATTGCTTCTACAGCTGACTTAGAAAATTTGCTAGCCTTTACAACTAGTTTCTTTGTTAATGTTCCGTTTCCAAGAACCTTAACTCCGTTTGCTTCTATTTTGCTGATAACTCCATTAGATAATAAAACTTCTGGAGTAATTTCTGTTCCGTTTTCGAACTTTTCTAATTCGTTGATATTAACGATTGTGTAAACCTTAACGAAACGATTTTTGAATCCACGCTTTGGAAGACGTCTTGTTAAAGGCATTTGACCGCCTTCGAATCCAGGTCTAACACCGCCGCCACTACGAGCCCATTGACCCTTGTGACCTTTACCAGATGTTTTACCAAGACCAGAACCGATACCTCTACCTAGTCTCTTAGCGCTCTTCTTTGAACCTTCTGCAGGTTTCATATTGTGTAATTCTAATTCACTCATATGGCCCTCCTACTATGCTTGCTCAACTTTAACCATATGGCTAACAACTTTGATCATTCCCTTTGTGCAATCGTTATCAGGAAGATTGTTTGTATCACCTGGCTTCTTTAAACCTAGAGCTGCAACAGTATCTTTTTGTTTCTTTGTACAAGCGATTGTGCTTCTTGTTAATGTAACTTTCAACATACTTTGCCTCCTTAAGCTTTGATTTCTGCTACTGTCTTGCCACGTAGAGCAGCAATTTCTTCAGCAGTTCTTAGGTTGCGTAATCCTTCAAATGTAGCTTTAACACAGTTGATTGGATTGCTGCTTCCTAATGACTTTGTACGGATGTTCTTAATACCAGCAACTTCAAGAATTTGTCTAACTGGACCACCGGCGATAACACCAGTACCTTCGCTAGCTGGGATAAGAATAACCTTACCAGAACCAAATTCACCAACAGTTTCGTGAGGAATTGTAGTTCCAACCATAGAGATCTTTACCATACTGTTTTTAGCAGCAGCAGTTGCCTTTTTGATAGCTTCTGGAACTTCTGCAGCCTTACCCATACCGATACCTACCATACCGTTTCCATCACCTACTACGATTAGAGCAGCGAACTTCATGTTCTTACCACCCTTAACAACCTTAGTTACACGGTTGATGCAAACTAATCTATTTAGTAGTTCGTTTTCTTCTTTTTGGAATTTCTTTTCATTTCTTGCCATTATAGAAACCTCCTAGAATTTTAAGCCAGCTTCTCTGGCACCTTCAGCAACTGCTAATACACGTCCTGTGTATAAGTAACCGCCTCTATCGAAAACAACTTCTTCGATTCCTGCAGCTAATGCCTTCTTAGCGGCTGTTTCGCCAACTAATTTAGCAGCTTCAGTCTTTGTTAACTTTGCAACCTTCTTAGCCATATCTTTGTCTAATGAAGAGCAAGAAACTAGAGTAACTTGTTTAACGTCATCAATAATTTGAACATTGATGTTATTGATACTTCTATAAACATTGAAACGAGGTCTTTCAGCAGTTCCTGAAATCTTATTTCTTACTCTTAAATGTCTCTTTTGTCTTACAGCATTTTTATTAATCTTAGTAATCATAAAACCTTATTTCACTCCTTATTTCTTACCTTTCTTTCCTTCCTTACGTGGAATTACTTCATCCTTGTAAGAGATACCATATGCGTGATATGGATCAGGAATACGAATACTTCTAATGTTTGCAGCGATTTGGCCTACAAGTTCCTTGTCGATACCTTTTACAGTAACTTCTGTGCCGTTAGCAACTTCGTATGTGATACCTGCTACGTCATCAAGTGGAACATTGTGAGAGAATCCAACGTCAAGCATAACCTTGTTGCCTTCTTTGAATGCTCTGTAACCAACACCGTTTACTACTAATGTCTTTGAATAACCGTTTGTTACACCTTCAACCATGTTAGCGATTAGCTTTCTGTATAAACCGTGCATAGCCTTTGTTTGAGCTTCTTCGTTTGCTCTTGTGCAAACTACTTCATTGTTCTCAACCTTAACTGTGATTACTGGGTTTACAGCTCTAGAAAGTTCACCCTTTGGTCCCTTTACTGTAACAACGTTATCATTGCTGATTTTAATTTCTACGCCTGCAGGGATTTGAACAGGTTGTCTACCAATTCTTGACATATCTTATCTCCTCCTTACCAAACATAAGCTAATACTTCGCCGCCAACGTTAGCAGCTTTAGCTTGCTTATTTGTCATGATACCCTTGTTTGTAGAAAGAATAGCAATTCCCATTCCGCCTAAAACAACTGGCATATTTTCTGTAGGTGCGTAAACTCTAAGACCTGGCTTAGAAATACGCTTAATTCCTGAAATAACCTTTTGATTCTTTGGACCATACTTTAATGTAATAACAATATTCTTGTCATCCATCTTATAGTCAGAAACATATCCTTCTTCCTTTAGGATCTTAGCGATTTGTTCCTTAATCTTTGATTTTGGTATTTCAACTTCGTCATGTCTTGCAACAAGAGCATTACGAATACGTGTTAACATATCTGCTATTGGATCTGACATTTCTATATCCTCCTACCAACTAGACTTCTTAACGCCAGGAATTTCGCCCTTGTAAGCTAATTCTCTGAAGCAAATTCTGCAAATACCATACTTTTGTAGAACCGCATGTGGTCTTCCACAAATTTGGCATCTTGTATATGCTCTTGTAGAATACTTTGGAGTCTTTTGTTGCTTATTAATCATTGCTTTTTTTGCCATAATTCTTATATCCTCCTATTATTTTGCAAAAGGCATACCAAGTAGAGCTAGTAGCTCCTTAGCCTCTTCATCTGTCTTTGCAGTTGTTACGACACAAATATCAAATCCTCTTACTTTTTCAATCTTATCGTATTGAATTTCAGGGAAGATAATTTGTTCCTTAATACCTAATGCATAGCATCCACGTCCATCAAATGACTTTGAAGAAACACCCTTAAAGTCACGTACACGAGGAAGTGCAACTGAAACTAACTTATCATAGAAATCTAGCATCTTATTTCCACGTAGTGTAACCTTAGCACCGATTGCCATACCTTCTCTTACCTTGAATGTAGCAACGCTGTTCTTAGCCTTTGTTAAAATTGGGGCTTGACCAGCAATAGCCTTTAATTCTTCAACAGCAAGTTGTAAACTCTTACTATTGTCCTTAACATCGCCAAGACGCATATTTAATACGATCTTTTCTAGTTTTGGAACTTCGTTAATATTCTTGTAGCCGAACTTTTCCATTAATGCAGGAACAGCTGTATTTTTGTAAAGTTCTGCAATTCTATAAACTCTTGAATCTGCCACTGTTAAATCCTCCATTAATCCTTATTTTCAGCTGTAGTCTTTTTCTTAGCTGTTGTCTTCTTTGCAACCTTCTTAGCTGTTGAAGCTTTAACTTCATCTAAAGAAGCGCCGCAGTGTTTACAAATTCTAACTTTCTTATCTCCTTCCATCTTGAAAGCAACCTTAGTTGTCTTGTTGCAAGCTGGACAGATAACAGCAACATTTGATGCGTCGATAAATCTTTCTTTATCTACGATACCGCCCTTTTCTTGAGCATTTCTTGGCTTTACAAAGTTCTTAGACATTGTGATGCCTTCGCCTTTTACAGCAACCTTTCCAGCCTTAGCGTCAACAGCGATAATTGTTCCTGTTTTACCTTTATCATTTCCTGCGATAATCTTAACCGCATCGTTCTTTTTAATGCTATTCATTATCGTTTCCTCCTATATAACTTCTGGAGCTAGAGAAATGATCTTCATATAATCTTTCTCTCTTAGTTCTCTTGCGATAGGTCCAAAAATACGAGTTCCCTTTGGTTGCTTTTGGTTATCGATGATAACTGCTGCATTGTCGTCGAATCTGATGTAAGAACCATCTGGTCTGTTGATACCGTATGTTGTTCTAACAACTACAGCCTTAACTACATCACCCTTCTTAACGATGCCACCAGGAATAGCTGATTCAACAGCAGCTACGATAACATCTCCGATGTTAGCGCTTCTTCTGAAAGAACCACCCATAACTCTAATACACTTTAACTCTTTAGCGCCAGAATTATCAGCAACTGTAAGTCTTGATTCTGCTTGTATCATGTTATATTCCTCCTACTATTTAGCCCTTTCCATAATTTCTACAACTCTCCAGCACTTATCTTTGCTTAGAGGTCTAGTTTCAGCGATACGAACTGTATCACCAATGCCACATTCATTCTTTTCATCATGAGCCTTTAATTTAACTGTTCTGTTAACGATCTTGCCGTATAGAGGATGTTGAACACGCTCT
>JAEEWC010000019.1 GCA_016287155.1 Clostridia bacterium | reverse complement strand
TAACATTTTTGGGCTTGTTAAATCGTTGATAGCAACAATTTCAAAACCTTCAGCACCAAACATTTGTCTGAATGCTAAACGACCGATACGTCCAAAACCATTAATTGCAACTCTTACATTTGCCATAATAATATGTCCTCCATATATTTATAAAATTTTTCGTTAATTTTTAACTCGTAAAATATTCTACCAACTATGATTTAATTTGGCAAGTAAAATTATGCGCATGATATTATACCCGCGTATATGCCTTAGTTTGAAGCCTTCTTTGAGTCAAAATTTTGCATAAATTCGTACAAGAATACATATGGGTCATCAATCATAGAAACATTGCTTCCTAATTCTAGAATCTTATTTGCGCTTGGATTCCATTCTTCCCATGTTGGTAAGCCTTCCCCATTTGGATTTCCTGTTTTAACGAAGTTAATGAAATATGAATTCATGATATTAGATAGCTTTAAATCGCTCTCATCGTATCTATATGACTTTCTTTCATTTTTAACATTTCCATATGCGTAAATAATTTCGCCAGAATGCCATGTTCCCATGTAGCCATTTTCTTTTGTGAAAATATATCTATAAACCGTTTCAGTATTTGAATATGCTTGTGTTGACCAAGA
This sequence comes from Clostridia bacterium, assembly GCA_016287155.1. Classification (GTDB taxonomy): domain Bacteria; phylum Bacillota; class Clostridia; order Christensenellales; family UBA3700; genus UBA3700. Next base: position 11,764 of record JAEEWC010000019.1, on the reverse strand, counting down.
TTGGTGTGGATATACAAACCAATATGCAGAGATAATCTCATTGAACACTCTATTTGCTTCTTTGTTTGTAGTAATCTCTGGATATAGAGCTAGTAAGGCATCTGTATCATCACCAAAGATTGATATCAATCTTTCTTTATAATTAGAAAGATTTGGTTGTGTGCCAAATAGATATTCTAAGAAGATAAATGGATCAGCTTCGTGAGCGTTTACACCATTTAATAAAATCTCTTCGTTTTGTTCTCCATCTCTATAGATTTCATATGGGCTCTTTGGTAGCGCATATCCATCTATTGTCATTGCAGAATTTGAATACTTTGTCTTAATTAACTCTTCTGCTGGCAACGCTCTTAATTCTTCAAGTGTTTGGCAATTGAATTCAGCCTTAATATCATTACCCATCTTAACGGCAGCTTCATAAGTTCTAAATGTGTGTGGGGGAACTTGTAAAACTGTTGATGAAGATTCACCAATAGCTTTCTTGAAATAGCCTTTAGCTAAAGGTGTTGAACAAAGTGCAGAAACAGATGATGAACCAGCTGATTCTCCAGCGATCGTTACATTATCAACATCTCCATTAAATTTAGAAATATTATCATGCACCCACTTTATAGCTTTAACTTGGTCTAAAAGACCATAGTTACCTGTTGTAGAATTTGGAGATTCTGCCTTTAATTCATCAAGGGCTAAATAGCCAAATACGCCAAGTCTATAAGCAACTGTTACAAACACAACGCCTTGCTTTGCACACTCTACGCCATAAATGTCGGTTGCTGCTGTTGTTCCAGACATTAGAGAACCACCATGGTAATAAACTAAAACTGGAGTATTTACTGTAGCATTTGTTGGCTTATACACATTTAGATATAAGCAATCTTCACTCATTGGAAGATCTGGTGTAGATTTTAAATCAATATGCCAACCACCCTCAAGATATATATCTTGAAGAGAATTCATCATAAAGTTTGTTGATGCTTGCATAGCTCTATTTTCAAAATAAGAGCAATCTCTTACTCCATCCCATGCTTCAACATCTTGAGGTTCTTTCCATCTCAATTCGCCAACTGGGGCTTTTGCATATGGAATACCAGCATAAACTTCAACTTCACCATCTTGAGTTTTAACACCTTGGATTTGACCGCCTTCAACTGAAACAACGGCAGTCTTTTCAAGATTATCTCCACTTACAGCTTGAAGTTTTTGCGTTAAAGGAGTTGCTGTTATAAACATAAGCATTACAAATATGACCATAACAAGAATTAGAGATACTTTTATGTACCATTTCTTTTTGATCAAAAATACCATACCTATTGCAAATAACAAATAACAAATTATACTTAGTGTAACGCCAAAGACTCTAAGATTTGTTATATCTAACAAAAATAGTAATAAAACTAAACCAATTGCTGCTAAAATACAATGCGTAATTAAGTACGCTTTTTGGCCTTTTGTTAACTCTTTCATATAAACCTCCCTCTTACCCCTCGTACTTGAATAATATATTATTATTTAAAAAAAGTAAATATTGGAGTATAGTATATACAAAAGGAGTCGGAAATATGGCATATAAGTTTTACGGATGGCAAAACACAGATAATGTACATCCATTAGATTCAAAATACAATAAAATCAAGGACCCAAAAGTCCTTTATGATATGTTAGATAATATCTGGTGCGAATATTCTTGTGCACCAAGACTAAGAAAGGATTGGTCAGTAAATAATAAAACATTAGGTCAATGCTCTATTACTGCATTTTTAGTTCAAGATATCTTTGGCGGAGAAGTATATGGTATACCACTTGAAAGTGGCGGAGTACATTGTTTTAACAATGTAGATGGTCATGTATTTGATTTAGCTTCAGAGCAATTTGGCGACAAAGTTTTGGACTATGTAAATGTTATAAAACAAGAAAGATCTTCGCATTTTTCAGATGAAGATAAATTTAATAGATATAAATATCTTTGGGATAAATTAAACGAATTATATTTAAACTAATTCTTTTTATTTAATTGTTTGTGTAACTTTCTTAAACCTTGCACTTCATCGCAAATGTCATTCATATTACATGAATGGCAATCCATATCTACGCCGTCAAACATATGATTTAGTGCGATTGTAGCTTCTTTTGTTTTTTCGCATAGCGGTAATAGCTTTTTATAAATATCGCTATCCCCAACTATAAATATAACGCTTACATCTTCAACAGCATCAATTTGCATAAATTGCTTTTTTATTGCACTAGCAATTTTAGCAAATGAAAAACCTGCTTTTTGAGCATCTTTAGATACTTTGTAATTAATATAATAATGCTTTGATGATGCACGAGTCATAACATCTTTAAAATGAGACTTTGCATCTTTTAATAATACTTCTTGAGAAAAATCGTAGATATTATCTACATCGATATCTTTAATCTTTAGAATAACTATCTTACCAAAAGATAAATGCTTTTCTGTCTTTATAAGATTTTCATCTCCAACAACATAAAAACCATCTATCAATTTGTTTGATGATTGAGTAAGCATATTAACACTCTCTTTTGGATATCCACCTAATTCAAAGGCAGTGTTTTTATCAAATAGATAAATGTTCTTATCCAAAATCTCCCATGGTTCCACATCTTTTGCAAGTGGAACCATAGGATAATCATCCAAAACCTTTAGAGTATCTTTAATTAAAGAATCGAAAATATCCATTAAAGTTTTCTATCTCTCTTAATTTTGTCGTAGTGCTTCATGAAAGGCTTTTGAAGCGCATGCACAAGTTTCATGTCTAAATTAAACCAATAAATTAAAAACAATGTAATCATTTAGCACCTCTTATTTTTGAGCTAAGCCCTTTTGACGAGCATATTCTGCTGCGCCTAATGCACCCATTAATTGTGGGTCGATTGGAAGTTCAGCAATCTTAATTCTTAATACTTGTTCAATTGCTTTCTTTAAACCATCGTTCTTTGCACATCCACCAGTTAAAGTGATCTTACCATCTGTACCAGCCTTCTTAGCCATAACAAAGCAACGCTTTGCGATAGATACTTGAAGACCAGCAGCAATTTCTTCCATTGGCTTTCCTTCACCAACTAGTGATGTAACTTCTGATTCAGCAAATACTGTACATTGAGCAGTAATTGGAATAACATTTTTAGCCTTTAAAGATAGTTTTGAGAATTCTTCAAGTGGCATTTCAAATGCTCTTGCCATAGCTTCATAGAACTTACCTGTACCAGCTGCACACTTATCATTCATGGCAAAGTTTAAAACTGTACCATCTTCATCAATTCTAATACCCTTAACGTCTTGTCCGCCGATATCGATAATACCTGTGATAGTTGGATCAGCTACGTGTACACCCATAGCGTGGCAAGAAATTTCTGAAATGTTCTCATCAGCAAATGGAACCTTGTTTCTTCCGTAACCTGTACCAACAAGATATGTTAAATCTTGAATTGATTTTAAATCTTCAACTTGAGCGATTGTGCCTTCAAGTGATAAAGTTGCTGTTTCTGTTGGATTAATCTTTGAACGAATTGTTGTATGAGCAACAATCTTTCCTTCCTCGTCTAAAATTACACACTTTGCATATGTAGAACCTACATCGCATCCACCAAAATATTTTTTCATTTTATTATCTCCTTATTACCAGCACTCGCTATCATCAAAGTCCACTAAGCTTTCATCTAGTGGTTCTTCTCTCATAACTGTCTTCATATATTTATTAATTTCGTCTCTCATATCTCTTCTTGAAACTGAAGTTGGATCCATTAAGTCTTGTCTTACCCAAACAAACTTAACCTTACGCTTTGTAGCTTCTTCTTCAAATAAGCCACTAATAGCGCCAACGCCCTTACAAGAAATTTGATTGAACATAATTACCATGTCCGCATTGAATTGTTCCATCTTAACCCATAGATCATCAAGGATTACTTCGTAACCGCCCTTTGTATGAGCTCTCATTGTTGCACCTTGAGCCATCTTGGCAATACCATATAGCATTGTTTCTGGAGTTGATGTATCAATAATTTCCGATCCTTGGAAATCGATCATTTCGCAAACTGATTCAATTCCCCAGCAATCAAGTAGCCAAGCATTGAAGTTAGCATAGTTATTACATGGCGTATTCCAAATAATTGCACGATGTCTAACCTTCTTTGGATATATTCCCTTTTCAACTTGCTTTTCCAAAATCTTATTAACTTTAATATCGTTTTGAAGAGCAACTTCATTACCGCAAGCAAATTGATATTCGAAAATTCTATATAGCCATGTTGTAGAACCAGTATGTGGTGGGATGTCTGTCTTGTTTAATTCCCACTTTTCCATCTTCTTTCTTGTTTGGCCATTCCAAATTTCACATGCTTTTCTTAATTCGTCATAATCATACTTAGCGCCTGTTTGTTCTTCGATGAACTTAATTACTGACTTATATTCAGCAACGGCATATTCCATAACTTCTTCTCTCTTCCATCTTAGAGGAACATTTAGAGGGATAGTTGGAAGGCCATGACGTCTATCTTGTACAGTTGAAGTCATAATTGAACCATCGCAAGGCATATTACAAGATACGAAGCACTTACCTACTTTACAGTAGTCATCTTCGATAGCAACGCCTGCTTCAAATGAAGGAAGTGGACATACGTCTGCTGGAAGTCCATATGATTCAGTTTGGCTTATATAGTGAACTGGACAATGTTGATTGATTAAAGATGGCAAATACATTGGTGCTACTTGATACAAGATTGTGTTGTATCCTTTAAAGCCTGCACCTAAGATGCCAGGTAGTAATTCATCAATCAAAATAATATGATCTGATTTTTCTTTTGCTTTCTTACTATTTGGATGCAAATGTTCATCTGCTGAGAATAGAACAGTTAAATGCTCTGTTACAATCTTAGCTAGAGTATTCATATTGTTTCTTGCACCACGAAGACCTGCGCCTCTCATTTGGCTCATGATTCTATCGAAAAATGCTGGAACTGTTAAATATGTGTACATCCAACGATATCTGAATAACGCTTTAATGTTTTGAATAGGATGCTTTAATACCCACGCAAGTAGTATTCCCCATAATTTTAGCCATTGGCCAAAATCGTACATGGTATCTTTAAAGCCACGCCATTCACGATGCTTATATAATCCTGTTTTTGGCTGATAGTTATCAGCTATTCCTTTCTTTTTCATCGTTTCCTCTCTTTGCTTGAATCTTCTTAATTTCAAGGCTCTCGACGAAAGCTTGTATTCTTGTCATAAGTTGTCCTGAACCAGACACAACATATTCTCTATCAATTTGTGTTGTTGGAATGTTATATTCTTCTGCCATAACTCTTCCAGCAAGCATTCTTTCATATCCCCAGAAGTCGCAGAATTTAGCTTGTTCGTAGATTACGCCATCAGCCTTATAATCTTCTACTAACTTCTTAATTAAATCTCTTCTTCCTTGAACCTTTTCTTGTGCCATAAATCTTGGGCATTGGTTTGTTTCAAGATAAGCTCTACATACTTGATCTAAAACAGGTTCATTATCATTCAATTTAATTTGTTGTCTACCAGGAATTGAGCCATAGCAATATCTATCTGCTACAACATAGCAATGACAAGCTTCCATAATTTCAGAGAATGTGTAATCATCAATTTCTGAACCAACAACTACGACTCTTGCTCTCCAATGGTTCTTTTCATCTTTTTGTCTATGTCTTAGATCTTCAAGTGTTTCTTCAAGATATGGCAAGATTAAATATGTTGGGCAAGCATAACTTACCAAACATAAGATATGGAATTCTCTTGGAGTGATAACAGGATTTTCTGCTTTTCTTAATTCTGAAATCTCTTCAAAGATTGCGCACATTCTATTGTGCATCTCAACAGCTTTACGTAAAGCTTCATCTGAAATATCACATCCGAACTTGTCTCTTAATGGTTCTAAGAATCTTGTTTTAACTTGATTTGTATAGAACTTGTTTCCGTGTTCTGTTAACTTCATAGGAGCGTCTATGATGTTATAGTAGAACTTTGGATTATCGATAAGATTTAGTTCGTGAATATTCTCTACAACTCTTACCATTTGTTGGCAAGTATCTGAAGAGAAATAACAATCTACGAAATTAAATCCACCTTCAAATGCTCTTTCAAGCAAAGCTCTTGAATAGCCACAAATAAATGAAGTCATATAATATTGGCTAATATCTAGTGAGCCTGTATGTGGAGCACGTAATCTTACACTAAATGAATTGTTTAGATTCAATAGTGCTTCTGGGATGTAATAGCAAGTATATGCAACGCAAGTCTTGCCTTCATCTCTTGCCTTTTTTACTAAATCATTATTAGCTTGTTCTAATAGATCTTCGTAAAAATGGATATGCTTTAAATCACGCATATTAAATTACCTCCGCTACTTTTAGCGCTTTTTCTAATTGTTCTATTGCCGTTGCTTTATTGTCTAAAGATAGCAAACTCTTTCCTTCAACATCTGTCATTTCAATTGATTGATCTTCATAGATGTATCCAACGATATTTAAGCCATCAGCTTTAATCTTTTCGATGACGTCTGGATTAGATACTCTATTGATGATGCAAGCAGATTTGTTGCACATGTTTAGGTTTTTTGCTACTTGATCGATTGATCTTGCAACATTTAATCCCTTCATTGAACCATCTGAAATTAGGATTAAATCTGTAACCTTTTCCATTACTCTACGATTAACTTGTTCAATACCAGCTTCACCATCAATAACGACATAATCAAAGTTACTTACTAGCTCTGAAATGATGTCTTTTAAGAAGCTATTGATTGAGCAATAACAACCAGCACTTTCTGGTCGTCCAATTGCTAAGAACGCAAAGTCGCCGCAATCAATCATAATGTCAGATAATTCATAATGAGCTTCATTTAGAATTTCGATTGTTGATGGACGGTCTGGCTTTTTAAGTTCATCGATAAATTGCAATCTTACATCGTTAACTGTATGAGTAACATTAACACCTAAAGCTGTAGATAAACCAACAGCTGGATCTGCATCAATTGCTAATATCTTTTTGTCTTTGAATTTTTCAACTAATAATTTTACAGTTAGTGCTGATAAGCTAGTTTTCCCTACTCCACCTTTCCCTGCAAATGCAATAATTTTGTTGTCCATAAAAACCTTCAACTATTTAATTTATTTTCTAGTTAAAATATTAACATATATTATATGTATATGCAATGCGCAAAATTATAAAATATTTAATCGACCAATTTATATGATTTATCTATTAAATTTAAAATGATTTTGTCCTCTAAAGTTTCGTCTAATGAAATAGTAATCCAATATTTTTTATTCATATGATAGGCCCTATAAAAACCATCATTATTTACAAGTTCATCAATCTCTTTTGGATTTAATTTTATATTCATAGCTTCAATGTCTTTATCTTCACTACAAAGCTTTTTCTTATTGATATGCATAATGATGCCATACCATTTATTTGCCTTTTTATTTCTAAAGACTCCACTATCATCATCTTCCCATAAAAACTCTGGCAAATCTCCATATGCCTTTTCAATCTCTTTTGCGATTCTATTGCTTTGCTCATAGATAAAAGGTTGTGTTGTAAAACAGTGCTTGCAAATATCTAAAAGAATGTTAGCATATTCTTCTCTAACTTCATTTACAAACGCACCATTTAGAGTCTCTAGTCTCAAATTAGTGTATTCATCATTTAAGGCAACTTCTATTACTTTGCCTTTAACATCTCCTAATTTAGATATTGATATAATTGCTTTGAATTCATCATTTAAAAATAGTTTTTCAAATATATAATTTGAGCCATCAAAAACAAACCCATAATTTTGGAGAGAATTAAACAAGCATTTATGTTTATCAAAAACTTTGTTTTCTATCATAAAAGTACTGGCACTCCCTGCGGGAATCGAACCCACAACTAGCCCTTAGGAGGGGCTTGTTATATCCATTTAACTAAGAGAGCTTATATTAATCCTTTTTTTGTTCTTCTTTGTTCTCAGTAATAATTGGGTTAACCTTATTTAAACCAGCAACATTATCTACTGGTAAAGCAAACGTAATACCTTGACCTGGAGTATTTAAACCTGCCTTTTCATAAAGGGCATGCATAATATCTTCTTTCTTGGCAATAGGAGCTAGAATCATAATTAATTCTTTTTGTGGTTCAATAGTAATCTTGAAGAAAGCTTCTGCGTCCTTATTTGCAGTTCCTCTTGCTCTTAGAACTGTACCACCTGTTGCGCCAGCAGCTTTAGCAACATCCATTGCATTATCTGCCATTCCTTCATTTACGATACAACAAATTAATTCATAATCAATTTTCTTCATACTTACTCCTTATTGCTTTATAGCATCCTTGTTGTTTGACAAGAATGTATACCATGCTACGCCAATAATACTAGACATTGGAATTGTATAAGCAATTCCTCCCCCATTTTTAACTGTTCTAAATCTCTTATTTAATTGATACATAATATCGTTAACTCTAGATTCTTTTATAACGCTAAAGATAACAGTTCTATCTACATCAACTAAGCCTAGTAACTTTCTCATATCTGGAGTGGCAGTTCCTTGTGCTTGGCAAGCAATTTGCATATTTGCTTCATATGATTGAATAACGTCCATATAGAACTCCGCTTTAGATCTATTAACAATAGTTACCAATAATTCTAATTTATTGGTTTCAACTTTGCTTCTTTGCGAAGTTTTCTTTGGTTCAGCTTTTTTAGTTGCTTGCTTTTTTGTTTCTTTTTTCTCTGCCATATATTCCCCTATATGAAATCAATGATTTGCTCATCGTCGGCTTCTAAGATTCTCTTCATTGTTAGCTTAGCTCTAATTGTTCTTGCAGCTATAGCTCTAAAACCTAGAATTTGGATAGTGATAAGTGGTGCCATAGCAACCATAGCTACAATACCAAATCCTAAAGATAATACACTTTGCTCTCCCTCAAGAGTTGAACATACACCTATTGCTAAAGGAAGAATAAAGCTTGATGTCAAAGGACCAGACGCAACGCCACCGGAATCGAAAGCGATTGCTGTATAGATCTTTGGTATAAAGAAAGACAAAACAAGAGAGATGATATATCCAGGGACTAGATAATATAGAATTGAGAAATTGAATATAATTCTAATCATTGAAAGTCCAATTGAAATACCAACACCGGCGCTAAGAGCAATAAGCATTTGCTTTCTTGTAACTGTGCCTTCTGTTATGCCTTCAACTTGTTTATTCAAAATGTGTACTGCAGGTTCGGCTAGGACTACTACGGCTCCTAATACAAAACCTGAAATAACAATTATATAACTATCTAATTTTGCTAACTCTTGACCTAGCTTGAAACCTATAGGCATAAAGCCAATTTCAACTGCCATCAAGAAAATAATTAATCCCACAAATGTGAATCCAATACCTACACCAATTTGCGTCAATTTAGTTTTTGGTAGCTTCAAAACTGTGTATTGTAAGATAAAGAAAAATACAACAATTAAACCTAGCGCTTTTAAAACATCTAAAAACGTCTTCAACAAAACGTGTCCAATGTTTGCTAAATTCAATGAATAATCTGGTAGCACATAAGTAAGTGTTCCATTTGATCCTAAAGATAAAAACATAACAGCAATCATAGGCCCAACTGAGCATAAAGCGATAAGACCAAAGCTGTTTTCATTTGCATGTTTACCACCAATGATTGTAGCAATACCAACGCCAAGAGCCATGATAAATGGAACTGTAATTGGACCTGTTGTTACACCACCTGAATCAAAAGCAAGAGCTAACATATCTCCCTTTCCTCTTTCGATTAAGATTGCAGCCAATGCAAATGTTAATAGATATGAGAAGAATAGCATATTTGCTAAATCTTTCTTGAATACAACTTTAATAACAGCGATAAGTAAGAATAGACCAACGCTAAGACCAACTAGAACAATTAAAACTGTTTCATTTATAATTGCGCTAACTTGATTTGCAAGTACAGATAAATCTGGCTCAGCAATTGTAATTAAGATACCCATGATAAATGCAATACCAGTAAGTAGAGATATCTTTCTTGATTTAGTAAGACCAGAACCTATTTGCTCTCCCATTGGTGTCATAGCCATATCTGCGCCCATGTTAAATAGCGTGATACCAACAATCATAAAAACTGCACAAATAGCAAAAGTTATAATTTCTGTAGCTGAAAAATCTGTAATTGGAGTTAAAGCTAAAATGAACACAATAATGGCAACTGGCGCAACTGAAATAGCTGATTCTTTGAATTTATTTAAAATGCCCTTAAACATGTCCTCTCCTTACTTCCAATTAAAAATATAACATATAAAATATTATTAAATCAAGGCGCGCGTATTATAGTATTGCATCTTGGCTAATATTATTTTAAAATTAGAATAATTCGAGGTGAAATTATGATTTTAGATATTGTTGTTTTTAAAGCAATCGACTATATGTACAACTATTTCCAAAATAGGCCATCAATGATGAGAAAATTCAAAAAAGAAACTATCGTAGAAAAAGATATTATCTATGATGAAACTTGTCCAGATGCTTGTACATTAAATGTTTATTCTAATATCAATTCACCTAAAGAAAAACGCCCTGTAATCTTTATTGTTCATGGTGGCGGTTTTGTTGCTGGAGATAAAAAATATAGAAGACATTTATCTTCTTGGTTTGCTAAAGAAACAAATGCATTCGTTGTAAATGTTAATTATGGACTTGGACCAAAGTATATATTCCCAGCTCCTCTAAAGCATCTTGTTAAAGCTTTAGATTGGGTAAGCGATAATGCTGAAAAATACAATCTAGATTTATCTAGAGTAATAGCAACAGGAGATTCTTCTGGTGGATATTATGTAGCTGAACTTGCTGCGCTTCAAGATAGTAAATTAATGCAAGAAAAGTTAGGTTTAAAATCTAAGACAACAATTCATGGTTTATTGCTAAATTGTGGTATCTATGATATTAATCGTGCTTTATCTGCAAAGGTTCTATTTAACCTATCTGGTGGCGTTTGTGAACACTTCACTGGATCTAAGATTGAAGATATAAAGAACAATGAATACTTTGATGTAATATCTCCACTCCCAAATATTACAAAGAACTTCCCTAAATCTTGCATCGTTTATGCAGAGAAGGATTTCTTCTGTGGTGGACAAGGTGAAGATCTAGTTGCTAAATTAAATGAACTTGGTGTTTATAATGAAGTTTATTATTCAACAAAGTTCATGTCTAACCATACATTCCAAAGCACTTGGAAAGGAAAGGATGCAGTAAATGCAAACCAATTATTCCTTGATTTTGCTAACAAATTATTAAAAGGTGAAATTTAATTAAATAATTAGACAAGCATTTGTATCTATGGTAATATAGTAATGCTTTTTATGGCTCTGTGGTCAAGCGGTTAAGACTCAGCCCTCTCACGGCTGCTACTCGGGTTCGAATCCCGACAGAGTCACCAAAAAATATATCATTTACATTAACTTTTTATTGTGTTAATATAAATGAGCACATAACTTCGGTTTGGAGAGTTACCCAAGAGGCCGAAGGGGCGCCCCTGCTAAGGGTGTAGTACGGGAAACCGTAGCGCGAGTTCAAATCTCGCACTCTCCGCCAAAAAAATTGAATCTTCCCCACTTTTTTGTACCAACAAAAATTAGTACAATAGAAGAAGGAGATTCATTTTTTTTATGCGTTATTCAATACAAGACAAGTTAAAAATAGTCAAAGAACACATCACCCAAAACATTGCAATTAGTGAACT
>JAEEWC010000178.1 GCA_016287155.1 Clostridia bacterium | reverse complement strand
TTTTATTTCCCGGACATAAGAAAAATGAGTGTTTTATAATGCATATAAATACCGAACAATTTGTTCTATATTAAAAGCGAAATTCGGCAATTTTTACTGTTTTGTGTAAAATATGTTAAAAAATTAACAAATAGTATGGACATAGGGATATTTATTGTGTATAATGAGCCTCGATAGAAATTTTAGGAGGCTTATTATTATGGCATTTAATAAAGTAGTAGTAGCAGGCGGCGGTGTACTTGGTGCACAAATTGCATATCAAGCTGCTTACTGTGGAAAGGACGTTACAATTTGGTTAAGAAGTGAATCTTCAATCGGAAGAACACAACCAAAGCTAGATCAATTAAGAGTTGAATATAAAAACGCTATTGATTTAATGAACACACCAGAAGGAAAGAATCCAGCTAATTGGTGCAGAGGTATTGCTAATGTTGATACATTCAACGCTAAAGAATGTTTAGAAAAGTCTGAAAAGGCTTACAAGAGCATTAAACTTGAATTAGATTTAGCAAAGGCTTGCAAGGATGCAGATATCGTTATCGAATCAATGGCTGAATTACAAGATGAAAAGATTGCTTTCTATAAGAAGTTAGCTCCAGTTTTAGAAGAAAAAACAATCTTAGTTACAAACTCTTCAACTCTATTACCATCAACATTTGCTCCATACACAGGAAGAGCAGATAAGTATTGTTCATTACACTTTGCAAACCACATTTGGAAGCAAAACTTAGTTGAAGTTATGGCTCAAGATAAGACAGATAAGGAAGTATTCAGTAAGGTTATGGATTTTGGTTTAGAAATCTCTATGATTCCAGTTCCAGTACTTAAAGAAAAGGGTGGATATCTTCTAAACTCACTATTAGTTCCATTCCTTCTTTGCGGTATGGATTTAGTTGCTAATGGTGTATCTGATCCAGAAAGCGTAGATAAGGCTTGGAAGCTTGGTACAGGTGCTCCAAGAGGACCATTCGAAATCATCGACGTTGTAGGTTTAACAACTGCTTATAACATTATTGAAAAGTATCAAAAAGTTCCTGGTTTAATCACACCTCTTCTAAAGAAGATGATGTTACCATACAGCTTCAAGAAGATTGCTGCAATGTTAAAAGAAAAGATTGATGCAGGCAAGTTAGGAAGAAACGCAGGAGAAGGTTTCTACAAATATTAATCTTTAAATTAATTGAGTATTTTAGGCTGTGTTGCAAGAGCAATGCAGCCTATTTTTGTTATTGAAAATAGAGCACTATTATATTATAATTATTAAAAGAACAGTGCGAGGGATGTATGCCAAAATTTTTAGGATACCCATTTAGATTATATATGACTATAAACGATAAGAAGCGTATGAAAAAACTTCCTCATTTTGAAGAAGGCTTCGAAGTCGAATCAGATATTAGATATTTACCAAAGAACGGAAAGTTCCATAAATTCGATTTAATTTATCCACAAGGAAAGAAGAGCGAAACGACACCAGTTATCATTGATATACATGGTGGTGCTTATTATTTTGGTTACAAGTGGATTAACGATGATATCGCAAGATATTTTGCTATTAAGAGCGGATATAAAGTAATTAACGGAAATTATAGAATCGTTGGTTATGGTGTAGATTTATTTGACGGAATTAGAGATGTAGTTCAGCTTATCAAATATGTTTATGCTAATGCAGACGAATTAAAAGTAGATAGAAACAACATATTCTTAATGGGAGATTCAGCAGGTGCACATATTATGTCGCTTGCTGCTACTTGTTTTTATAACCCAGAATACGCAAAAGCAATTGGTGTTGATATAGGCGGCAAAATTGACATTAACGCAATGGCTTTGACTTGTGGTGTATATTCATTTGACCCATATCTAAATTCAAAGACGTTACGTCCATTCTTAAAGGATATTGTTGGTGGTAAGTTAGGAGATGAGAATGAGAAATACAAATTATCTCAAGTAAAAGATCATTTTGTTATTAACTCAATCCCACTAATTTTAAATTCTGCATTTGGAGATTTTTTAAAGAAGCATACTTTAGACATGTATGACTACCTACAATCTAAAGGACATGAATCTAAATTAATCTTCTATGAAGAACCAGAAATTGAAAATAGAAAGTTAGAACACGTATATAATGTTATGTTCCCATTCTATGAAGAATCATTTAAAACAAATGACGAGATTATAGAATTCTTCAAAGAGCACGTAAAGTAATATGACAGCAAAAAAGTATTTCGCTATTTCTTTGATATTGTTCGCAATGATTGCAATGTTGTTTGCAATAGTTATTTCTTTGCAAGGAGAAAGTGTTTTTGCTGATGATACGTATACGATTACGTGGTTAAACGAAAATGGGGATTTGCTTTATTCTGAGAGTGTAGCTGCTGGAGAAACTCCGGAATACACTGGTGTAAATCTAGCAAAAATGCCTACAGCGCAATATACATATGAGCATACAGGTTGGGATCCTGAAATAGAACCAGCTACACAAGATCAAACATATACTGCGGTTTATACAGCGACTCTTCGTACTTATACGATTACTTGGCAATCGGAAAATGGTAATGTGTTAGAAACGGATTATAATGTCCCATATGGCGAAACTCCGGTTTGCGATGCATTATTACCACAAATGGTAGATGATGCTCAATATACTTATGGTTCACCATACTGGTCTCCAGCAATAACAACGGTAACGGGAAATCAAACATATACATATACATTCCCAAAAACTGTTAACACATATACGATTACTTGGGTAGATGATAATGGCACAACAATCTTAGAAACAGACGAAGATGTTGAATATGGAGAAACA
>JAEEWC010000018.1 GCA_016287155.1 Clostridia bacterium | reverse complement strand
ATATAGTCCAGCTACATCATCATTCTTTTGCTTAGTAGTTTGCTCTACAACTCTTTTTAAAGTTTCTTTGAAACTTTCACCAACACCATTTTCTAATTTACATGGCATAAATGCTGTCATATTTGTACAGCCAACTGTTCCGCCATTTTTCATATGACGTCTTAAATCCATCATAGATGTAATGTTAATTGGCTCATCTTCCTTAACTCCGATTTCTTTTACTAAACCTCTAAAATAAGCTGCTAAAATAATATCGTTAATTGAGGCGCCTTCTTTCTTTCCTTTAGCCTTGATTGCATCAAATACTTTTGGATCTAGCATTTTTGTAATAAATTTCTTTTCGCAATCTTTATCATCTGTGAATTTGAAAGCTGTCTTAAGACCAGTCTTTGAAGCATTGTTATATAACTTCTTTGCTTTTTTTGCTATTTCTGGATCCATATTTTCATAGATTTGCTTTAAAGCTCTTGTGCCATCTTTAATAGCCACATTGTCTATATTCCCATTCTTTTTGAATGAATTGTAGCATTCTACGATTTTGCACATTACATATTTAAAATCGCTACCATCAAAACATTGGTGGTTTACTAAAGCTGCAAAAGAACACTTTCCTTTACTAGCAAATACTTTAATTCTAAATTGCAATTTATCCTTATTTGATATATCACCCTTTAAGAAATCATATGTTGCTTTTTCCAAATCTTCAACTTCTTCATAAGAAGCCATTTGCTCTAGAGTGTAATCGTTATATATTCTCCAATATGGTAAGATTGGGCTTGCTACATATTTTGAGTGTAAAGTAGGAACTTTATCTACTACTGCTTTTACAGCCTTTCTCATTGTTTCTATATCTAACTCGCCATCATAAAACATGGCATAGTGCATCATTCTATCATAAAAATTAGACAAAAAATATTGTGTTTTATCCCACAACTCTGCCTTCATACGTGTTTTGCTCATGTACGTCTCCTTAAATAATATTTAATACTTTGAAAACAACTATATAAACATTACCTTAATATAAGTTAAAAATTTATAAACTATTAATATAATCGTTTAATCTTTTTTTTTGTGCTTCGTCTAGTGACTTATATTTTTGCATAAGAATATATGCATCATCATTTTCAATATTTCTATTTTCATATCCTAATAGATCATCAATCGAGCATTCAAAGAATGTAGCAAGTTTCATTAAGCCATCAGGTAGAGGACTCCTTTCGCCTCTTTCCCATGCCGAAATATTGCTTTGCCCCAATTGAGTCAATTGCCCTAATTCTACCTGGCTAAGTCCACGGGCCAATCTTAGCCTCTTCAAGTTCTCTCCGAACATATTCTCTCCCTATGGTTCGTCTTGAATATTGTAACACATTTTTTACAAAATTGCGCAATTATATATTGACAAATACCCGAAGTCGGGTTAAAATGAAAATACCAAATACCCGAAGTCGGGTAATTTGAGAAACAAAACAGTCTCCCTATGGCTTGCTATGGTGGGTAAATTATGTAAAAGTATTTACTTCCACCATAGCAAGATTTTTAATATGAGAAGAACTAACAAAAAACAACTTTTAACAATTTGTTTATTTTTTGTATTGCTAATTATATTTGCATATTCCATTTGTACATCCGAAAATCATGCCGCAGCCGAAGAGATAGAATCCGCATCAGGACAAGTAAATTTATACCTAGCCAACACTTATAGTGTTATTTACCATCTAAATGGCGGAACAAACAACTCATCCAACCCTACATCTTTTTCGACATCGGATTCTAACTATACGCTTCAACCAGCAACACGAAGTGGTTATAAATTCTTAGGATGGTATCAAAAAGAAAACTTCACAAAATACACAACAACTATAAAACCAGCATCTGCTTCTGGCGATATAAACCTATATGCTAAATGGGCTGAGTATGTTTATATACCAGTTAAATATTCTTATACAGATTTTTATTCAACTTTTAATGATACAGTCGGATATGTTCAAACTTTTTATAATGATGTATATTATTATGACAATTTAACTGATTGTTCAAATATGGTTTCTGGTCATAGTTCATACACAATATACGCATCAAATGGAGCTACTCTATCTACATCAATCGACGAATATGGATATTGGTCAAACCCAAACACTGGAACTCCAAGTTATATCGTTATATCATCAGATCCATATTATTCAGTTTCTTACGAATTGAATGGTGGCTCTATTCCAAGCGGATATACACCATACAATTACTATTATGTGCGTGCTGATTTAACGCACAATGGATTCACTCCCACAAAAGATAACTCTGCATTTGTTGGTTGGTTCTTAGATGCCTCTTTTACAAAGACAATGTATACATCTTCCTTTACGCCAACTAACATCACACTATACGCGAAATGGGCCCCATACGAACAAATCAACGCATATATAACAACTACTGACTTATATACAAAGACCACAACAACCATTGATACTATTGGATTCTATGAAGAAGATGGAGATTATTTGTATTCAGAAAACTATAGATCTCTTTATGATAATTACTCAGAATACGAATTCAATGTATATACAGACGATGATATCATTATCCCTATATATGTATTAGAAGGCACATATAGGTCTCATATATCTTACGGTAAACCTTCATATATAAAATATGAAACTCCTATATTCTATTCAATTGAATATGTCCTTGGCGATGATGTTTATTTTAATGACGGCGAGCAATTATACAACTATTATTTTGAAAGAGCCGATTTAGGCGACTTAGTAGAACCAAAGAAAGATAATGCGCTCTTTGTTGGTTGGTTTTTAGATGATGAATATACGACGTCTTTCTACACATCCTCTTTCACACCACATGACATAACACTTTACGCAAAATGGAAAGAATATAAATATGCCCCTGTTTATTATTTTGATTCTTCATTAGATATCCCAGATTATACACATGTTGGAGATACATACTATTACGAAACAGACTATGATGGTTTTTGCGTTGGATATTTAGATGATACATCAAGGCAAATCCCTTACTATTTTTCTAAATATGATGTAAAAGCTTACAAAGTAATAGACTCAAATGATAAAGAAGCTCACATATATAACAATAGTGGCTATATGTACGCAAAATGCGATGGTGACATTAAATGTATTTATATATATAAACACTATTCTGTCAAATATTATGTTAATGGCATCTATTATTACGAAACTCACGGCGATAAAGACGCCAAAATCGAGATTCCTAATGCTATCTGTGGATTTATTGGAGAAAACTATGATGCCGCCCATATCGGGCCATTTACGATGGGAAAGAGCTATGCTCTATATATTATGAAAGGTTGGTCTCTAACTGATACTAGCGATATTACATGGTTTAACAAAACTGAAGTAGATATTTTATCTAGCAATCTAACATATGGTTCTTTAGATAACGGCGAATATGTAGTATCTTTATATGCCTATATGACATTCTATGGGAAATTAAATTCCAAAAATTCTAACATAGATTATGATGCTTATATTTTAGAAACAAACGGATTAGTTACAACCGCATCAAATTATTCATTAGATGATTTAATGCAAGAACATGTAACAGAGATAAGTAGCGATTCACAACAAACTAATGTAGATAAATTGTTAAAATATTTTAAACTAGATTCATTAGGGTCTTCATCTTTAAATCTATTAAAGAAAATATTCAATGGAGAGGTTCTCTCTTTTGATGATTTTTGGAATAGTACACTAGGTAAAATATTTATAATTTCTATATTGCTCTGCATTGCATTTATTGTTATTTTCAACGCAATTAATTTTGCTAAAGCCTTATCTAAAATTCAGTCTAAGTCATAATTGCATAAGCTAATTAAATATTATATACTTTAATACGCACGGAGAGCTGTCCGAGTGGTCGATGGTGCAGCACTCGAAATGCTGTATACGAGCAATCGTATCAAGAGTTCGAATCTCTTGCTCTCCGCCATAAAAAATGAATCTTCCCCACTTTTTTGTACCAACAAAAATTAGTACAATAGAAGAAGGAGATTCATTTTTTTTATGCGTTATTCAATACAAGACAAGTTAAAAATAGTCAAAGAACACATCACCCAAAACATTGCAATTAGTGAACT
>JAEEWC010000177.1 GCA_016287155.1 Clostridia bacterium | reverse complement strand
ATTAGTTCTATTCTTCGTAAAGGAAAGAGCTGTTATTGTTAAGAAAGAAAAAGAAGAAGTTAAATTTAGTGAAGGTCTAAAACTAGTTGCTAAGAATTTCGATTTCTGGGCAGTTTCAATTTCTAGATTCTTCAAAGGTGTAAAAGACTGGGTTGTAGCTTTAGTTGTATGGATCTTCGTTTATCAATTCAAAGATATTGAAGCATATCAAGGTATCTCAACAACTATTATTACATTCGGTGCTACTATCGGTATGTTCTTATCTCCATTTATCATGAAGAAGTTCGGAAATGGTAAATCTGCATTTGCTGTATTCTTCCTAAGCGCTATAGCTACAGGTATTATGGCATTTGTATTCCAAATCCACGTTATTCTATTCTTAATCCCAATGTTCGTATTCTACATCGCTATGGGACCACAATATATTCTTCAAACATCTATCACTGCAGATGCCTTGGATGAAATCCAATTGCAAAGCGGAAAGAGAATTGAAGGATTTGCTCAAAACTTCCAAGCTATGTTTGAAACACTAGGTGGTATTGCATCAATGGGTATTTCACTACCAATGTATGCTCACTATGGATTAGGAGATGATTACTCAGTTCTATATGATGCTTCAGTTAGAGAACCAATCATTCGTTGGACAATTATCTTCTCTACACTTGCAGCATTTATTTCAGCTATTCCATTCTTATTCTGTAAGATGACAAATAAACGTCATGAAGAAATCATTGCTGAATTAAAAGCACGTGAAGCAGCAGCTGAAGCCGCTATGGCAGGTGAATCAACAGATGCAGCTGCTGATGCAGTTGTAGACGCCGCTATAGATGCTCCTGCACAAGAAGAAATAAAGGCTGAAGAAAACCAAGATACAAAAGCTGAATAATTATTTAAAGGCATAAAAGAAGGCGAGGTTCATCCCTCGCCTTTATTGTTTATATTGAAAAACTCATTACATCTTATTAGATTTGATTAAAACGTTTAATACGTCTATTGCATTTCTTTGTAATTCGCCAAGTGTTAATCCACCATTATGTAAAGCCTTTACAACGCTTCCATCTGGCTTCTTCTTGCCCAATCTCTTTCCGCCTGGCATAAATACATTAACACGAGATTTAACTCTGTATGCTTGGTCTTTAATTGGGTATTCTGGAGATTTAGAAGATTGCATCCACCAATCTGTCATAACTAATCCTTCATACTTCCATTCACATCTTAAGATAGTATCACAAAGTTCAAAGTTATAATGGTTCCATACTCCATTAATCTTATTGTATGAAGTCATGATTGTCTTTGGAGCACCTTCCTTTAGACAGATTTCAAATCCCTTTAGATAGATTTCTCTTAGAGCTCTTTCAGATACTCTTGAGTCTGTTGTAGTTCTCTTTGTTTCTTGATTGTTACAAGCAAAGTGCTTTGGACAACAAGTAACACCATTTGTTTGAATACCATTAACCACTGCGGCTGCGCTCTTACCTGTTAGGAATGGGTCTTCTGAGAAATATTCAAAGTTTCTACCACAAAGTGGGCTTCTATGAATGTTCATACCTGGAGATAGTAATACATCTGATCCTCTATCTACCATTTCAGCACCAAGCTTTTTATGTAATGTTTCAACTAATGGATAATTGAACGTACAAGCAAGTGCTGTACCAATTGGGATTAGTGAGCATGAAGCATATAATCTAATTCCTGATGGTCCATCAGTTGTAATAATAGCAGGGATGCCTTTTTCTCTCATTGATGGAAGTACGCCACCAATAGCACCAGCATTACCTGGAGCACCAAGTGGAGAATCCATTGTGTAATCGCCACGTGTAATGGCCTCTAATTCGTCAATAGATAATTGAGCGACAAATTGTTCCATAGAAACCTTGCCGTCCTTTACATCCTTTAATTTGAAGCCCTTATCGCCAGTTAGAGCAATATCTTCTGGTCTTCTTGAATCTATTAAACCCTTTAGGTCAATTGTTACTGTATTGACTGGTTTGAATACAACCTTACCATTTACGTTTTTGATAATATCAAATTTGTATTTTGGAGCCATTACTTCAGAT
>JAEEWC010000176.1 GCA_016287155.1 Clostridia bacterium | reverse complement strand
CCAATAATAAGCATATATTTATCTGCAATTTTAACTTCTTGAACATCTACATTTTCAATTGGAGTTTTTAATTTTTTATAGAATAGCATAAACAAAACTAAAAATGAGGTAACCCCGGCTCCAATTGTTGGTAGGTACATAGTCTTAACATAATCGATAAATGAGATATTTAACGATGTAGCAAGATAAATATTTGTTGGATTTCCGATGATCAAAAACATACTCCAAGTATTTGCAGCTACAAACTCCGCTACCAAATATGGAATCGGATTTATATTCGCTCTTTTACAGAAGAAACAAATGAATGGAGTGAAGGTCAAAATGATAATATCATTAGACGTAAATACGGTCAAAATTGACGCTAAAAGATAAAGTACGATAAACAACTTAATTTGACTACCCTTTGCCTTTCTAAGAGCCAATGAGGCGATGTAGCTGAAAAATCCTATCTCATCCAAAAATACTGAAAGTAAAGTTAATGTTATAAATATTACTAATATTTTGATTGGATTAATTGCGGTGTTTGCAATTAGGGATTTTCCTACCTCATCTATTGGGACAAGTAGCGATGCCATCATGATAATTGCACCAAGGAGTGCAACCATCCAATAAGTACCTAAAGCTACTTTCTTTCCAACGACAATATAGGGTTTAAAAACTATGCAGCATATCATGGCTAAGCATGTTATAGCTGCGATTATAATTGTTGCTATCATATTATAAAAGGAGAAGCGAACTTCTCCTTAATTTTTATTTTTCAGAAAAAGGTTTTACCTTACTGTTTTTATATGTTGTGAATCTAATTGTATATTCACCATCTTGAATTGGCTCGCTTTCATATACGCAAGACCAATTATCTAATTTATCTAAGTTTTCATAGAAAACTTGAGCACCGCCATCCGCATCAACCTTAGTTGCATATACTGTATCGCAATATGGTAGAAGTGTTCTATATAACATAGCACCACCCATTACGAATAAATCTTCCGTATTGTATTTAGCTAAGATATCTAAAAGTTCTGGCATTGTTTCAGCCATGATTACATCATCTCTTTTAAACACATCTGAGATAACGATGTTTGTTCTTCCCTTTAGTGGGTTTTGATGAGGTAGAGATAATAGAGTGTTACCTCCCATTACTACAACCTTTCCCATAGTCTTTTCTTTAAAGAAAGCCATATCCTTTGTTAACTTGAATAGAAGATCGTTATTCTTTCCTATTCCCCAATTTTTGTCTACTACTACTATTGCGTTCATTATTCAGCCACCGGTAATTTCTTTCCAAGTAAATGATACTTGTAATCTACTAATTGGAAATCCTCAACTTTAAAATCATAGAAGTTCTTAACGTCTGGATTAATAATTAGTTTTGGAGCATCGTATTGCTCTTTTGCTATAACTTCTTTTGCTATCTCAATGTGTCTATCATATAGATGTGCGTCAGAGATTACATGAACAAGTTCACCTGGAACAAGTCCTGATACTTGAGCGAACATCATAAGAAGAATTGAGTATTGTAATACATTCCAGTTGTTTGCAACTAACATATCGTTAGATCTTTGATTTAAAATACCATTTAGCACATTGCCTGAAACATTGAATGTCATTGAATATGCGCATGGATATAAATTCATTTCATGCAAATCTTGGAAATTATAAATATTTGTCATAATTCTACGTGAGTTAGGATTATGCTTTAAATCATATAAAACTCTATCTACTTGGTCAAATTCACCTTCTGGGTAAATAGCTTTTTGAGCTAATTGATAACCATATGCTTTACCGATTGTTCCATCAGCACCACACCATTGGTCCCAAATGTGTGAATGTAAATCTGCTACCTTGTTTGATTTCTTTTGCCAAATCCATAAGATTTCATCAATTGCAGCTTCGAAGTTAGTTTTTCTAATTGTTAAAATTGGTAATTCTTTTTGTAAATCATATCTATTTACAATGCCAAATTTCTTAATTGTATGAGCTGGTGTACCATCTTCCCATTTAGGTCTTACGTTTAAATGCTCATCTGAAACTCCGTTCTCTAGAATGTCTTTAATGTTCTTAACAAATACTTGATCTGCGTATGACATATTCTACCCCTTTTATTTATTTGATAATATTATATATTATTTTGCCCTATTTCAAAAGGACTATTTATTCATTTTGTTGCCTATTTCTATTATCTTTTACAACCTTTTGATATTCTTGTGGTTTTACATAACTCATCTTGTGGTATGTTGTATAGATGAAATACTTATTTGTTAGTTTCAATGATAGCCATGCAATAGAGATTATTTCAACTAAGAAGATAAGTCCTAAGAAAACCAAGAGAGCAATCTCTGATGCTATAGTGGCACCAAGCAAGATAATTGGAAGAACTGTTGAATATCCATTTAGATCTCTTCTTCTTTGTAGCGCATCTTGGTAGTTAATGAATAAGATAATTACTATCATACCTAATAGCGCATCAACAAATAGCATTAAAATAATTAACCAGTATAGATATACTGTGCTTTTATGGATATTTGATATAAATACGATATCTCCAGAACCAGCTAATGTAAGTGTTAATGTATCCCCTTCAATGTATACTTGTTTAACAATTGTTTCGCCATTTTGATAATACAATACTTCCATTCCATCTTTTCCTATGAATTCTTTTGGAACGTTCATTGTAATTGTGTATTTCTCACCATAATCTAAAACCGTTTCATCTTCAATGTAATCGATATGCATAGCATATACAGATTGCTTAAATTCTGAGAAAGTGATGTTTTGGTTATATGAATCTTTATCTATTGTGTTAATTACAAATTTTGCATTAGATTTAATACCGGTATCTGATTTAATGCTAATGTTATCAATTGTTGTTGATTCAACTTCAATAGTCTTTAATAGAACATCAACTAAAACATTTGCACCTGGCATTACAAAAGATCTTTCTAATTGAGAAATCTCAACATCTAAATCTTTTTCATTTGTAACAATAATATTTCCTAATTTATACCCTTCTTTTGCAATTAAATCTTCAAGGTATACCTTTTGTCCAAATTCGGCAGTATTTGCAGATAATCTATATGACACATGCGTATTTGTAGCTTTCTCGATTGAATATATTAAATTAATATTTAATGTATCCCCATATCTAAAGATATCTTCAAATTTAACATCTCCTGCAACCTCAATACCAATATCTGTTCTATCTACATATTCATTTTCAATTTTCAAATATTTCAAAATTAAACCTGATATTGTTTTGATAGAATCTGTATCCTTACACATAACGGCATGTTCTCTGCCATAAATTTCGCCATTAATTGTTATAAACAACAAACTTCCGCCAAAACTACCTTCAGTTCTAACATCTACAGATTCAATTAAACATTCTTTATATGCTCCGCCATTATCTAATGTTGCCCTAATGTATGCTTTGCCTATACCGTTAATTACAAAATTGCCATCTTGATCTACTTCGACAATATCTTTATTTGAAGATGTAAAAGTAACAGTTGAAGAACCTTGTGGAGTAACTGTAGCATTAATTCCAAAGCCTCCGCCGATATTATCTGAGAACAATAGTTGATAATTGTTTAATTCTAATTCTATTTCAATCCAATGAGATTCTATCTCTATATTTTGTGCATAAGCATATGCGTTAATTAGTTCGCAATTATTAGTTGTTAATTGATCTAATCCATAATACCAACCATCAAACACATAACCTGGTCGTGTTGGCATTTCTAGCGTACGTGTTGCGCCATATGTAACTTCATCACTTTCTTTGTCTGTATATTCATCGTAAGTGATTATATATTTATTTGCACTAAACCTAGCTTCAAGAGTAATTCCGCCTGTAAAGTTATATGCTTCAAGCATTGCTCCAGTTGCGTCTGTGTATGGCTCATCACTATGTAACCAACATACAAAGGTATGGCCATCTTTTGTTGCTGTTGGCAATGTTACTTTTTGAGCATAAACAATTTGATAAGTTGTTTGTGGCATTGGATTAATACCAGCTTGATTAAATGTAATTACATAATTTTTAGCTGTCGCAGATACTGATATTGAAATATCCGTATGAATATTAGTTAGCGTATTATCTACTCTTGTATAAGCAGTATCGTCTACTCCTATTATTTCAAAATCATTATTGTCATCATATCCTGCATTTATAACATAAGATACGACCACTGTATCATCATATGTAACTGTTGAACCTGATGTAATTGCATCCCCGTTATTTGTCACTGTAATTGAATACCCAACTCCACTTGTATATGTGATTGTATATTCAATGTATGTATGGCTAAATATAGCCATATATGTAATATCTCCATCAATAGGCTCTAAATCTTTGTCCCAACTACTAAATGTATAATCGTATCTAACATCTGAAGGTTTTGTTGGAATATCCCCAGTATATACAGGCATTTCTCCATATAAAACATTCTCGTCTACTTCTAGTTCATCTCCATCGTAATTTACCCATGTAACAGTATATGATTGAATCGTAGCTTTATATGTAGCAGTATAGGTTGCATCTCCTGTAACTATAGTTACTTCTGGGCTCCATCCTGCAAATTCATATGTATATTGCTTTGTTTCATCTTTTGTTGGATTTGCTTTATCAAATGTAGGTGTTTCTCCATATTCAACATCTTCGTCTGTTTCTAAGATTGTTGTGCCATTATCATCTACCCAAGTAATCGTATATGTGTTAACAGTTTTTGGGAATGTATATGTATATGTTTGATTTCCCGTTACCGTTGTTATTGCT
>JAEEWC010000175.1 GCA_016287155.1 Clostridia bacterium | reverse complement strand
TATGCATTTGTGTTCATTCGTTTTGTACACAATTCTTACATAATAGTTTTGAATTAGTTATTTTTACAAATTTTATTCGTATCTTTACTAATCTCTACTATCTTCTTCTATTTAGTTTTTAAGGTGCATTTTTTTGCTGCTCTTCTCGAACAGCCTTTATATAATAGCAAAGCCATTATTCGATGTCAAATAATTTTTGGAAAAATTTTTACTATTTTTTATTATAATTTTTAAGGTGTTTTCAAATAGGCAATTATAAAATTTTGAATAATAAAAATTAGTTGTATTTTCTTTCGATAACGCCGCCACCTAAGCATACGTCTCCAACATATACTACCGCGTATTGTCCTTCAGCTATTGCTCTTTGTGGATTATCGAAAACAATCTTCAATCCATCGCCCATTATATATGCTGTAGCATCTTGTTCTGGTTGGCGATGTCTAATACGAACTGTACATCTAAATTCAGTTTCTTCAGGTTTATATGTAATATAATTAAATGAATCGCATTCTAAGCATTTATGGTAAATCATTGATTGGTCACCTTGAGATACATACAAGATATTCTTGTTTACATCTTTAGAAACAACAAACCAAGCTTCGCCATTTCCGCCACCACCAATACCTAAACCTTTTCTTTGGCCAACTGTATAATAGTATACGCCATGGTGTTTACCAACAACCTTACCATCTAAATCTCTAATCTCACCATCTTTCATTGGAATATATTCGCTTAGGAACTTTCTAAAGTTTCTTTCTCCAATGAAACACACTCCAGTTGAATCTTTCTTTTCGGCTGTAGATAGATTATATTTCTTTGCTAATTCTCTAACTTCTGGCTTATCTAAATTGCCAACTGGGAATATAACCTTTTCTAATTGTTTTGATGATAATTGATTTAAAAAATATGTTTGATCTTTATTCTGATCTTTTGCCTTAATTAAATAATGTTTATCTCCATCATGTCTTACATTGCAATAATGTCCTGTAGCTATATAATCTGCACCAAGAGATAAAGCATAGTCTAAAAATGGACCAAACTTAATTTCCTTATTGCATAATACATCTGGATTTGGAGTTCTTCCTTTTTGATACTCTTCAATAAATAGTTTAAATACGTTATCGTAGTACTTATCAGCAAAGTCGATTGAATAATATGGAATACCAATCTTATTGCAAACTTGTCTTACATCGTAGAAATCTTCATCTGCAGTACAACAGCCAGAATCGTCTTTTTCATGCCAATTGCGCATAAAAAGACCAATAACTTCATAGCCTTGCTCTTTTAAAAGCAACGCTGATAAAGAACTATCTACTCCTCCGCTCATTCCTACTACTACTCTTTTTGCCATTGTACTTATATATTATATGTTTAAATAAAAACGCGCAAACATTTTAAGGGATAAATAATTAACGCCCCTCTATACGAAGACGCAAAAGGGGCGTTTTATTATTGTTTTTAATTCATTACTTATCTAATACTTCCACATCCATATCATTTTCATTTTGTTTTTGTAGTTCATTATTAATTTGCACCTTGTTATCTTTAACGCTGTCCCTATCTATGATATCTTTCTCGTCTATCGCTTGCTCTTTTTGTATTGGTTGAGGTGGCGTTGTATCTAGAGGATCTAAGTTTTCGAAGTTTGATGATATAGAATAAAAAAAAAGAAGCAGGTAAATACCTGCTTCCTGAATTCGATATTCGTAAGGCGATTATCTCTTTGAGAATTGTGGAGCACGTCTTGCTTTCTTTAAACCGTACTTCTTTCTTTCCTTTGCTCTTGGGTCTCTTGTTAAGAAACCAGCTTTCTTTAAATCTGCCTTTGTTTCAGCGTCAGCTAGAACTAATGCTCTAGAGATACCATGTCTAATAGCACCAGCTTGTCCTGTGAAGCCGCCACCCTTAACGTTAACGATAACATCATACTTAGATGTGTTGTTTGTTAATTCAAGTGGTTGATTTACGATATATTTTAATGTATCTAATCCGAAATATTCGTCTAGAGACTTGTTGTTGATTGTGATATTGCCAGATCCTTCTGGAAGTAATCTTACTCTAGCAATAGCCTTCTTTCTTCTTCCTGTTCCTAGGAATTGGATTTTCTTTGATGTCTTTTTCTTAGCTACCATAAGTTATCTCCTTCAATTAGAACTTTAGTTCAACTGGCTTTTGTGCCTCGTGATTGTGCTCAGAACCTGCATAGCAGTGTAATTTCTTAAGCATTTGTCTTCCTAAGCTATTCTTTGGAAGCATACCCTTAACAGCTAATTCAACAGCATATTCTGGCTTTGTTGCCATTAATGTCTTGTATTGAATCTTCTTTAATCCACCGATATATCCAGTGTAATGAGTATGATATTTGTCTTCTAATTTGTTTCCTGTTAAAACAACCTTATCGCAGTTAATAACGATTACATAGTCACCAGTATCAACGTTTGGTGTATATGTTGGCTTATTCTTACCTCTTAGGACAGAAGCAACGTTTGAAGCTAATCTACCTAAAACTAGATCTGTAGCATCTACAACGTACCACTTTCTTTCGATATCCTCAGGCTTTGCCATATATGTCTTCATGGTTTTGAACCCTCC
Source organism: Clostridia bacterium (assembly GCA_016287155.1). Lineage (GTDB taxonomy): Bacteria > Bacillota > Clostridia > Christensenellales > UBA3700 > UBA3700. Next base: position 1,856 of record JAEEWC010000175.1, on the reverse strand, counting down.
AATTAAAATTCTTTTTGTTTTCGTAATGATTCGCGGCGCACACTCATAGGGGCTAGTTTTTCTATCGTATGCTCATTACAATTGCCTAAACATTTTATAAAATATATTTTTCGATGTCAAACGCTTTATACACTTTTTTATTAATTTATGCGCTATATTTTACGCTATATAAGTAAAGACCGCAGCCGTCTAAAGTCTTGCCAGCTTTTTGGTGATTTTTTGATTCAAGGATTTTTGCCATATCCTCAACAGTAAATCTTCCTCTTCCAATATCTACTAAAGTTCCAGCAATTGATCTTACCATATTGTGTAAAAATCCATTCCCAGTAAGCACTATATCTATCTCTTTTCCGCCATCTAAAACCTCAATATGCGCATCATAAATTTCACGAATTGTTGTTTTAATTTGCGGGTTTTCTACGCAGAAAGCTTTGAAATCATGCTCGCCAATAATTGCTTTAATTGCTTGCTTCATTTTATCTATATCTAAATCGTAAGAACAGATATGGAAATACTTTCTTTTTAGAGGCTCATTTGTCTTTGACAAATAAATCTTATAAATATATGTCTTTTCTTTAGTTGAATATCTAGCATGAAAATCATCATCTTTTAGCTCCATTTTCAATACATCAATTGACTTTGGAAGTAATGAATTTAGAGAATAAATAAACTTTGAAATATCTTTAATTTCTTTTGTTGTATCAAAGTGTGCAACTTGGCCTAAAGCATGAACGCCTGCATCCGTTCTTCCTGATGCAACAATTTGAATATCTTCTTGCAAAATTGTATGAAGTGCCTTTTCAAGTTCGCCTTGAATAGTTACCAAATCGTTTTGTCTTTGGAATCCATAAAAATCGCTGCCATCATAAGATATAGTCAATAGATATCTCATAGCGCACCTTTAATTAAACCGATTATTAAATTATCTACATATGCACCGCCAAATGCGTATGCATCAACACAAATAGCTGCAATAAATAGAGCAACTATTAATAATCCCATATAATCTCTTAGTCTAAATTTTAGGACTTTCATCTTTGTTCTCTTATCTGATGCGTTATAGCATCTAGCATCCAAAGCATCTGCAAGTTCATCCGCTCTTCTAAATGCAGAAACAAATAGCGGAATTAGAATTGGAAGCATAGCTTTAACACGCTTAAAAAAGTTACCTGTATCTAATTCTGCTCCCCTTGCTTTTTGAGCATTCATAATCTTTTGAGTTTCTTCAACTAAAGTTGGAATGAATCTTAAAGCAATGCTCATAATGATTGCTATATCATGAACTGGAACCTTTATAAACTTTAGAGGATACATTAAACTTTCAAGCCCATCAGTAAGTTCTGTTGCAGTTGTCGTAAATGTTAGCATTGAAGCTCCCATTACAAGAAGTGTTAATCTAAATAGCATCTTTATAGCAAAATCTATACCTTGCCATGTAATGGTTATCTTCCACCATGATACAATAACTTCACCTTGCTTATAGAATAAAAGGTTAATAGTTAAAGTGAAAACTAATAGGAATATTACTGCTCTAATACTTCTAACAACAACCTTTAGTGGAACCTTAGATAATGCAACTGTACTAAATAGCAACACAGCTGTGACAAGGTATCCAAGATATGACTTAACCAAGAAGATTGCAACCATATATGCAATGGTCAAAATGATCTTGCAACGAGGGTCCATTCTATGAATCACAGATGAGGCTGGATAATATTGTCCAAAAGAGAAACCACTATTCATTTTTGAACACCTCATCCTCGCCAAATGCAAACGTAAATCCGCTTGATTTAGCATCTTCGTATTTAATATTTGTATGATGCTTTGCATTATACAATGCTATAATTTCTTTTAAC
>JAEEWC010000174.1 GCA_016287155.1 Clostridia bacterium | reverse complement strand
TGCGATGGTGCACAATCTCTTCGTCCAGAACAATTCGAAGAAGTAGTAAAGAAAGTAGACGTAATGCTACCACTTGTAGGTAAGGTAAGAAGCTAATATGAATATAGGTATTATTGGATTAGGATTAATAGGCGGATCATTTGGTAGAGCTATATCTGCAAAGACTTCACATAAAGTTTATGGTCTTGCTCTACATGAAAGCACAATGCAAAAGGCAGAACTTTGTGGTGCTATTCAAGAACGCTTAACAAAAGAGAATGCAAAAGAATTGGATATGTTGATTATTACTTTATATCCAAGAGCCATTGAAGAAGCTTTAGATGAATGGGTTCCATATCTAAAGAAGGGCTGTATCGTTATTGACTGTGGCGGTACAAAGAGAAGCATCTGTGAAAAGATGAAACATTTGCATTATCTATATCCTGATTTAATATTCGCAGGTGGCCACCCTATGGCAGGTAGAGAATTCAGTGGATTCTCTCACTCTCAAGCAAGTTTATATGAAAAGGCTACAATGCTAATTGTGCCAATAAAAACTCCACTTGAAGCCTTAGTAAAGATTAAAGAATTTGCGCTAGAGTTAGGATTTGAAGGATTAGTTATTACAACTCCTCAAGAACATGATGAAATGATTTCATTTACATCACAATTAGCTCATATCGTATCTAGCAGCTATATCAAGAATCCTTTAGCTACAACACACTACGGATTCTCTGCTGGATCATTTAGAGATATGACAAGAGTTGCTAAACTAAATCCTGAAATGTGGTCAGAATTAATGTTAGAGAATAGAGATTATCTAATTCCTCAAATTCAAAATCTTCAAGAAAATCTTGAAGCATTTAAAAAAGCATTAGATAATAATGATAAAGAAACTTTAGAAAAACTGCTTGATGAAGGTAGAATCGCGAAAGAAGAAGTTGAATCACTTCGTGCAAAGAAATTACAAGAGAGAATTAACAATGGTAATTAATGTAAACGCATCTAAAAACTACGATATCGAAATAGGAAGAAATTTATTACAATCTATTGGCGCAAATATTAGTGCCATAAAGAATAAGTGCAATGTATGTATTATCTCTGATGATATCGTATATCCACTATATGGAGAGATAGTTCTAAAGTCTCTAAAAGATGCTTCATATAATGTGTGCGTTTTCACATTCAACCATGGAGAAAAAAGCAAAAATCTCAATACGTTTATGGAAATTCAAGAATATTTGGCTTCCCAAAACTTCAAAAGAGGCGATTTAATCGTAGCTCTTGGTGGTGGCGTAGTTGGAGATTTAGCAGGATTTGTAGCAAGTACATATATGAGAGGAATTGACTTTGTTCAAGTTCCAACAACACTTCTTGCTATGATTGATTCATCAGTTGGTGGTAAGACAGCAGTAGATTTGCCAAACGGTAAAAACCTAGTTGGAAGCTTCTACCAACCAATTAAAGTAATTATTGATTTAAAGACATTAGATACACTTCCTTGTACAGAATATAAAAACGGTATGGGGGAGGGTATCAAATACGCAATGCTTATGGATGGCGAACTTGAAAGCTTAGTTACAAATGGTGTTACTTGCTCAACTAATGTAGATAAGTTCGTTGAATTATGTATTAGATATAAAAAATACATTGTTGAAGAAGACGAGAAGGAATCTAATTTAAGAAGACTTTTAAATCTTGGCCATACATTTGCACATGCTATTGAAAAATTAAGCAACTATACAATTCCACATGGTATTGCTGTAGCTCAAGGATTGAAGATTATCTCAGATATTTCCTTAAAGCAAGGCAAGATGGCTCAAGTTGCTTATGATAAAGTACAAGTATTATTAGATAGATACGATATGCATATCGATGAAGAATATTCCATAAACGATATGCTTGAAGTTATTAAATTAGACAAAAAGGCAGAAGGAGATTGTGTTAACGCAGTAGTTCCATATGCTTTTGGCGATTGCAGAATCGAAAAATTAAGAATTGAGGATTTAAAGAATTGAAACTAGAATTAATACCATCTCAAATGGGTGGAAAGATAGACTCTATACCATCTAAATCATACGCACATAG
>JAEEWC010000173.1 GCA_016287155.1 Clostridia bacterium | reverse complement strand
GAAGCATAGAATTCAAATGATTCTAAAACGTCTTCATACTTTAGAGGTTCTTCGTCATATACTTTGCCTTCTGGAGCAACTTGAATTCCGTGGATTTCATCTTTACCGCCATTTAGAGACATCAATAATACCTTTGCTAGGTTACATCTAGCTCCGAAGAATTGCATTTGCTTACCAACCTTCATAGCAGATACGCAACAAGCAATAGCATAATCGTCGCCATATGTCTTTCTCATAACATCATCGTTTTCATATTGAATAGAATCTGTATCGATAGAAACCTTTGCACAGAATTCCTTAAATGGCTTTGGTAAATCCTCTGACCATAAAATTGTGATGTTTGGTTCTGCTGATGGTCCAAGATTGTATAGGGTTTGAAGCATTCTATAACTTGTCTTTGTTAGAAGTGGTCTGCCATCTTCACCAATACCACCTTCAGATGTTGTAACCCATGTAGGATCTCCAGCAAACAATTCATTGTATTCTGGGGTTCTTAAGTGTCTTACTAATCTTAATTTAACAACTAAATCGTCGATTAATTCTTGAGCTTGGGCTTCAGTTAATGTGCCTTCGTTCATATCTCTTGTTAGATAAATATCTAAAAATGTTGTAATTCTACCAATACTGTTTGCCGCACCGTTTTGTTCTTTAACAGCACCAAGGTATCCGAAATATAACCATTGGATAGCTTCACGAGCAGTTGTAGCTGGCTTTGAAATGTCACAGCCATATAGGGCAGCTTGATCTTTAAGGGCTTGCATGAAATCTAATTGCTTTGCAACATCTTCGATTAAGTGGATGTTTTCTTCGCTCATTTCATTTAAACCAAGAATAGCTTTATCCTTTTTCTTTTGCTCCATTAGATAGTCCATACCATAAAGAGCAATTCTTCTATAATCGCCGATGATTCTTCCTCTACCATAAGCATCTGGAAGTCCAGTTAAGATACCGCAGTGTCTAGCTCTCTTCATATCATCAGTGTATGCCTTGAAAACACCATCGTTATGAGTTGTTCTATACTTGAACTCATCTCTGATGTTTTCGCCAATTTCATATCCATAAGCTTTACAAGCTTGTTCACTCATTCTGAATCCAGCAAAAGGTGAAATAGCTCTCTTTAAAGGTTCATCTGTTTGAAGACCAACGATAATATCGTCTTCTTTAATAACATAACCTGGCTTAAATGCAAAAACAGTAGATACTGTATGAGTATCGATGTCTAAAACTCCACCTTTTTCAAATTCTTGACGAAGAAGATCATCTAATCTTTTTGACACTCTTTTTGTTCTGTCTGTTGGTCCTTGTAAAAATTCTGGGCCATCAAGATAAGGAGTGTAATTTAATTGAATGAAATTTCTAACGTCAATTTCATTTGTCCAATTTCCTTCTTTAAAACCTCTCCATGCTTCCATAAAGCACCTCCATATAACAAAAAATCGACCCGAGCTACACATTCTTGCCCAGACGGTCGACGATAACTCTTTTGCTCCCCTGTGGTATTCCACAACTCCGTCAGTTACAAAAGAGGATTGTATTCAGATGTCACTATTATAATAACACATAAAACTTTGTTTTAAAAACGAATAATGTAAAATTTGCGATATGTAAAACTCGATTTTTGCCTAAAAGTATCCATATTGATATTTGTATATTAAAAAAAGTATAATAAAAAAGAGGTGGAAATTATGAAGAAAGGTTTAAAAATCACTTTAATTACACTTGCTGCAGTAATTGGTTTGATTATTGTTTTTGCAGGTTCATTCGTAGCTTACATTTTTGCTAGTTATTATAGAATAGGCGATTTAGACCTAAGCGTTAATAGCTTTGCAACAGAAGATGCTATTGATGTTAACACAGAATATTCATGTACAACTTATAACATAGGTTTTGGTGCGTACTCACAAGATTTCACATTCTTCTTAGACACTGGATATGATGATGCAGGTAATGAGACTTGCGGTCATTGGTCAAAAGCATTTAGCGAAGAAAGGGTACAACAAAACACATCTGGAGCCATAAATACAATAAAGGCTTTAAATCCAGATTTTATGTTATTCCAAGAAGTTGATACTGATTCTACAAGATCTTATCATATTGACCAAAATGCTTTAATTACTAAAGAATTCAATACATATGATAATATTCATGCTGTAAATTTCCATAGTGCATTCTTACCATATCCACTATATGATATGCATGGATCTGTTAATGCTG
>JAEEWC010000017.1 GCA_016287155.1 Clostridia bacterium | reverse complement strand
GATCCTTTAGTCTTTCCCATTGATCACTTGCTTGGTCTAGTCCTTCTTCGAACTTTAACCATCCTTTAACGTTCTTTCCTTTTGTTGTAATTTTAATTCTAACTGTAGGGCAGGCATCGGCGCCTTCGTCAAATCTTTCTACGACGTCGTTGTCGCCCGTAATAATGACTGCTTTAATTTCGGCTGCTTGGCATCTATACACATAATCTTTCGCCATTAACATGTGTGTAGCTTGAATACCGATAGCTCCTATCTTGTGTAAGCCTAGTAAGGCAACCCAGAATAGGTAACTTCTCTTCAATACCAACAATACTCTATCCCCTTTAACGATGCCTAATGATGTAAAGTAGTTAGCTGCTTTGTTAGATAAGTTCTTCAAATCTTGGAAAGTGAATTTCTTCTCTTCTCCTTCGTTTGAAACCCAGATCATCGCTAACTTATGAGGCTTTGTTGTCCCCAATTCGTCGATAACATCATATGCAAAGTTAAAGTTGTCAGGATAAGAGATTTTGAAATTCTCTTGTGCGTCCTTTAAACTCTCGAAAGAATCTCTTGTTCTTCCGATGTACTTTTCATAAATAGTCATTATTACGTTCTCCTAAAATTTTATATTTTTACTTTTCTTCAATTACAACAGCAATGAATTTGGCTGGCTTTCCTTTCATTGCTTCTTCCTTATGAGGTGTTGTAGCGTCGAAATAAACGCTATCTCCAGCCTCTAATTCGTATGACATTTCACCGAATGTGAATTTAACCATACCTGATACGACATAGTTAAATTCTTGACCAGAGTGAGAATGCAATACTAAATCGCCTTGTTCTGGCAAAACAGTTACCATAAATGGATCTGCTAATTTGTCTTTAAATGTGAATGCTAAGTGACGATAGTCATATTGATTATCTTTAATAATCTTGAAACCTTGCCCCTTTCTAGCTAAAGCACATCCTGTTAATTGAGGAGCTGTATCTCCGCTTAGTAAGTTAACAACATCAACATTAAAAATCTTAGCAACATTGTACATTGTGCTGAATGAGAAATCTTTTTCGCCCTTTTCGTAAGCGATATATTCTTCTTCTGAAATTCCAAGTCTTTCAGCAACTTCAATAGTTGTGTAACCCATAACTTCACGAAGGTCTGCCATTCTCATTCCCATTTCTTTTAATTGTTCTGTCATATCTTTCTCCTTTCCCCGTTCTCTTTAGATTAGAAATTGTATCCTAAATCTAATGCCTTAATGTTCTTTTCTAGTTTGTCTGCGTGCTTAGCTGATACAACCTTCTTTAAACCATCCATAATTAAATCATATGAAACGGCTCCGCTTTCTTTTACCATCTTGCCTAACATGATCATGTTTGCTAATCCTGTTAAAGAACTATCACTAGCCATTTTTGTAGCTGGGATTGGGAAAGCCTTAACATCCTTTCTTGTGATTTCTTCATCGATTAAAGAACTATCATAGAAGATGTAAGCTCCACTTTCTGCTACATTAATGTACTTATCTAAAGATGGTCTATTCATAGCGATTACTACATTTGGAACTGAAATGATTGGTGAGCCAATTGGTGAATCTGAAATGATAACACTACAGTTAGCTGTACCTCCTCTCATTTCTGGACCATATGATGGTAACCAGCTAATTTCCTTGCCTTCAACTAATCCTGCTGTTGCTAATACTTTTCCTGAGAAAAGAATACCTTGTCCACCGAATCCGGCAAAAATAACGCTACTAGTCATTCTTTGTTGCCTCCTTGTCTTTATATACTCCTAGTGGATAATATGTTGCCATATTGTCATCTAACCACTTGATTGCGTCTGCTGGAGACTTACCCCAGTTTGTTGGACATGTAGAAAGTACTTCAATTAGAGAGAATCCCTTACCTTCGATTTGGTTTTGGAATGCCTTCTTAATTGCCTTCTTGGCTTTCATAATGTTTTTAACGTTATTAACAGCAACTCTTTCAACATATGAAGCGCCATCTACTTGAGATAACATTTCGCAAACTTTAACAGGGTAACCTACAACTGTAACGTCTCTTCCATATGGAGATGTTTGTGTAATTTGATTAGGTAGAGTTGTTGGAGCCATTTGTCCACCTGTCATTCCGTAAATTGCATTATTTACGAAAATTATCGTTATGTTTTCGTTTCTTGCTGCTGAATGAACTGTTTCAGCTGTACCAATAGCTGCTAAATCTCCATCACCTTGATATGTAAATACGATATCATCTGGACGAGCACGCTTGATACCTGTAGCAACTGCTGGAGCACGTCCGTGAGCTGCTTGAACCATATCGCAGTTGAAGTAATTATATGTGAATACACTACATCCTACAGATGCTACACCAACTGTTCTATCTAATACGCCTAGTTCTTCTAAGCTTTCTGCTACCAATCTATGGATGATACCATGAGTACATCCTGGACAATAATGTAATGGAGCGTCTGTTAAACCTTTAGTTTTCTTGAAATCCATATTCTTTACCTCCTACATCTTAGATGCTTCAACAATCTTAGCTACGACTTCGTCTGGTGACATAATCATACCGCCTGTTCTATTGCATAATAAAACTGGTTTCTTGCATTCGATTGCTAACTTAACATCGTCTATCATTTGTCCCATAGATAATTCTACAGAAACGAATGCCTTGCACTTTTCAGCTGCAGCCTTTAGGGCCTTTTCTGGGAATGGCCATAGAGTGATTGGTCTAATCATACCTACTTTGATTCCTTGCTTTCTTGCTTCAACAATAGCATTCTTTGAAACTCTTGCTGCGATACCGAAAGCTACGATACATACTTCAGCGTCGTCCATCATGAACTCTTCGTACATAACTTCCTTTTCCTTAACGATTTCGTATCTCTTGTATCTATCAAAGTTCCATTGCTCTAATTCTTCTGGTTTTAAGCTTAAAGAGTTGATGATATTTCTATGATCTCTGCCTCTTTGTCCGCATGCTGACCATGGTTTATCAAATTGCTTAACTTCTACAGCATCTAAACTAACTGGTTCCATCATTTGGCCGATTGTACCATCTGTTAGAATCATTGTTGGTATTCTGTAGTTATCTGCTATTTCAAAACCTTTAATTGTTAAACTATACATTTCTTGAACTGAAGCTGGAGCCAAAACGATTAAGTGATAATCACCATGACCGCCACCCTTAGTTGCTTGGAAATAGTCTGATTGAGATGGTTGAATACCACCTAAACCTGGACCGCCTCTTTCTACGTTAACGATAACTGCTGGAACATCGCATCCTGCCATGTAAGAAATTCCTTCGCTCTTTAGAGAAATACCAGGGCTTGATGAACTTGTCATTGATCTTACACCTGCTGCAGCTGCGCCTAATACCATGTTAATAGCAGCAACTTCGCTTTCTGCTTGTAAGAATGTTCCACCAATCTTTGGCATTCTTTTAGCCATATATGCGGCTACTTCTGTTTGTGGAGTAATTGGATAACCGAAGTAGTGTCTGCATCCTGCTGTGATAGCAGCTTCTGCTAATGCTTCATTTCCTTTCATTAAAACCTTTTCTGCCATAATCACGCCTCCTACTTCATTTGAACTGTAATAACAGTATCTGGGCACATAATAGCGCAGCTAGCGCATCCAATACATGCTTCTTGATTAGTTATTTCAGCTGGATGATATCCTTTCGAATTCATTCTGTTAGATAGTTGAACTAACTTCTTTGGACATGCTGTAACACAAAGTCCACAACCTTTGCATCTGTCCTCGTTAAATGTAACTTTTGCCATTTCACATCTCCTATAAGTTTTAGCACCAAACGCCGTAATGAATTACGTCTATTGGAACCAAGTTATTTATCTCATTTTTTAGTTCATCATAAAGTCCCCTCTCGACACAGGTAAACTTTATTGGCAATCCTGTTTTCTTAGAAACTTCGTTTGCGAACTCTAAGCTTTTCAAAACAGTTTCTTTTGTTGTTTCCTTTCCAAGATTTGAATCGTTTACGATTCCAGTAAAAGGAATCTTGCACGCATATTCGATTTCCTTCATGATTTGAAGAGTATCTTCGGCGTTTTGTGTTTCAAATCTATATTTGTTGATAACAAGTAGCATATCGAAATCATTCTCTTCTTTTAGAGCCTTTTCAAATCTGCCTAGAGCTAGAGCTCCTCTGTCATCTCCTCCAACGTCTACAACTGCTGCTTTTGATTTATCATGAATCATTCTATAAGCACCGCTGTTCATCGCTGGAACGTCTACGTTAGTATTTGCATAATCTGATACAACAAGTGGGATATTGTGTTTATCTAACATGTCCTTCCCGTCTAGTGTTCTAAAATAAGGATTTACAATGTCCATATCGTAGATTTCTACATCTACACCTTTTTCCTTCAAATAGATTGCATAGTTTAATGCAACGTTGGTCTTACCTGAACCATAGTGTCCTGAAAAAAGTGTTACTCTCTTGTTGTCCATATTACATTCCGCTTATCTTTGCTTTTGCATCTTCACGCATCTTGTACTTTAAGATTTTACCTGCAACGTTCATTGGGAATGACTTAACGAAATCAATGTAACGTGGAATCTTATGCTTAGCGATTCTTGTTGACATGTATTCTTTAATTTCCTCTACGGTTGCTTCTTCACCTTCGTTCAAGATAACAAATGCATATGCTTCTTCGCCGTATTTTTCATCTGGTACACCTACAACTTGTACGTCTTGTACTTTTGGTATTGTGTACATGAAGTCTTCGATCTCTTTTGGATATAAGTTTTCACCACCACGAATGATCATATCCTTTAATCTACCAGTGATCTTGTAGTTACCATCTTCTGTTCTCATAGATAAGTCACCTGTATGTAACCAGCCTTCATTATCTATAACTTGCATTGTTTCTGTTGGTAACTTATAGTAGCCCTTCATTACGTTATATCCTCTAGCTACGAATTCGCCTACTTCGTTGTCGCCTAAGAATTCATTTGTTTCTGGGTTAACAATTCCGCATTCGATATATGGCAATGGTCTACCAACCGTTTCTACTCTTACTTCCATAGAATCATCTGTACTACTCATTGTGCAGCCTGGAGATGCTTCTGTTTGACCATAAACGATTGTGATTTCCTTCATGTTCATCTTATTTAATACTTCTTTCATAACTGGAACTGGACATGGGCTTCCTGCCATGAT
>JAEEWC010000172.1 GCA_016287155.1 Clostridia bacterium | reverse complement strand
ATTTGAATAAAGCTGGCGAAAGAGCTCATATCTTAGAAGGTTTAATGAAGGCATTAAACAACATTGATGAAGTTATTAAGACAATCAAAGCATCTAACGATAGAGCAACTGGTGTTCAAAACTTAATGGAGAAGTTCGAATTAAGTGAAAAGCAAGCAAACGCTATCATGGATATGAGACTTCAAAGCTTAACACACTTAGCTATTGATAAGTTACAATCTGAATTAAATGACTTATTAAAGCAAATGGAAGACTATAGAGATATCTTAGCTAACCCACAAAGAGTTGTAAACATAATTAAGGAAGACCTAGAAGATATTAAGGCAAGATACGGAAGCCCAAGATTATCTGAAATCACTTATGATTCATCAAATATTACAGATGAAGATTTAATCCCAAGAGAAGATATTGCTATCACAATTACTAACCAAGGATACATCAAGAGAATGCCAATAAGTGAATACAGAGTCCAAAATAAGGGTGGAATTGGTAAGACAGGACATAGAACAAAAGAAGATGATTTCGTACAAAATGTATTAATTACAAATACACACGAAGATCTAATGTTCTTCTCAAATAAGGGTAAGGTATACAGATTAAGAGGTTACCAAGTACCTGCTGCTACTAGCCAATCTAAGGGTAGAGCTATCGTAAATCTATTAAGTATTGATGCTAATAATGATGAAAAGATTACAGCATTCGTAAGAGTACCAGAAAAGTTCATTAACGAATTCGCAAAGGCAGACGATAAGAATGCATACATCATCTTAGCAACAAAGAATGGTTTAATTAAGAAGACAGACCTTGCTGAATTCGAAAGAATTCAAAACAATGGTAAGATTGCTATCACTTTAGTTGATGACGATGAATTAATCGGTGTAGATTTAGCAACAGATGGAGATCAAATCATTATGGCTTCTTCTGGTGGAAAGTGTATCAGATTCGCTGAAGATACAGTAAGACCAACAGGTAGAACATCTCAAGGTGTTAAGTCAATTAGCTTATCTGCTGGCGAAAAGGTTGTAGATATGACTCTTGTAAGAGAAGGATACGATGTATTAACTATTACAGAAAACGGATATGGTAAGAGATCAGACTTAAGCGAATATACTCTACAAGGCAGAAACGGTAAGGGTGTTAAGGTCGGAGTTCTAAACGATAAGACTGGTAACGTTGTAAACGTTAAGTTAGTAGATCCAGAAAACGACGATATTATCATCATTACAGATAAGGGCGTTGTAATGAGAGTAAAGGTTAGCCAAATCTCTAAGATGGGTAGAAATACACAAGGTGTTATCATCAAGAAGAACGACAAGGGCGAAAAGATTGCAGCTATAGCAACTGTACCTCACGTTGATGAAGATGAAGAAAACACTGAAGGCGTTGAAGAAGGACAAGAAGTTCAACAAGAAGAAACTCCAACACAAGAATAATCAAATTTGATTAATTAGAATTGATGGACCGTCTGTCTAAAAAGATAGGCGGTCCAATTTTTTGCAATAAAAAAGGCTAGTCCGAAAACTAGCCTTGATATCTCAAAATATTTAAATTATTCTTTGATAACTAATGCTGCGGCACCTAAGATACCTGCATCGTTTTGAAGAGAAGCCGTCTTAACAACAACACGAGGATTAAACTTTCCACCGAAAGCTTCTTCGTCCATCATCTTTTGAAGTGGGTTTGTTAAATAATCTTTTTCTTTAGAAATACCGCCACCGATTAAGATTGCGTCTGGTCTAAAGATGTTTGCCATGTTGATAAGACCAACGCCAATATATTTAATATATTGATTAACAACAGCTTGTCCTGCAGCGTCACCTTTCTTTGCAGCAACGAAAGCAGTCTTTCCTGAAACTTTTCCTTCTTCTTTTGCAATTTCGTGCATTAAAGAATCTTTGTTTTGTGGTAATTCCATAGCAGCTTTTGTTTGTCTAATTAGGGCAGTAGCAGAAGCGTATGTTTCCCAGCATCCTCTGCTTCCACAGTTACATTTTTCGCCATCAACAACGATTACCATGTGACCAGCTTCGGCTCCAGCACCTGCTCTTCCTTCAAATAATTTTCCATCAATTATAATACCTGAACCAACACCTGTTCCTAATGTAATGAACACGATGTCTTTATATCCTCTTCCTGCACCAAACACATATTCGCCTAAAGCAGCACAGTTTGCATCGTTAGAAATATAAATTGGTAAGTTGTATTTCTTATGTAATTCGTCAACTACTGGTACATTTTCTAGAGCGATGTTGTTGCTATAACGGATAACACCTCTTTCTGAATCAATTGAACCTGGTTGGCCGATACCAATACCTACGATATCATCAATTTTCATGTTTGCTTCGTTTAAGATATAATCGATGACTTTTGCAATATCTTCGCTAATGCTATATTCTTTTGTATATTTTGCTGTTGTAGGGATTGCATGTTGAACAAGAATTTTACCATTGTCGCTATTTACAATTCCGCCTTTAATGCTCATGCCGCCTACGTCAATTCCGATTAGATACATAGTTCACCTCTAAATATTTATATTTCGTACGTAAAATATTATAAATCAAATACGAATAATATTCAACAATCCGATATACATATATTTTAAGGACAAAATGAATCTCAAAAATGGGCTATTTTTATAGTGTGACAGCATATAAAAGGGCTGTTGTCACACTATAAAAATACACTTGTCACACAATTTTTTAAAATATAGAAAATATCGATAAAATCTACGTAATTTAGTTGTCACACTTGTTGTCACAATTCGGGCGCGCTTAATAATTATTGACTTTTTAAGTTTTGTTATTTATTATGTATATTATCGAGGTATTATTTATGAATAATAAAAACAAGCATTTAGCAATGAGATATATTATCGTTTCTGTAATGATTATACTTCTTGTTGTTATTTTGTGGTTGGTAATATATAGAAATCAAAACAAGCCACAAGAAGTGTCATACGACACACTTATTTCTCAAATTTCAAACAAGGAAGTAACAGGAGTATATGTTGCCGGTGGGTACACGATTTACT
>JAEEWC010000171.1 GCA_016287155.1 Clostridia bacterium | reverse complement strand
TAATGTTCTTTAGATAGTTAGTAGCTAAAGAATTTAGCATAGAATATGCTAGAGTTGTTCTCATAACAGACATATCTTCGCCAAGTGGATTTAGAAGTGTTATATACTTTCTTAAATCGTTTTCTTCATCAATTCTTAGTTGATCGTAAGCTTTTGGTGAGATGAATGAATATGTTAATGTTTCTGAATATCCATTAGATACACAGATTTCTTTTACCATCTTTTGTAGCTTTTGCTCTACGTTTAATCCACCTTGAGTATGGCTGCAGCCCTCTAGTGTGCCGTTTTCTACTTTATCATAACCATAGTAACGGATTACTTCTTCAGCTATATCGTTAGCATTTTCGATATCATCTCTGAATAATGGTGCGATGCACTTAATCTTGTTTCCAGTGATAGTTGTTTCGATTTGTAAACCATTTAGTATCTTTGATACTACATCGGCTGGAACTTCAATTCCTAGGATGCTGTTGATTGCATCAAGTGTTGTTTCAATAACTTGTGGCTTTAATTCCTTTGAAAGCTCATCAATAATACCTTCGCAGATATCACCACAGTTATATTCTTGAATTAAATGTAATGCTCTATATAAACCTAATCTTTGAGAATCGAAATCGATACCTCTTTCAAATCTGAATGAAGAATCAGAATGTAGATTTAGAGTTCTTGCTGTACGTCTAATGTTATCTCTTGCGAATTTAGCACTTTCGAATACAACTGTCTTTGTTGTATCTTTGATACCAGAATTTAATCCACCCATGATACCTGCCATACAAGCTGGCTTTGTACCATCAGCGATAACTAGCATAGAATCGTTTAAGATATTTTCCTTTTCATCTAAAGTTACAATCTTTTCTCCGTTTGTAGCACGTCTTACGTTGATTTCATGTCCTTCTAAGAAGTCTTGATCAAAAGCATGCATTGGTTGTCCAATTTCGATTAAAACGAAGTTTGTAATATCTACGATATTATTGATAGATCTAATACCAACTGAATTTAATCTTTCCTTGATGAATTCTGGAGATGGAGCAATCTTAATATTTGTAACTGCACCAGCCATATATCTTGGACATAATTCTTTATCATGAACTGTAACTTTAACAATATCATTTACATTTGTACCTTTCTTTGGTTCAAATGAGATATCTGGCATCTTAAGTGGCTTGTTTAAAACTGTAGCTACTTCTCTAGCAATACCAAGTATTGAATTACAATCTGGTCTATTTGCTGTAACGCCTACATCTAAAACTACATCGTTATTTCCAAGGATTTCATTCATATCAGTACCAAGTGGTGCTGTTTCCTTGCTCATAATCATAATTCCATATACAGATGCGCCTTCGTAATCTTCTTCTGTAAGTTTTAATTCTTCGCCAGAACATAACATACCGTTAGATTCTACGCCTCTTAACTTACCTTTCTTGATTTCTTGTCCTGTTGGAAGTAATGAATTATGTAAAGCTACTGGAACTAAATCTCCTTCATGAACATTTTGTGCACCAGTAACAATTTGTACTAAATCAGCCTTTCCAATATTGATTTGGCAGATTTGTAAGTGATCTGAATCAGGATGCTTTTCTAACTTTTCAATCTTACCAAGAACTACGTTCTTCATATTTTGAGAAGCATCAATTATTTCTTCGATTTCTAAACCTACAGATACCATCTTATCTGCAAGTGTTTGTAAATCTACATCTATATCAACGAAGTCTTTTAACCATTTTAATGAAACTTTCATACTTACCTCCTATTTGAATGACTTAAGAAAACGTGCGTCGTTTTCAAATAAGATTCTGATGTCTGGAATACCATACTTAATCATAGCGATTCTTTCAACGCCTAGACCGAAAGCTAAACCAGAATATTTTGTTGAATCAATACCGCAGCTGTCTAAAACCTTTGGATTTACAACACCAGCGCCTAGAATTTCAATCCAACCTGTTCCCTTACAAATTCTGCATCCCTTACCGTGGCATACTGAACATGTAACATCAACTTCTACAGATGGTTCTGTGAATGGGAAATATGATGGACGGAATCTAACCTTTGTATTATCATCAAACAACTTTTGTGCGAATAACTCTAAAAGTCCCTTTAAATCACAAAGAGTTACGTGCTTGTCTACGACAAGACCTTCGATTTGTTGGAACATTGGTGAGTGAGTTGCATCGTAATCAGGTCTATAAACCTTACCTGGACATACAATCTTAATTGGAGGTTGTGTATTTATCATTGTTCTTGCTTGAACTGCAGATGTTTGAGTTCTTAACAATAAATCTTCTCCAGCGTAGAATGTATCTTGCATATCTCTAGATGGGTGATCCTTTGGAATGTTTAATAATTGGAAGTTAAACTTATCCATTTCTAATTCTGGACCATTACCTACTGTGAATCCCATACCAGTAAAGATGTCTAATACTTCATCAATAACTAATGTACATGGGTGTAAAGAACCGCGATTTAGATTCTTTTCATCGTATGTAATATCGATTTGTTCCTTCATCATCTTAGCATTCATAGCTTTTTGTTGAAGGTCATTCATCTTCTTTGTAATAAGGTCTGTGATAGTATCTCTTGCCTTATTAACATACTTACCGATTTCTGGCTTTTGTTCATTTGGAACATCTTTCATACCCTTTAATAAAGCTGTAATTTCTCCAGCCTTTCCAAGATATTGCACCTTTAATTCGTTGATAGCATTTAAATCAGCACTTTCTTGGATCTTAAGAGTAGCTTGCTCAATTAATTGATTAATTTTCTCTTTCATTTTGACCTCGTTTATTTCTTTATATGAAATAAGCCCCATGGAATTGACCATAGGGCGTTAATTACTAATTACGCGTTACCACCTATTTTCACCGTTTACACGGCCTCATTTGAGCTTTTACGAAGCAAACGCCAAACCTACTACTATTTCAGCTTGATGACTCCAGGACGAATTCTTTATTTTTTCCACCTTTTACCCTTTCAGCCTATCGAGGTAAAATCTCTGTTGTGCTTTTAAATAAACATGTTTCCTTTCTTTGTCGATTAAGATTATAACAAAATATTGTATTTTTACGCAAGCGTTTTAATTTACGCGTATATATAAAGAAAAAGGACTCGAGTTTCCTCAAGTCCTTAGTTTCGTTTTTAGATTAGATTAATAATCATAATCATCATCGTAGTCATCTCTTCTTCTTCTGCCTTCACCGCCGCGAGGACCGTCATCTCTTCTTCTCGCTGGAGCATAAGATCTAGCTGGGATGCTACCCATTTCTTCATCTACTACGTCAAGAGCTTCTTCTCTAGCTAATTTCTTAACTTTCTTCTTAGAACGTCTCTTTGGTAATAAGATAATTAGAAGCAATGCAAATAACCACATTAATACCTTTGCTCCAGATACGTATGTAGCACCTGCGTCTAGGGCTTCAGTTGGCTTGTATGTGATATCACCATCACTATTTGCTCCTAGTACTTCTATATAGCCGGCTGTTCCATCGTGAGCGATGACGATTTGAATCTTTGAATATTGTTCAATGAATGCTGCTGCGATAGGAACGTCAATTACTGTTGCTTGTGTTGCACTATCTAGTTCTACTGCTTTCTCGCCAACTTTCATTTGAGTTGCGAATGTAAAGCCAGGGATTGTAACGAATCCAATTGCGATTAGTGTAAACACGATAAATAATAAGAATATTATCAATTTACGCATAATTTTCTTCTCCTTTTAATACCTAAATTTTAGATACGAAACCTAAAACTTAACTTAAATATATTTAGTTATATTATTTATTATTCTAGAAATCTTCAGAATGATCAGAAAAATCTACCTTCTCGAACTCTTCTAAAACCCACTCAATATCGTCATTTCCATATATTCTTGCCACTATTTGAGTTTCGTTTTCATTGTTCAATTTTAGATAGTAAAATTTATCAAATTTGTACAAAACTATGTTTGTATCGCCCTCAAATGTATATCTCGAATAGTTGTAATCCACATAAATTTTATAGTCGTTTGTAATAGAGATGTTGTTACTTGTACCAAGCCCTCTATGTGTTCCAATTAAATCATTGAATGCTTCAATATCATAATAAAGTAGCGAAACACCATCTTCTGATGCTCTATAATTCTTCATCATTGAAGCTGATTTGAATGTATATGTTGCCTTTCCATTGTCATCAAAAGACAATTCATAATCGTATTGATAAGCTTCACCTTCGTGAATTACGCACATTGAGGTTGTAAATGTCTTTCCATAATAAGATTCATTTTCGAATAAATTTTCTTCTGACACAGATGTTGATGCTCGAACAAAACTAAATGTATTATCTCTATTTAATTGAACATATCTAGTTGTTGATGAATCTTGTATAGCAACAAGACCATTTTCTCTACCTTCTTCTTCTTTAATAATTGTTGAATTATATCCAGACTTTATTGGAAGAATTTGATAATACTCAAGTCCTGTTGTTGGGATATCTTCTTCTGAATAATTAAACTTTAGTTTAATAAACTTGCCTTTAATAATTGTATATTCACCTGAAGCTTGAACATATTCAGGAACAGTAATTGTATATCCAAATGCAAATTTTACTTCACCTGCGTTATAATTTTTTGGCTTCATTGTAACTGTAATTGTAGCGTTCATACCTTCAACTTTTGTTGTATAAGTCATAGTAAATGTCTTACCTAAACATTCTTGGTATGAACAATATACTTCATTTGCAACCTTCGTTCCATCATATGGTTCTAAAACACCATCTTTTCTAAAAGCATATGTGTTAGCAAAATTAATCTTTGTTGTAGAATCTGTGTAATTGAAACTAAATGAACGACCAGCCCCAAATAACGCACTATATAACCTAGCATCATCTGCAGCATATTCATATGCATATTTTTTCTTAATTGTACAATGACCTTGACCATCAAGTGACATATTGCAGTCCGCAACACCTACTTTATAGTCGATTGAATATTGTTGATCGTCTGCAAAATAAATAGGATCTTCTTCCTCTTCGCCTTCGCTTCCTGGCAAAGTACATGCTACTAATCCAAACATTAGTACAAAAATAGCAAATATTAAAAATATTAACCCTAATTTACGCATATTCTAATTATATTATTTAGCGCATATAAAAGCAAATCAAAAAAACATCCCCGCAATTAAGCGAGGACGTTCTTAAAAAGGTTATAAGTAGAACTAACTAAAATTCTAGTATATATATTATACACCTTTTGCAGCTGTGTGTCCATCTATGACAATTGGTTCACCATCTAACATAGCTTTTTGCTCATCAGATAAATATTTTATATTTATACCTGCATCTCCGATGTACTTTTCCATCCAAGATTCTGTAGCAACATAGTAGCCCTTTTCTCCAGCATCTTTACCCCAAGAGTTTTCAATTTTCCATCTATCTACATTGCCCTTTTTATCTATATTTACACCACATAGAAGCATTGCATGGTTAATTTCAATATGCATTAAATCCATAGCTGGTCCTTTATCAAAATACAAATCTACGCCAAAGGCTGATTTATAATCATAGCTTTGATCATCCCAAACTTCGCTTCCATCTCTATTTTGCAAGCAATCGCAACAAAACCAAATTAATTCGTTATTCTTAATTTGATCTACGCAAAGCTTCTTCATATCATCGTAAGATACGTTTAGATATTTTTCTTTCTTTCCATACATACCAAATGAATATCTATCTGTGTATAGTTGATTGAATGTTAATTCATCCTTTGGATATGTTGTAATTCTAACGAATTGATTTAAGAAATCTTCGCCGATATATTTGTTATAAAACTCCTTTGGAGTTCCCTTGAAATATTCGAACTTTTTAGGTACCAATGTGTCGTCCTTTTTATCGTCCTTATCCTTTTTCTTAGATTTATCCTTTTTATCATCCTTGATGGCAATTTCAAAGGCATATTCAAACTTATCTTGAGGAACGCCATAATTTAGAGCGATAATCTTAAATGCTTTTTTATTAGCCTTCTCGATTTCCCCTTCAAAATCATCTCTTACATCCTTTCCTTCAGCTTTTCTCTTTGTTATGTATGCATATACAGTTTGGCAAACAAGTGATGTTAATAAATTATTCATAACTCTTGTTTGAGATGATGT
>JAEEWC010000170.1 GCA_016287155.1 Clostridia bacterium | reverse complement strand
CTTCGTATTTAATATTTGTATGATGCTTTGCATTATACAATGCTATAATTTCTTTTAATAAATCTTTAACTGTGACAACCTCTTGAGAAATTGCAACACCCTTTGCTCTTAGGTCGTTTGCAATCTTAACTGCAAGCGGAATATCTAGTCCCATTTCAACCAATTCGTCTTGATGCTTGAACAATTCTTGCATTGGCATATCGAATGCAACTTCAGAATTATTGAACACAACTAATCTTGTTGCAAAACGTGTGATTTCATCAATATCGTGAGAAATAACTATGATAGTATGAGAGCAATTCTTCTTTAGGTTTGTGATTAATTCTAGAATTTGTTCTTTTCCAGATGGATCAAGACCAGCTGTTGGCTCATCAAGTATTAATACTTGAGGTTTCATTGCAATGATACCTGCTATTGCAACTCTTCTCTTTTGACCACCAGACAATTCAAATGGAGCTCTATCTTTTACAGCTTCATAATCTAAGCCTACCATTTCGATAGCTTCTTTAACTCTTGCAGCTATTTCTTCTTCTGATAATCCAAGATTCTTTGGACCGAATGCAACATCTTTATATACTGTATCTTCAAATAGTTGATATTCTGGATATTGGAATACCATTCCAACTTTTGATCTTAATGCCTTTAAATCTGGCTTTGGTTTTTTAGCGTTTGTAAGTTTAATATCGAATACATCAATTTCACCACTTTGAACTCTAATTAATCCATTTAAGTGCTGAATGAATGTGCTTTTTCCTGAACCAGTATGACCAACAATTCCCAAAAAGTCACCATCATTAATCTCAAGATTAATGTTTGAAATGGCCTTTTTCTCATATGGAGAGCCAAGAGAATATGAATATGTTAAATCTTTTATAATAATTGACATAACTTATCTACCAGTTCATCCTTTTCCATAATATTCGTACCAACCTTTATTCCTGCTTCGTCTAAAGCAATTGCAACTTGAGTTGCAAGTGGTACTTGTAATCTATTTTCTTTTAATTTGTCATATTGTGAAAATACATCTTTTGGTGTTCCATCAAGCGCTATCTTTCCATCGTTTAAAACGATTAATCTATCTGCACCTAAGGCTTCTTCCATATAGTGTGTGATACAAATAACTGTCATGCCTTCTTTGTTTAATTCGTGAGCTACCTTCATAACTTCAGCTCTTCCTTGAGGATCTAGCATAGCAGTTGATTCATCAAATACGATAACCTTTGGTTTCATAGCAATAATACCTGCAATAGCAAGTCTTTGCTTTTGCCCACCAGATAGTTTAAATGGAGTACCCTTTTTATGTTCAAGCATTCCAACTTTTTCTAATGCCCAATCTACTCTACGAATAATTTCTTCTCTTTCTACTCCAAGGTTTTCTGGGCCGAAAGCAATATCGTCTTCGATTATTGATGCTACCATCTGATTATCTGGATTTTGGAAAACCATACCAACGCTCTTTCTAACGTCAAAGACGTTCTTTGCATCTTTTGTATCCATTCCGAAAACTTTTACTGTTCCATAATCTGGAACTAAAAGTCCATTAAATAATTTTGCAAGTGTGCTCTTTCCTGAACCATTATGGCCAACGATTGCTACAAAAGATCCTTCTTCTATAGACAAAGAAATACCTCTAACAGCTTTAATTATGTCTGTTTCGCTTAAAACATATGAAAAATAGACGTTATTTAACTCAATTGCACTCATTGCATCACCAAAATTATGCTTATTATAGCACAAGATATTTAGTATTGAAAACGAATAATAAATGATTATGGCGCGCGCAAAATATAATTGACTACGCAAGCGATAATATATATAATATTAGGCGGTATTATAAAAAACAAATTTACAATAATACGGAGGTAAAAACATATGGGTAAAATGACTATTGATGGAAATACAGCTGCCGCTCATATCGCTTATGCGTTCAGTGAAGTTGCTGCTATTTATCCTATCACACCATCTTCTCCTATGGCTGAAAACTGCGACGAGTGGGCTACAGCTGGAAGAAAGAATTTATTTGGTCAAGTCCTATCATTAGCAGAAATGGAATCAGAAGCAGGTGCTGCTGGTGCTGTTCACGGTTCATTACAAGCCGGCGCATTAACAACAACATTCACAGCCAGCCAAGGTTTGTTATTAATGATTCCAAACATGTACAAAATTGCGGGTGAATTAACACCTTGCGTTTTCCACGTAAGTGCTCGTGCACTTGCATACCATGCTCTTAACATTTTCGGAGACCACTCTGACGTTATGGCATGTCGTCAAACAGGTTTTGCAATGCTATGCTCTAACTCAGTTCAAGAAGTTATGGATTTAGCATTAGTTGCTCACTTTGCAACATTAAAATCTTCAGTACCATTCCTACACTTCTTCGATGGATTCAGAACATCTCACGAAGTTTCTAAGATTGAAGGAATCGACTACGAAGATATTAAGCCAATTTTCGAAAGCAAATATCTACAATATGTAGATGCATTCAAGAAGAGAGCTTTAAACCCAGAACACCCAGTTCAAAAGGGTACAGCTCAAAACCCAGATGTTTACTTCCAAGGAAGAGAAGCTGCTAACAAGTTCTATCAAGCAGTTCCAGCTATCGTTGAAGAAGCTATGGCTGATGAAGAAAAGATCACAGGAAGACATTATGAACTATATCAATACTATGGAGCTAAAGATGCTACTAAGGTTATCGTAATCATGGGTAGCGGTGCTGAAGCTATTGAAGAAACAGTTGATTACCTAAACGCTAAGGGCGATAAGGTTGGTTTAATCAAAGTTAGATTATTCAGACCATTCGTTGGCGCTAAGTTCGTAAATGCTATCCCAGCTACATGTAAGAAGATTACAGTTCTAGATAGAGTTAAGGAAAGCGGAAGCTTAGCTGAACCTCTATACCTAGATGTTGCTACATCTTTAGTAGAAGCTGGTAAAACAGATATTAAGATCGTTGGTGGTAGATATGGTTTAGGTTCTAAGGAATTCAACCCATCTATGGTTAACGCTGTTTACCAAAATATGGATGCTGCTCAACCAAAGAACCACTTCGCTGTTGGTATCGTTGATGACGTTACAGGTAACTCTTTAGACGTTAAAGAAAAGATCGACGCTGCTCCAGCTGGTGCTATTTCTTGTAAGTTCTATGGTTTAGGTTCTGATGGTACAGTTGGTTCTAACAAGAACTCAATCAAGATCATTGGTAACTACACAAATAAGTATGCTCAAGCTTACTTCGCTTACGACTCTAAGAAGTCTGGTGGTATCACAATTTCTCACTTAAGATTTGGTGATAACCCAATTAAGTCTTCTTACCTAATCGACCAAGCTGACTTCATCGCTTGTCATAACCCAGCATACGTTTTGAAGTATGATATGCTATCTGACTTAAAGGATGGCGGTACATTCTTACTAAACTCTCCTTGGACATTAGAAGAAATGGAAACTCAATTACCAGCTTCTATGAAGAACCTAATTGCTAAGAAGCATGCTAAGTTCTATAACATCGATGCTATCGACGTTGTAAACAAGATTGGTCTAAAAGGACGTATTTCTACAACAATGCAAGCTTGTTTCTTCAAACTAGCTAACATCATGCCATATGAAGAAGCTGACAAGCACATGAAAGATTTCGTTTTGAAGTCATTCTCTAAGAAGGGTCAAGCAATTGTTGATATGAACAATGCTGCTATCGATAACGCCATTGCAAATCTAAAGGAAATCAAATACCCTGAATCATGGGCTACAACAACAGAAGGCGCTGTAGTTACTCCAGTAACAGATGATAAGTACTTCACAGAAATCATCGCTCCAATGTTAGCTCAAGAAGGTGATAAGCTTCCTGTATCTGCATTCGTTAACAACCCAGATGGTGCAGTTCCAACAGGAACAACAAAGTATGAAAAGCGTGGTGTTGCTGTTCTAGTTCCAGAATGGAATCCAGAAAAGTGTATCCAATGTAACCAATGTGCATTCGTATGTCCACACGCTACTATCCGTCCTGTAATGCAAAAGGAATTCGTAGGAGCTCCTGCTACATTTAAGACAGCTGAAGTTAAAGTAGGTGGCGCTAAGGGATATCAATATAGAATGCAAGTTTCAGCTCTAGACTGTCTAGGATGCGGAAGCT
>JAEEWC010000016.1 GCA_016287155.1 Clostridia bacterium | reverse complement strand
TTTCTAGCTCTAACTTCGCCTTCAAATGCGAATGGCTTTGTAACGACACCAACTGTTAAAATACCCTTATCTCTTGCGATAGAAGCGATAACTGGAGCAGCACCTGTACCTGTTCCACCGCCCATACCTGCAGTGATAAATAGCATATCTACATTTTCTAATTGTTTGTCTAATTCATTACGAGATTCATCAGCAGCTTGCTTACCAACATCTGGTCTTGAGCCTGCACCTAAACCTCTAGTGATTGATGCACCAATAGTAATCTTTGATTCTGCTTTTGACATATTGATTGCTTGTGCATCAGTATTAACAGCTACGAATTCAGCGCTTTCTACGCCTGAAGCGATCATACTGTTTACAGCGTTGCAGCCACCGCCGCCTACGCCCATTACTAAAATTTTTGCATTCCTTGCTTGATTATCCAACATATTTATACCCTCCAATTGTTAGAATAGTTTTTTCCATATACTTTGATTGTCATTTATATCACACGCTGCATCTAGTAATGCGTACATTGATGCAAAGTATGGTTTGTCATAATTTGTTATACCAGGAGCTCTTCCTCTTACTTTTCTCTTTAGATATTTTTCTAAAGTGATAAGTCCTCCCTTGATTCCTGCTATACCACCACCTGTTAAATACAATGTAACAGTGTCTGATATAAGTCCTGGTTCTTCATTTATTACAGTATTTACAAAATCAGCTATTTCTTTGATTCTTGCAGATACTGCATTGTTTACATCTTTTGCTCTATAAGTCTTTACTTGGCTTTCTGTAAAGATTGTATATAAAGCTCCTTCTAATGCTTCAAAATCTAAATTAATAGATTTTTCTATACTTAACGCTTCATCGAATGATACATTCAATTGTTGCGAAAGTTTTCCATATATACTTCCCTTGCCAATCGATGCAGATGCCATTTTTACTAAGCCATCGCCCTTAACATAAGAAAGTGATGTGCTTCCGAATCCGATATCTAAGCTTAAAGCTCCATAATATCTAGAATCTTCATCTACGAATCTGGTTGCCACTGCCCATGGAGATGAAATATATTTAGCTTCTTCAAATCCAAGTTGTTTAGCAATAACATCGAATAATTCAACAAACTCGCTCTTCACATATACATAAGAAATAGTTGCTTTAATGTTCTTTGCTCTTTCCCCGTAAGGATTAACAACATTTCTTTCGTCATCTAGAAGATAATTAATAGCAGAGCTTGAGAATACTTCCCAGCCGTCATATCTAGAATATTGATCTCCTTTAGCATGCAATTCATTAATAATTGAGCTAGAAATCAATTTTTCTCTTCCAAGGTTCATTAAATAGGTCTTTGTTTCAACTCTAGAAAATTCTGCAGGGACACCAACATATAAACATTTTGGCATCTTGCGAAGATTTGCCTGAGTAAATACCTTAGTTACATCATCAAGCAATCCATCCAAATTAATGAATTCTGATTCGTAATATCCAGCAAATGGTACCCAGGAAAATGAAGTAATTTCACAAGATCCAATAGAATTCTTGTGACCGGTCGCAAAAATTAATTTGCATGATCCGATATCTAAAATCGCAACATCTTTACCCATATTTTCATTATAAATTAATTTATAATGAAAGTCAACAGTTTTTATTAAAAATTTTCTTGATATGTATCTGACCAAGTCCATACGTCTTCATCAGTCAAATACACATATCCTGAAGCCTTTTGATTAACAGTAAGTTCGTTATAATATTTAGTGTAAGCATAGTTAAAGAAAGTACCTACAGAATTTGTTACATTCTTCAATACGAAAGTAACACCAGTGTTCGTTTTTAATAAGATATTGTCGACACCATTATCCACTTTTGAATATTCAATAGATGGGATGAAGCTTGAAAGTCTTTGATTAACAAATGAAAGGTTTTCTGCTTCAGCCGTAATCTCACGTAAATAAGTAGTTGTTGTTGAGAACCCGCCCTTTTGCACACCATCTAATAATTGACCTGTTACAACTGTGATGTAATTAATGTCATCAATGTTATCTACGATATCAACTATTTTTTGTTCTCTATCGATCAAAGCTATAGTTCCATCCTTTACGCCAATAGCAAATACTGGCACGCGATTTGTTATATTAACGCAAACCGTGTTAGGAAATTTGCGTTCTACAGATATAACTTTCAATGCAGGATACTTTGTTTCGATATTTCTAACAACAATTGATTCATCAACGCTCAAAATGCTTGATTTCATTTTAATTCCGCTATCAGCTACAAGCGCTTGAACAGTTGCTTCATCTAAAGAAAGAGTTGAAGTAGTATCAATAGTTACATTACGAATAGTAAACGTTACGCCTAGCACAATAATTACTATGACTAAAGTAACAACTCCTATTAATACTCCGATAAGCTTTTTGCTCATATATACCCTTCCTTTTACAACAAAAAGTTACTAGTTTGTTACAACTAATAACTTTCTGATAATTCCAATAAAACTATTAATTCTTGTCTAACCTAAAATGCTTCCGATTTTATCGCACAATCTATCAAACCAGTTAGTAGATGTATCGTAAGAATAATCAATAACTTGGGCTGTTTTTGACATTTCTGAAACGTTACCATTTGAATCAACTGTATAATATACAGAATCAGCTGTATATGCAGGTTCTTCAACTGTTGCTGCAGTAACTGTTGTTGCTCCAGCAGCTGCTACTACATTAACGATAATCAATGCTGCAGCAATAGCTACGATTAAGAAATAAACAGCGATCAACATCTTAGTTGTCTTATTCTTTATTTTGCCCTTTTGTGGAACAGTCTTTTCGTATTCGTATTCTTGATTGATTTGTCCCATTTGAGGAGCTTGATAATACATATAATCATTTGTTTGTGCTGGTTGGTAGAAATGTGTTGGATGTGTTTCTACATTAGCACTAACATTGTTAAAGTATTGTTGTTCATTATAGTAAGGATAGTAGTTCATAGCTTGAGAGTAGTTAGCTACATTTTGTTGAACCATACCAGACATGTCATACGCATTAACATTCATGTTAATATTGTCGCTTTGAACTTGAGTATAATAGTCGTTTTGTGGTTGATAGCTTGGCATACGATTTGGTGTCATATTTTGCACTGGTCTAACTTGTGGTTGAACTCTTTGTGCATACAAACTAGTATAACCTTCGCGAGAAGTTGGAACTGTATATTGATTATTAACTTGTTCTCTTTCTAACATTGTTACGCTCATGCTATTTACCTCCTTTTCTTATTTTTATATTCTTTCCGCAATTCTTAGTTTTGCGCTTTGTGATCTTGAATTTTCTTCTAGCTCCTTTTCTGATGGTAGAATCGGATGCTTTGTTATTATCTTAATGTCCCTTCTTTTATTACATGTACAGATCAATTGTTCTGGTGGACATATGCAATCTTTTTCTAGATATACAAATGTTTGTTTCGCTATTCTATCTTCTAGCGAGTGGAATGTTATAACACATATCCTACCGCCTTCATTCAATCTTAGCGTTAACGCTTCAATTGCTTCGCTTAATCCTCTTAACTCTCCATTTACTTCAATTCTGATTGCTTGGAAAGTTCTCTTACATGGATTTCCGCCCTTCCATCTCAACTTAGCTGGATAACATCCTAAAACTATTTGAGCTAATTCAAGCGTTGTCTTGATTGGAGCCTTTTCTCTTGTCTTAACTATGTTAAATGCAATTTTTCTAGATAACTTCTCTTCACCGTACATCCAAAGTACATCAGATAATTCTTTTTCAGAGTAAGTATTTACTACTTCATAAGCACTTAAGCTTTGTGATTGATCCATTCTCATATCAAGCGGAGCATCTGAATTGTATGAAAATCCCCTCTCTGCATTATCTAATTGATAAGAAGAAACTCCTAGATCTAAAAGCACTCCATCAATTTTATCTATACCTAATTTATTAAGGTTCTCTATAGCGTTTTTAAAATCATCGTGTACGTATATTACTTTATCGCTATAATCTTTTAGTCTTTCTTTTGCTGCAGCTAATGCTTGTTCATCTTTATCTACAGCTATTAACTTTCCTGTTGTTAATCTTTTTACTATTTCACTTGAGTGGCCAGCGCCTCCAAGTGTGCCGTCAAGATAAATTCCTGTTGGCTTAATATTTAGCCCCTCAATACATTCATTAAGCATTACAGGGACATGTTTAAATTCCATTATTCTACACCAAATACTAGATTATCTAGATCTGTTCTTACGCCATCAGCATTAGCGAACTTAGCTTCTAAAGCAGCCTCTAGTTTAGCAGCCTTAGCCTTTTCATCAGCGATAAAGTCAGCCTTGTTCCAGATCTTTAACTTTGAGCCAGCACCAGAAATAACTGCTTCCTTTCCTAATCCGATTAAAGCAGCTTGCTTAGAAGAAATGATAAATCTACCTTGGCCATCTACCTTGCAGAATTCAAGGTTTTGTAAATACCAATCAGCGATTTCTGATTCTACTGAAGCATGTAGTGTTGACATTGAGTTTAACTTCTTAACAAAACTTTCTCCAACCTTCTTAGGTAGGATTGTTAAGTACTTAGCGTTTAGTGTCTTTAAAACGTAAACTTCTGAATAAGATGCATCATCGTCTACAGCATAAGCATCTTTAAACTTTGCTGGAAATCTAAAACGGTTTTTATCGTCAGCTGTTACTTCGATAGAACCAGAGAATAAATAACTCATAATGCACCTCCTTCCGAATTTCTTACACCATCATTATATATGATATGCACACAAAAATCAATAGTTTTTCGAAAATTTT
>JAEEWC010000169.1 GCA_016287155.1 Clostridia bacterium | reverse complement strand
TCTAGCTACAAATGAACAAGATAAGCAAAAGTTAACAGTAAGTGTTAGCGAAATCAAGGCAAGACACGCAAAGACTATTGGTATTTCAGCAGTAGGCGAAATTGGTTGTGATATTTCTCTATTCTTACCAAAGCTTGAAGATAAATTGTTATATCCAATTCTATCTATAATCCCAATGCAATTACTATCTTTATCTACATCGTTCCACTTAGGAATAAATCCGGATAAACCTAGAAACCTTGCTAAATCAGTTACAGTTGTATAATAAAAAAGGCAGCACAAAATGCTGCCTTTTAATATCTAAGATATTAATCTTATAGAGTTGGCTTTCTAAATGAGAAGCCTTCTTTTTCTAGAAGTTCAACTTTCTTTAAAATGATATTTACGAATGCATCGTTTGTTTCAGTATTAACTAACATATTAATTAATTGTTCTGTTGTATCATTTGTATCACCATTTGATAACATCTTTCTAACAGCAAATGCACCTTGTAATTCCTTTTGAGACATTAATAAGTCTTCTCTTCTTGTGCTTGACTTATTTAAGTCAATAGCTGGGAAGATTCTTCTTTCACTTAACTTTCTATCTAGATGGATTTCCATGTTACCAGTACCCTTGAATTCTTCGTAGATAACATCATCCATTCTACTTCCTGTATCAACAAGTGCTGTAGCAATAATTGTTAAGCTACCACCATTTTCAATATTTCTTGCTGAACCAAAGAATTTCTTTGGTGGGTGTAAAGCGCCTGGATCCATACCACCAGATAGAGTTCTACCTGTAGGTGGGATTGTTAAGTTGTAGGCACGAGCAAGTCTTGTTAAAGAGTCCATGATAACAACTACATCTTTTCCTAATTCAACGCTTCTTTTTGCTCTTTCGATTAAAAGTTCAGCAGCTTTACAGTGATGTTCTGGAGTTTCATCGAATGTAGAATAAATAACTTCACCCTTGATACTTCTTTGCATATCTGTAACTTCTTCTGGTCTTTCATCGATTAAAAGAACATATAATTCAACATCTGGATAATTATTTGAAATTGCGTTAGCAACTTTCTTTAATAGTGTTGTCTTACCTGCCTTTGGAGGGGAAACGATCATAGCTCTTTGGCCTTTACCGATAGGAGCTATTAAATCTATACATCTAATTGCAAAATCGCTATTTTTGCCAGTCTCTAGTGTTAATCTTTCATTTGGGAAGATTGGAACTAATGTATCAAAGTTTGGTCTAAATCTAGCCGTTGCTGTTGGCTTGCCATTAACGCTTTCTACGCTTACAACGCCTGATGGCTTGTTAGATTCATTATTCTTCTTTGCTGTAGCTTTGATATAGTCACCTGGTCTTAATCCTAAAGAGCGGATTAATTTCGCAGATACATAAGCATCCTTTAGACCATATTCGCAGTTTTCAGCTCTTAAGAAACCATAACCATCTTGGTGCACGTCTAATACACCTTCTTTGCACTCGAATTCTTCCTTCTTTTCAACCTTAGCATTTTCCTCAACTGGAATATCTACTACGGCCTCTGGAATAGAATCTACTATTTCTTGCTTAATTTCCTCTTTTGGTTGAGTAGCTTCTTC
The DNA here is from genome assembly GCA_016287155.1 of Clostridia bacterium. GTDB lineage: Bacteria > Bacillota > Clostridia > Christensenellales > UBA3700 > UBA3700. The sequence continues at coordinate 1,489 of JAEEWC010000169.1, read as the reverse complement.
TTGCTTTACTTCTTCCTTTTTAGCATCTAATTCAACTAAAGCATTAATGATATCTTCTTTCTTTCTAGCCTTGATACCTTCTGTTTCAGCAATTGCCTTTAATTGAGCAAGAGTTAGCTTTTCTAAATCTTCTTTCGTAAACATTGGCTTCTCCTCTTGAAGTGGTTTTACATTTAAAATCTTTGATTTTAATTCATCTTGAGACATAGACTCTGGATTATCTATATTTAATTTACGTGCTACATCTCTTAACTTGAACATGCTCATTGCATCGAGCGTTCTTTGCGAGAATTGATTTGTCATTATTCACCTATTAATGTTTGGAATATATTTTGTTCAGGGCGCTAAAACGCGCCCTTTATTAAACTACTTAAAACTTCTTATCTGAAAAAACGTAAACTTTTGTTGAATCGCCTTCGAACTTTTCTCTGTCTAATTCGATTGTTTCGCCTTCAACATAAACTATTTGATCTTCATCAAACAAATCGATAAATCCATCTACACCGTCTACGTCTAACTCACTGTTTTCTGTTTTATAATGCATTGGAATTACGATATCTGGCATTAAAAAGTCTACATATTCTTTTGCTTGTTGAGCGTCAATTGTATAATTGCCACCAACTGGAATCATTAATACATTTACAGAACCGATAGATTCTCCAAGGTTAACTGTTAATTCTTGGCCGATATCTCCCATATGGCAAATATCTATACCATCCATTCTATAAAGATATATGTTGTTTTGTCCCCTTTTTGCCCCGTTATCATTATCATGGTAGCTTTGAAGTGCTGTAATACCAACGCCTCCAATTTCCCATGCTCCAACGCTATCGATTACTTGTGGATTTCCTTGTACATTATTAACTGCGCTATGGTCCTTATGATAGTGAGATATTGTAACAACATCTGCCGTTACTGGTTCCATCTTATAACCAATATAACTACCATATGGATCTGTAACTACTGTTGTGCCAGTTGACTCTGTAAGCTTAAAACAAGAATGTCCTAGCCATTGAATAACCATTTTTATTTATCTCCATCAATATTTAATGTCATTTGTTGTGGTTGACCAATACTGTACTTTTCAATTAATTCATGAATCTTATCATGTGGATCTAGAAGTGGTGATAAAGATAAGTTTTGATCACAAGCTGAAATAATATAAGCAATATATTTTGACATATCTGCTTGAATGAACCAAGGTTCATCAATCATTTCTTGATATGAATATGTAAGGTTAGTGCTTAATACAGCTGTGAATAAGCCTTGGTCATAAGCCTTACGGAATTTATCTAAACCTTCTGTGAATAGTGCGAATGTTGCACATAGGAAGATCTTTCCACATCCTCTAGCCTTTAATTCAGAACATAGCTTTAATAAGCTATCACCTGTAGCTAAGATATCATCTGCTACGAAGATTGTCTTATCTTTTACATCGTTACCAATATATTCATGAGCAACGATTGGGTTACGTCCGTTTACGACGTTT
>JAEEWC010000168.1 GCA_016287155.1 Clostridia bacterium | reverse complement strand
CAAGTCAACACGCTTTATCGTATCTGAATATATTAGAGAGAAAGCCTTAATGGCTTTAGGTGATGAAGTTCCATACGGGATTGCCGTTGTTATAAATAATTTTGAATACATGGAAAATGGCGTTGTAAATATCGAGGCAGACATCGTATGTGAAAAGCAAGCGCATAAGGCAATCGTTATCGGTAAGGGCGCGTCAAAGATTAAAGAAATTTCAACAAGCGCAAGAAAAGATATTGAAAATCTTTTAGGTCAAAAAGTATTTTTAAATGTTTTTGTTAGAGTTAAAGAAGAGTGGAGAAATAATCCAACACTTTTAAACAATATGGGCTATAACAAAAAAGAATTAGATTAATGGAAGTTAAAGAATTCGACGCAATTTGTATAAGAAGTGTAGATTACGCAGAGAATGATAAAATCATTACTCTATACGGCACTGATGTTGGAAAGATTTCAATGGTAGCAAAGGGCGCTAAAAAGCCAAAGGCTAAATTGAAATATGCAGCATCTCCATTATGTTTTGGCCACTATTATTATTCAGGCAAAGGGATGAAACAAACTCTTGTTGGTTGCGATATGTATGATAGCTTTTTTGATATCGCTTTTGATCCAGAAAAATTCTATGCAGCAACTGTCATTTTAGAGATTCTAGATAAGATGGGCATGGAAGATGATTATAACAAGGAATTATTTTTGGTTGCGCTAAAGAGCATTAAGGAATTGTGCTATGGTAATGTACAACCAAAAGAGTATCTATTTACAGTTCTAAAAAATCTATTATTTACGCTTGGATATAAGTGTAATGCTATAACACTTTTAGATTATTACAATTATTTGCATTTTACACATAGTGTAAATATCAATTCTTTAAAAGAATTAATTAACCTATAAATTCAAAAATAATCCATAAAATCTTAAAATATATTATAATTTTGTGCTTGATATAGGCGCATAAATTATTGTACAATATCTCTTGATGTAAAAAATACTAAATATATATATTTACTCGAAGGAGGAGTAACGATGAAAAAATACGTTTATTTGTTCTCAGAAGGTAATGCAAAGATGCGTGAACTTCTAGGCGGTAAGGGAGCAAACCTTGCAGAAATGACTAACATTGGTCTTCCAGTTCCTCAAGGTTTCACAATCTCAACAGAAGCTTGTACTCAATACTATGAAGACGGCAGACAAATCAATGATGGTATCAAAGCCGAAATTATGGAGTACATCGAAAAGTTAGAGAAGATTACAGGAAAGAAATTTGGTGATAAAGAAAATCCACTTCTAGTTTCTGTTCGTTCTGGTGCTAGAGCATCAATGCCAGGTATGATGGATACAATCCTTAACCTTGGTTTAAATGAAGACGTTGTTGACGTTATTGCTAAGAAGTCTAACAACCCAAGATGGGCATGGGACTGCTATAGAAGATTTATTCAAATGTTCTCAGACGTTGTTATGGAAGTTTCAAAGAAAGAATTTGAAAGCCTTATCGACGCTATGAAGGAAAAGAAGGGCGTTGTATATGACGTAGAACTTTCTGATACAGACTTAAGAGATTTAGCTGAACAATTCAAGGCTAAGTATAAGCAAGCTTTAGGAAAGGACTTCCCAACAGATCCAAAAGAACAATTATTCGAAGCTATTAAAGCCGTATTCAGAAGCTGGGATAACCCAAGAGCTAACGTTTATCGTATGGACCATGATATTCCATATAGCTGGGGTACAGCTGTTAACGTTCAAGAAATGGCTTTCGGTAACATGGGCGACGATTGCGGTACTGGTGTTGCTTTCACAAGAAACCCAGCTACAGGTGAAAAGGGACTTATGGGTGAATTCTTAATGAACGCTCAAGGTGAAGACGTTGTTGCTGGTGTTCGTACACCAATGCCAATTTCTCAAATGGCTCAAGTTTTACCAGACGTTTATAAGCAATTCCAAGAAGTTTGCAAGATTCTTGAAAATCACTACAGAGATATGCAAGATATGGAATTCACAATTGAAAGAGGCAAGTTATTCATGCTTCAAACAAGAAACGGTAAGAGAACAGCTGCTGCTGCTATCAGAATCGCTTGTGATTTAATCGATGAAGGCATGATTACAGAACAAGAAGCTTTACTTCAAATCGATGCTAAGACTCTTGATATGTTACTACACCCAACATTTGATGCTGAAGCTCTAAAGGCTGCTAACAAAGAAAATGTTGTAGGTAAGGGTATCGCTGCTTCTCCAGGAGCTGCTGCTGGTAGAATCGTATTCACACCAGAAGATGCTGTTGCTGAAGGTAAGAAGGGTAGAAAGGT
>JAEEWC010000015.1 GCA_016287155.1 Clostridia bacterium | reverse complement strand
TAACAAGAAGAAAAGCAGATATTGCAACAAATTATGTAATTGGCAATACTACTTTAAATCCAAATACATTCGAATTATCTAGTGCATCAGGAAGTGTACGTTTAACAGGTAAGGAATACAAATTGATGGAACATTTAATGAGAAATCAAGGTGTTGTATTATCTACAGAAAAGATTATGGAAAGTGTTTGGGAATTTGATACCGAAGCTGAGATTAATGTAGTTTGGGTATTCATATCTGCACTTAGAAAGAAATTAGAATCAATTGGCTCAAATTGTAACATCAAAGCCATGAGAGGAATAGGTTATAGATTGGAAGTTAAATAATGATTAACGCGTTAAGAAAAAAGTTTATATGGATGACAATGGTTTCAGTGTGTATTGTATTTACAATAATCATTGGAATTATTAACATAGTTAACTTTTCACGCGTTAGAACAGACACAGATAATGTCATAGATTATCTAGCTCAAAACAACGGTAATTTTGATGGCAACAAAAGAGGAGATATTCCACCACAACAAAAAGAAGAATTGCCAGACGATAGTTTAAGAGATGAATTCTTTAGAGCACTTGAAGAATTTAAATTAGGAAAAGAAACTCCATATTCAACAAGATATTTTACGGTTATTATAAATAATGATGAAGCGTATATTAGAGATTACAATGTTGCATCTGTTACAAAGGATGATGCGCTTGTTTGGGTTGAAACAGTTTTATCTTCTGGAAAGACAAGCGGATACTTTGGTGATTATAGATACAAGAAAGTTCAAACAGATGATGGATTAATGTTAATCTTTGTGGATGCATCATCTCAATTAAGTGGCGCAAGAAATATGCTATGGATAAGTATTATAGTTGGTGTTTCTTCAATTATAGCTATTTTAATTTTGATATTGTGTATTTCTAAAAAGGTTGTAAAGCCAATTGCTGAAAGTTATGAAAAGCAAAAGCAATTCATTACCGATGCTTCTCACGAATTAAAAACTCCATTAACAATTATTTCTGCAAATAATGAAATATCTGAAATCGAGCATGGAGAGAGTGAATCAACAAAAGCTATCTCAAAGCAAGTAAATAGAATGGCAACAATGGTTAAGAATCTTACAGCGCTTGCAAGATTAGATGAGATGTCAGCGCTAGATAGTGCAGAATTGAATTTAACTTCAATTGTAGTAGATTCAGTTGAATTGTTTAGGCCAGCTTTAACTACAAACGATAGAGCATTTGATATTGAAATAGAAAAAGATGTAAAGATCGATGGAGATGAAAAGCTAATTAAGCAATTATTAGCCATAGTCCTTGAGAATGCCTCAAAATACGCAAAAACACATACAAGCCTAAAGTTATTCACTCAAGGGCAAAAAGTGGTTATTTTAGCCCAAAATGACGCCGATGGTATAAAGGACGAAGAAATGAACCAATGCTTTGAAAGATTCTATCGTTCTTCTGAATCGAGAGCAAGCGGTGTTGAGGGTAGTGGTATAGGATTATCTATAGCTAAAGAAATAGTTTTAAAGCACAAAGGCAGTATTTCTGCTTATGGCGATGCACAAGGTTGGTTTAATTTAAAGATTGTTTTCTAGTTGCATATTGCACCCAATTCAAAAATAATATAAGATATTATCAATTATGAGAAAGACATACATAACTAAGATGCCAGACAAAGCTGGCGCATTCTTATTAGCTAGTGACATTATTTCTAGCTGTGGTGGAAACATTGTTCGTGTCAACTACAACAAGGCAGTTGATACTCATACTTTGTTTATCGAGGTTGTGGCTGAGGAAGATCAACATAAAATAATCGAAACAAAATTAAAAGACTGCGGTTATTTAAGTGCTAAAAAAAGTGAAGCTCAAATTATTATGATAGTCTTAACTCTAAAAGATGAGCCAGGAGCAGTAAAACCTGTGCTTGAGATTATCAATAGATTTAATGTTAATATCTCATATATTTCATCTCAAGAAAATGGTACAGGAATCCAACACTTCAAGATGGGATTGCTTGTTGAAGATACAAGCGAAATTAAGCAAATGATTGATGCCATATCTATGATATGCGAAATTAATATTATAGATTATGAAGTAACAGATAGATTGCTTGATGGAACAGTATTTTATGTCACTTTTGCAAACGAAATGAGAAAGATATTGAATCTTACTCAAGAAGAAACAAACGAATTATTAATTTGCTCAAATAGATTAATGCAATTGCTTGATGAACAAAATAAACCAGTTCTACAAACTTTTGATTACATAAGAAAGTTCGCTAACTTTGTTATGTTATATAAGATGCAAAACTTTCATCCAAAGATTACAAAAAAACAAATATCAGATAGATTATCTTTATGTTTAATTGAACCACCATGCGGAAGTAACATTTGTGTGCTTGAAGCTGATGGTAAATATTTGGTTGTTGATGGAGGCTTTACAATCTATAAAGAAGAGATGAAAATTTTGCTTTCTGAATTATTCCCAAGATTCTTTGAATCTAAACCTATATCATATATAACTCATTCAGATCCAGACCACATAGGTTTATTGACGCTAATGGATAAGGTATATATGAGTAAGAACTGCTATGATAATTTCGTACTAGATTCAAAAGGCAAGAAAGACTTTAGAGCGCAAAATCCATTGCATGAACCATACTGTGCAATAAGCAAGATGATTTCAAAAATTGACCCACCACAGCTTTCTAAGTATGTAATCATTGGAAATAAAACGGATGATGAGTTGCTATCTAAGATAGGAGATATTAATTTTAGCGGATATACATTTGATGTATTTGAGGGAAGAGGCGGTCATATTAAGGGTGAATGCGTGATGGTTTGTGATGAATTGAAATTAGTATTCACAGGCGATATCTATGTCAATGTTAAAGGCTTTACTAAAGAGCAAAAAGAATTTAATATATTAGCGCCATTTTTAATGACTGGCGTTGATTCTGATCCAAAAGAATGCAAGGCGTGCAGAGAGTATGTATTGGAAAAATACAAAGGATATCTAATTGTGCCTGGGCATGGAGC
>JAEEWC010000167.1 GCA_016287155.1 Clostridia bacterium | reverse complement strand
TTAGATAAAGGATATAGCGTATACTACTCTACTGCTTTTGATATTGCAAATATGGTAATTGATAAGCACTTCAAGAGATTAGCTAATTTAGATAATTACTATAATATGCTAGCTTCTGATTTATTAATCATTGATGATTTAGGTACTGAACCACAAAACGCAATTGCTATTGAATACCTATTTGCTATACTTGATAGTAGAATTAACGACAACAAAAAGACTATGATATGCACTAACCTAACACTAGAACAATTCTCTAAACGTTATGGCGAAAGATCTACATCAAGACTAACAAGTAAGGTTTATGCATATGCTCCAAGTTTTATTCAAGGAGACGATTTAAGAAAGATTAAATGCTAACGTGGCGCAGCCGGTAGCGCACGCGCTTGGTAAGCGCGAGGTCGGCAGTTCAAGTCTGCTCGTTAGCTCCAAAGCCATCTTATGGTGGCTTCTTTTTTTTGTTATGCGGCATTTTTGGGACATTGTAATGTCCCTTTTGAATTGACATTTGGGACATTGTAATGTTATAGTAATTGTGGTAGGAGGCATAGTAAAATGCAAAAAGATGAATTACCAATATACCATGGATCTATTTCAATAATAGATAGTCCTGAATTTGGGAAAGGCAAGAAAAACAACGATTATGGACGTGGTTTCTATTGCACAGAAAATTTGGAGCTTGCAAAAGAATGGGCTGTAGATTTAGATAGAGATGGATACGCCAATAAGTATATTCTTGACACACGTGGTCTTAAAATCCTTGATTTATCTAAAAGCGCTACTGCCCTAAACTGGATTACTATCCTAATTCAAAATCGTGTTTTCTTATTAAACAACGATGTCGCAAAAGCAGGTAAAAAATTCTTAATTGACAATTACAATATACCAACAAACGATTATGATGTTATTAAAGGTTATAGAGCAGATGATTCATATTTTGCTTATGCGGAAAGTTTCCTTAATAATACTATTTCCATTCAACGTTTAACTGAAGCTCTTCGCCTTGGTAATCTTGGAGAACAAATTGTATTAATTTCTAAGAAAGCATTTGAGCAAATTCGCTTCACTGGATATGAATTAGCAGATTCGAAATTATATTATCCTCTACGTAAAGAGAGAAACGAAGCTGCAAGAAATGAATTTCTTCGCAATAAACAAGGTGCCACATCAAAAGATGCATTATATTTATCTGATATTATGAGAGGAGTATCACCTAATGATCCACGCTTACGATAATTATACCTTTGGATTTGTCCAAAACAAACTCGCTGCAATGTTTGAACTTGCTGTTCTTCATGAACATCTAGACATAGATGATTTCGCTAACAAGTTTATTTCATCAAACATATCTAAAGCATTTGAAACCGGCGATGCAAAATTCGCGCTTGGTATGTCAGCAAATGAATTGTTAGGATTAATCCTTAATAAAGAGCCGTTAAATATAGAGATTTCTGATTTCTGCCCTCCAGAATATTGGGTAGGTTGGGTTCTTGCTTTTACACAATGGAGTTTAAATGTTCCATACAAAACATTATTAGATGCATATCCTTGTAGTAAGTTGATATTGGATTACTTCCCATACCACGAAATGGATGAGAGCCGCATAGTCGAATTATACAAGTCAAAGATATCCATAGAAAGCAAATTAAAAACTCTACGTAAGCAATGCAAATTGAGCCAATCAGACTTATCTGAAATTACAGGAGTCCCTATTAGAACCATTAAATCATACGAGCAAGGAACTTCAGATATTTCAAAAGCTCAAGGCGATACATTATACGCACTATCTAAAGCATTAAAGTGTTCTATTGAAGACATAATTAAATAAAAAAAGACGAGATCTTTCAATCTCGTCGTATTTGGTGGAAACTATAGGGCTCGAACCTATGACCCTCTGCTTGTAAGGCAGATGCTCTCCCAGCTGAGCTAAGCTTCCTTAATTGCAAAACGATTTTAACATGCGCACATTTGCTTGTCAAATACTTTATTGACCTTTTAAGGTTGAATGCTTATAATTTTAATATGGCAAATCACAAAAGTAGTAACGGATGTTGTGGATGTATCTTTGGAGCAATAGCAATTTTAGTTGTTATTGTGCTAGTTGCTGGCTTCTTTGTTTCTAAATATGTAACAGTAGAACAAGTAGGTCTTGCAGATACTCCAGGAATCCTAAGTAGATTCTCAGATACTTATTCTCCAGAAGACACATTTAGAAGTGCCGGGCTTGCTGGCTGGAAAGTATATGATGTATTAATGTGGATTATAAAGAGTGGAGATTACGCTCCTCAATCTTAAAGGTTTAAATCCAAAGCAATCTTGTAAACATCATCTTTAAGTAGCTTATTTGATTTAGCTACTTTTTTTATTGCTTCTTTCTTATCTACGCCTGATTGAATCAATTCTTTTAATTGCTCTTCAATTGACATTGTTGGGGCTTCTTCTAC
>JAEEWC010000166.1 GCA_016287155.1 Clostridia bacterium | reverse complement strand
GCAGCATTTGCTAATTCTTCATAATGCATAGATAAATCTAATGCAGGAATCTCAGATTCAGCAATTACATTAGATAAAGTTGATGTAATTACTTTTCTAAAGTAATCATCTACATGAGCAGTAGTTAACTTACCCATAGCTCCGCATAATTCATCCATCGCCTTTGTTGGAGTGCCAACAGAGAATGAATATGTACCAAATCCACGTACTCTTACCATACCAAAGTCTTGATCTCTCATCATAACTGGATTTGTTGTTCCCCACTTCTTATTAATGTTTTGTTTTGTTGAAATGAAGTAAACATCTCCTGTATATGGACTTTCCCAAGCAAACTTCCAATTGTATAGAGTTGTTAAGATTGGAATGTTCTTAATATCTGATAGTTCATATGTACCAGGTCCGAAAGCATCAGCTATCTTACCTTCTTGAACAAATATAGCTTTTTGGCCAGGATTAACAACCAAAACAGACTTTCTCATGATTTCTTGTTTTTTCTCTAGTGGATATTTCCAAACAAGAGTATCTGAATCTTGGTCTTCCCATTGAATTACTTTTCTAAATTGATTTTTTAGCCATCCCATCGTAATTTACCTCCAAAATGTAATCATACTCATTATATTTATACTAAATAATAAAGTCAATATTGGCCCCTATTTGCCCTCCTGACAGCAAATAGCGCGACAACTTGTCACACTCACTTTACAAAAATTTGACAAAACCCGGCAAAAATCCCTATTTTGTACATAAATTTGCGATATAATGCAAACAATTGTCACATTTTTTAATTTACCTTTAAGTTTGGGGGCAAATTTTTGCCAAATAGAAAATCTGAAAATCCGAAATTATATCGATAAATACTACATTTCTCTATAAAGATGAAGGAGCGCCACACCTATTGCGTAACGCTCCTTCAAATTATATGATAAGGGGGAAAATTATGAGCTAATTTATGTTTACACGCATAGTATAAATGCATTTTTGTGCATTGTCAATCGATTTTAGCGAATTTTTACATAAAATTGCGACTTGTTGTCACAAAATCTACGTTTATTGCCAAAAACATGGCATTTTAGAAAATTTGCTTCTAATTGCGCTTTACATTTCTTTGTCACACTTTAATCACAAAATGGTCAAAAACTAACCAATAACTGGATCCAAAATCTCACTTTCGCCTACTGGAGAAATGATTAATTTATGAGGTACACAAATAATACTATCTCCCATTTGAGAAATACGCATATGTGTACAGTCTTTTGAATGTGAGCAATCTGAATCCTCACATGTTATGTTTCTAGTAGCTAAATCTACCCTAATTATATTAAAATCTTCATCGTCTTTTAAAGAAAAGGTTATTATATAAACACTTTGAGATTCTTTTTCGAACTTTATATAATCTTGATTATATGTAATTGTATCCGTATCAAAGTTATATTCGCATACCTGGATGTTATCGTATTTGATTACAAAGGCTGTAATTTGATCATTCTTTCTTGAAATAAACACGATTAAGAATAAAGTTACAATAATTAAAGCTATGATGGAATATACTAATATATCCCCTTTCTTAAAGAACTTATTCTCTTTTTCTTGTTTAATTCTGTCTATGCCCATTAAATTGCCTCATAATTTGCTAGAATCTTCGCATTTACATCATTTGTATATACTTTGTATATATCCCCATCTTTTAGGGCTATATAAGCTTTAAAATTATTTTTAGATATAAATTCTTTAGCAGTGTCTAAATCCATAACCATTAAAGCAGTAGAATACGCATCAGTATAAGATGCATATAGATAATCATTTTCGCCATCAAATGGAATTACACATGTAGCAGATAAATTATTATTCTCAATTGGATATCCCGTATAAGGATTAATAATATGGCAATATCTCTTGCCGTTTAGTTCGTAATATTGCTCATAGTTTCCAGATGTAGAAACATACGCACTAGTTAAAGAGACTTGCATATAATAGTTTTGAGAATCTTTTGGATCTTTTAGCTTTAGATCCCAAACTTGGCCCTTCTTGTTTCGCTCTAATAAAGATAGAGATGATGAACCTAATGTTATATATCCATATTCAATAGAATATCTTCTACATAATTCAGTTAATCCTGCAGCAGCATAACCTTTGACAATGCCACCTAAATCTAATTGCATTGTATATTCTACACCATCAATCGTAATAGATTGATTTGGTTTATATACATAATACTTGCCATCAGCTTCACTTAAAGTCACTTGAGAGAAATCAGATATAGATAAGAATCCTTCAATATATTTTGTTTCTGGCAATTGTTCTTTAGGATTCTCTCTATCATATGGTTTAGCTGGCACATATGTAGTATTTATAAATCTATCCGTAAATCCCCATAAATCGCTCAACAAATATAGCGCTGGATTATACGCTCCATTTGTATTTTCATATGCCTTCTTAGTCATATCCAAAATATCGTATGTAATTTTTGAGATTTCTATAGTGGTATCCTTATCAGCCTTATTAAATTTATCAATATCACTATCTTCTTTATAAACAGATAATGTCTTTTCTAATGAATATAAAGCACTTTGTGCTTGTCCCCAACATGCTTCAATGACGGTATTTTTATCATAAGACACGTTCATAGTGGTAATTGTAGAGAAATAATCAAAGGTAGATAGCGTCTGATTTGTTAAATTCGAGCACCCCACCATAGAAATCATTACCACAATTAATATAAGTATTAATAAAAAAGCCTTTTTCATACACAAATATTATATACAAATAAAATGGAAAATCAAAAAATAAATAAAAAAAACACGACCTAAGTCGTGCCCACATATATAATACACCTAAAATAGAAGCAAGATAATAGGAAGAAAAATACAAAGAAATTATACTCTTGGATTTTCATCCTCGAGTGACAACCTCAGTTTTCACTAGGTTTGCCTCGACTAGTAAGTAGCTTTTCGCTACTCCTTAAAAGGAGGTGATCCAGCCGCACCTTCCGATACGGCTACCTTGTTACGACTTCACCCCAGTCATTGGTCTTACCTTAGGCGGTTATCTCCTTGCGGTTGAATTGCCGACTTTGGGTACTCCCAACTCCCATGGCGTGACGGGCGGTGTGTACAAGACCCGGGAACGCATTCACCCCGACATTCTGATTCGGGATTACTAGCATCTCCAACTTCGTGTGGGCGGGTTGAAGCCCACAGTCCGAACTGAGACTACTTTTTTGAGATTCGCTTGCCTTC
>JAEEWC010000165.1 GCA_016287155.1 Clostridia bacterium | reverse complement strand
TTTCTTATATCCCAAAAGTACAGTTCTCATTACTGTACAATCGTCAAAAGCGTTTTGGTTTTGGTTTAAAACACTGATTCTCTCATTCTTACCAACAGATACTGTTCCTTTTGTTGTATCTAATTGACCAGATAAAATCTTCAAGAATGTAGACTTACCAGCACCATTAGCGCCAATAATACCATAACAATTCCCTGGTGTGAATTTTAAATTTACATCTTCAAATAGCTTTCTTCCGCCAAATTGAAGCATTACATCGGTTACTTGTAGCATGATTTCTCCTTAAATTAAAAAACTTCGCCTAAGTTTACTTTTATATTCTTATATATAAGATATAAGGATTGATTGGTTTTGACAACAAAATTTAACTCAAAAGATAAACTTTCTCCACTTTTTATATCATTTTTGAACCCATTTTGGCTCTCTAGGGTGGAATTATTCACTATAAAGTCCGAAAGTACTAGGTTCATATCTTGCTTTGCTGAAATAGTCACTGACAAGCTTATATGTGCACTATCTCCTTCTATTTCTCTATCTTTATCGATAGTTGCTATAAAGTCAAAAGCATCTTGATTTACGACTTTGTTTACATCAGTCACTATATAATCAATCTTTTGATTATTCTCGTTATCTTTCTTTTGTGTGAAATAGATAGCAAGAATAACGCCTACAATAACAAGTACTGTAAGCGTAACTAATCCAATAATTCTTATTCTCTTTTGCTTTTTATCTTCCATTACATTCTTTCTCTAATTGCTTTTAATGATTCTTTGCATTTTGCAAAAATCTTATCTACATCTTCATTTATAAAATATTCGCCTGCTTTGTATAGAACTTTACCATTAACAACTGTCATATAGACATTTGATGGGCCACCTGAATAAACAGTAGCACTTGGGATATCATCGGCAGGCCACATATTTGCAGAATTTACATCAGCGACAACAAAGTCTGCTAACATATTTTGTTTTAGTTCTCCACATAATGGCATATCCATAACCGCTGCGCCATCCACACAAGCCATATCTAAAATCTTTTTAGCTGTAATTGCGCTAGCATCATTGTATTTAATATGTTGCCCACAACTTAGTAGATAATTCTCTCTAAACATATCTAATCTATTGTTGCTAGCAGCGCCATCTGTTCCGATACCAACCTTAATGCCCTTTTCTAACATTTCTTTAACTGGGGCAATACCACTTGCTAATTTAAAGTTCGAAGCTGGACAAGTTACAACATTTACGTTCATCTCTTTTAAGATATCCAAATCATCACCTTCCGGATGAACCATATGATATACTGTACCACCAGCATTAAATAAGCCAAGATCTCTAAACAATTGCACTGGTGTCTTGCCGTATCTTGCTTTACATTGTTCAACTTCTGCTTTTGTTTCACTCATATGTACATAGACTGGTTCGCCCTTGTCGTTTACATATTCACTAATTTCTCTTAATAATTTTTCTGATGTCGTATATTCAGCATGAATACCAACTCTATATCTAATATAGTTGTCCTTTAGTCTTGCAAAACCTTCATCATAGATTTTGCCGATATCTTTACCTTGGACAACAGCATCGTTTGCTCCATACATCAAAACATTTCTAAATCCAGATTCAGAACAAGCTTGAGCAATTGGCTCAATCATAAAGTACATATCTGATGTTAAAGATATACCACTTCTTAGATATTCCAAAATGGCAAGCTTTGTAAACCAGTAACATTCATCTGGTCTTAGCGCAGCCTCTCTTGGGAAGATTTGTTCATGAAGCCATTGATCAAGTGGTAAGTCATCAGCTGTATTTCTCAAGAATGTCATAGGTGAATGCGAATGAGCATTTTTAAATGATGGGAAAACATACATTCCCTTTAGATCAACTTCGTTATCTGACATAGCACCTGCAACAGGAGGTCCAATGTGCGCAATTAAATTATTATAGACGATGATTTCGCCATCAATTATTTTCCCTTCTGAATAAATCTTAGCATTAAAATATCTTGTTACCATTTTTGTTCTTTCTTAATTCTCTCAATAACGTTTGCAGCAAGTACTGCTAAATTTTGCACTTTGTTGTGCATTGTTTCTTTTACGTGATTATGATCAAGTGGTTCATCACTCAACCCAGCAGCTGGATTTGAAATACAAGAGACTCCAATTACCTTCATGCCCATATGCACAGCAGCAATTGCTTCTGTACATGTAGACATACCAACAGCATCAGCGCCTAAAAGTTTTGCCATTCTAATTTCTGCTGGCGATTCATATTGTGGGCCGCCAAATTGCATATAGATACCTTCTTTTAAATCTATGCCAATATCTTTTGCAGTATCCCTTACTAATTGGCATAAGTGCTCATCGTAGATATGAGACATATCTGGGAATCTAACGCCAAGCGATCCAATGTTTGGACCAACAAGTGGAGATGGAACCATTTGAGATATTTGATCCGTAATTAGCATTAGTGTGCCTGGTTCCAAATATGAAATACCACCAGATGCATTAGATAGCATCAAAATTTCAGCGCCCATTAATTTCATAAGTCTAATTGGCAAAACTGAATCTGATGGAGTATATCCTTCATAAAGGTGAACTCTTCCTTGCATAATAACAACAGGTACGCCTCTTACATATCCAAAGATAAATCTTCCGGCATGTCCATCAACTGTACTTATTGGCATACAAGAAATATTTTCGTAAGCGATTGCTCGAAAACCATCAATAAGTTCAGCTAACTTACCTAAACCTGTCCCACATACTATTGCTATTTTTGGAGTAAAATCGATTTGCTCTTTTAAAGAATTAAATGCATTATTAAGCTTTTCAATTGTATTCATAAATAACTCCCGCTTATTACATACATTATTTTAACATAAAATTTTTATATATTAAATAATTAAAAAAAATGAAGAGCCTCTCGACTCTTCAGTTTTTGAAGTCTACTTCTATTTTTTTCAACTAGCCTTGAGCAATAGCTGAAACTGGGCATTGCTCTGCGCAAGAACCACAATCTAGACATGTATCAGCATCGATAACATACTTGTCATCGCCTTCTGTGATAGCTGAAACTGGGCATTGTTCTGCACATGCTCCGCACTTGATACAATCATCACCAATAACGTAAGCCATTTTTAAATCTCCTTTTTAAAATTATATTGCGTATTTTTATATTAACACACATTGTGTGGGTTGTAAAATATTAAAATTTAACAAACCCTACTTTTTTTATTTTTCTTCTGTTGGTAATACGTCTGAATCGTCATCCTTATCATCTTGAATTTCAACAGGCGCTCCCTTCATTTCGTATTCACCAATAGCATAATACTTTTCTACGATAGAATCGTCGATTTGAACTTGAGCCATTATTCTTTCTCTTAGCACATCCGTTGAAATAACCTTAGCCATACCATCTTGTGTTCTAACCATAGAATTAACTTTTGGCAACTTCTTTAATGTCTCTGCATAGAAGTCATTTTCAAATCTTAGACAGCACATTAACTTACCGCAAATACCACCTACATTTGCAGGATTTAGCGAGATGTTTTGGTTTTTTGCCATCTTAATTGTTGATTTATCGCATACTCCTGGGCATCTTATGCAGCAACATTCTTGTCCACACATACCCATAGCACCACGAAGTATTACATCATCTCTTTCATATACTTGGTGTAATTCAATTCTTGTTCTAAGCTCACCGGCTAAATCTCTAACTAGTTCTCTAAAGTCTACTCTTCCATCAGCTGTAAAATTGAATATAACCTTTGTTCTATCGAATGTATATTCAGCATTAATAAGTTTCATCTTTAGCCCATGCTTTTCAACCTTTTCTGCACAAACCTTTAGAGCTCTTTCTGCTCTTTGCTTATTATCTTTAAATTGCTTTTCATCTTTAGCATCTGCTTTTCTGATTACTTCTTTTAAAGGATTTTTAATATCTTCATCTTTAACTTCAGTATTCTTTTGCGCGATAAAAGCATATTCTTGGCCACGCACCGTTTCTACGATTACGCCATCGCCTACATTAAACTGTATATCCTTTGGTCCAAAATAATATATCTTGCCACCATTATTAAACTTAACACCTACTATGATTGGCATTTAAATCTTACCTCCAATATATCCATTAATAATTGATAGAACACTCCTTCTGGATCGCAGTTTGCGTCAGCTTTTTTCTTGGCTTCAATTATTAAATCTTCAACGTTTACTAACGTTGCCATATTATATTTTTCATTTATTTGTTTTATTATATCATCTACGTTATCATTTAACCCAGATTTATATTCTACGACTTGTCTAAGAACTTCTTCAAAAGCATCTAAATATCTCTCTAGAGCATTAATCTTATCTGAGAAAGTTCTTTTATTTCTAATGTTTGTTCTTGCTACCATTTCCAACAATCCACTAGACTTTTGCATGTCATTAAAGATTCTAAGCATTGTATTATAGCTATCTATGAATTCTGGATTATCTATAATCTTTATAGCCTTATCTATAGAGCCTTCTGAAAAGGCCATAGCTCTCTCTACGCTATATGAATCATATTGTTCTAATAGCGCATTCTTTAGAGCGTTATCATCAAACTTTTCAATAGTATATTTTGTAGCTCTTGATTTAATAGTCTCCAAAACTGCAGATACTTTTGTAACACCCATAATGAATATAGTATCGCCTGCTGGTTCTTCTATTAATTTTAATAATCTATTTTGTTCTCTTGGATCAATATCTTGGAAGTTTGAAATAAGTGCTACTTTAATCTTAGTATCAACCTTTTTATAGCAAGCTGAGATAAAATCTCTAAGTCCATCTGCTGTTAAATTTTGAGGGATGATTAATGATGGGAATAATCCCTTTTCTATTTGCTTGCAAGTCTTACATATACCACAATCATCGTTTTCACAAAGTAGCATTCTAGCGATAATCTTGCATAGGTTTTCACAAGCAATAGCATCTTCTGAAATAATCATAATACAATGAGATAAATTAGACTCTTTAAAGTCTTTCTTTAGTGTCTTGTATATCTTAGTTTCTTTTAGAAGATTTTCAAATTCAAACATTATTTTATATATCCGCCTTCACGAAGAACTGTTTTAATCTTTGCTTGAGTAGCAAACTTATCTCCAGAGGCGTCTATACATACAATTCTCTTTGGATTTCTCTTAGCAGCTAGTTTATATCCTTCATAAACCTTTTTATGGAATTCTAGATTTTCTTGTTCTAATCTATCGTTTTTATCTGCTCCACCCTTTCTCGCGAACGCTTCATCTGGAGACAAATCTAAAAAGATTGTTATATCTGGTTTTACACCATTACATGCTAAATCATTTAATTGTTCTACATATTCAGCACCAAGTCCTCTTGCTACGCCTTGATATGCAAATGTAGAATCAATAAATCTATCACAAATAACACTAATACCTTGCTCTAAAGAAGGTAAGATTACTTGCTTTATAAGTTGTGCTCTTGCTGCGCAATATAATAATGTTTCGCATTCATTTGTCATGCCAACATTTTTAGTATCTAAAATAATCTTTCTTATATCTTCAGAAATATCTGTACCACCTGGTTCTCTTAGGAATATGCACTTTTGATCCATATTAGTCATATATTCCTTTAAGAATCTAACTTGTGTAGATTTTCCTACGCCTTCACAACCTTCAAATGTAATAAATTTTCCTTTCATTTTGTCACCACGCCTATTTTAACACAGGCACTTTATTGTTTACAAGACCAAGAATATGGCCTAAATGTGCCTTTAAGATATTAATATCTTTTCTAGTAATTTTCTTGCCGTAACTTATGATTGGTTGAGATGGTGGATATATGCTAATTTCAGCATTACAAATATATCCTTCAGCATCATCAATCTCTACAAAGTCAGGAGTAAAATTACCATCTATCTTCGTATTTATTATTTCATTATTTATATGCTCAAATTCTTTATATTCAAAAGTTAGATTATCTAGAGCATCTTTTAATTCATCTAACTTATCTATATTAAATGGTGTTAAGATAAGAACCAATTTATCTTCATAAGCCATTTCAATTTCAAATCCTAATTTATGTAAATCATCAAGTGCCTTATATGCATCAATACCCTTCTTTCTCAAAACTAATCGTGAGATATCATCGCTATGCTCAATATCAAATGATGAGAATTTACCATTATAGCTTTGAATCTTATTAGCTATCTTCTTATATGCCTTTTCTCCATTCTCTTCAAGATATCCACGAGCTAAATCCATTGAAGACATAATTAAATATGATGGAGATGTTGAATGAAGAATTGACCTATATAATACTAGCTCTTCATATAACTTATCATCGTTAACATTCATAATGGCAGCGCCAGTTAAAGCTGGTGTTGTCTTATGCATACTTGAGAAAACTATATCGCCTTTAGGGTATTTAGGAAGCACGCTTGAGAATGCAAAATGTGCACCATGAGCTGCATCAATAATAAGCAAATTATCTTTCTTATCTACTTCGTTTAAATTACCAAAATATGTAGGAGAAGTAATAAAAATTGCTAACCTGTCTTGAGAATTATCGATTACGTATTGCAATTTTTGTATTGAATCGTACTCTTCATAATGAATGTCGAACACTCTCATAGCATTATAAAAAGAGTTATGCATTCTACCCAATGCTACTACTTTTAAATGTTCTTTATTAGCAAGGAAAGCTGCTATTTGCATACAGATTGTAGATCCAGCAGTTACCATTAGGGCGTGTCTATATCCATATGCTTTTGCTATTAAATCCTCCGCCTCTTTTATAACGCCATCAGCACATAAAAGATTGTCCATATCACTAACTTCCGTTATATCCAATAAATTAGCTTTAAACGCGCCAAAATCGACTCCACTATGCCCTGGCATATGGAATCTAGCTTTTGGATTATAAGATAATAACTTTGAATATAAAGGTGTGTTCATAGTTTAAATAAAGCAGCTTTTTTCGAGCTGCTTTACATTGTTTATTTAACTGGTTTCATTGTTGGGAATAATAAAACATCTCTAATGCTTGGCTGATCTGTAAATAGCATAATTAATCTATCTACACCAATTCCTAATCCACCTGTTGGAGGTAGACCGTACATTAGAGCATTTACATAATCCTCATCCATCATTTGAGCTTCATCATCGCCCTTTTCTCTTTGAGCAACTTGTGCTAAGAATCTATTCTTTTGATCGATTGGGTCATTTAATTCTGAAAATGCATTACCCATTTCTCTAGCGTACATGAAGAATTCAAATCTTTCTGTTAATCTTGGGTCAGATGGCTTTCTCTTTGCAAGTGGAGATACTTCTACTGGATAATCTAAGATGAATGTTGGTTGGATTAAATGTTCTTCAACCTTTTGGTCATATACTTCATATAGAAGTTTGCCCCATGTTACATCGTCTTCATAATCAATACCTAATTTCTTAGCTTGATCTTTGAAGTCATCTACGTTATCTGAAGAAGCAAAGTCGATTCCGCAGTATTCTTTAACTGCTTCAATCATAGTCATCTTCTTCCATGGTGTTGTTAAGTCGATTTCAACGCCTTGATAATTAATCTTCTTTGCACCACCGCAAACAGCATTAGCAATAGCAGCGAACATTCTTTCTGTGATATCCATCATGCCATAGTAATCTGTGTATGCTTGATATAATTCAACCGTTGTGAATTCTGGGTTGTGCTTTGTATCCATACCTTCGTTTCTGAATTGTCTGCCCATTTCATAAACTTTTTCAAATCCACCAACGATTAATCTCTTTAGATATAACTCTGGAGCGATTCTCATGAACATATCAATGTCCAATGTGTTGTGGTGAGTAATAAATGGTCTTGCAGATGCACCACCAGCGATTGTGTTCAAAATAGGAGTATCTACTTCTACGAAACCTTCATTATCTAAGAAGTTTCTAATTGCTGTGATGATCTTAGATCTCATTACGAATGTATTTTTAACTTCTGGATTAGCAATTAAATCTACGTATCTTTGTCTATATCTTAAATCTACGTTTGTTAATCCGTGGAATTTTTCTGGTAAAGGTAATAATGACTTAGAAAGTAGAGTCATCTTTTCTACATGAACAGAGATTTCTCCTGTTTGTGTTTTAAATACGAATCCTTCAACGCCAACGATATCGCCGATATCAAACTTCTTGAATTCAGCATAGTTCTCTTCACCCATACCATCTCTTGATGCGTATAGTTGAATTTGACCTGTGCAATCCATAACGTGAGCGAAGCTAGCCTTACCCATAACACGCTTAGACATTAATCTACCAGCGATGTTTACGTGCTTGTTATCAAAAGCATCAAAGTTATCCTTAATGTTTTGAGCATAAGCATCCTTTGGATATTTAACGATTTCAAATGGGTTTCTTCCCTCTTCTTGAAGTTTAGCCAACTTATCTTGACGTACTTTTAGAATTTCACTTATATTTTCTTCCATGATTTTATCCTTTATTTGTTATTTCTTGCTTTTTCAAGATTTTCTTCTGTGATTTGACGTGGGCTGTCTTCGATGATTACGAATTCGAATTCGTTAATCTTGAATGATTCTCCCTTCTTGTGCTTGCCAATTTCTTGAGCAAATAAAGATTGTCTAGAAATCTTGTGTTGGATGAAGTCAGATTCTGTTTCACCAACTAATTCGCAAATATAATAATCAACAACTTGACCATTTTCCTTTTCACAAATGATGAACTTTTGTGGCTTAATGATCTTAGCTGTAGCAATTTCGTGTTGTAATCTTAAGATAGCTTTTTCATTTTCGTTTTCAGCTTCTTTTGCTGCATCTAATTCAGCGTTTTCAGAAAAGTCTCCAAGAGATTTAGCGTACTTGATTTGTTCGCTAATAGCGTTTCTCTTTTCGTTCATTCTTTCGTTTAATTCTTTAACCTTTTCGTTATAGCCTTCTTGTGTCATTTCATTGACTACTTGTGTATTTTCCTCTGCCATATATATGACCTCCATTAAATTCTATTTTTTGCTCTATAACTTAAAACAAATAAGCTTTCGCTCATTGATATGTTTTCTACTACTACGTCTTTTGGAACCTTTAAATCGATTGGAGCAAAGTTCCAAATTGCTTTGATGCCATTCTTTATTAATTCTCTAGCAACATCTTCTGCACTATCTGATTGAGTTGCGATAACAGCAATATCTATTTCATTTTCTCTTAGATAGTCTTCTAGATTGTACATGTGATAAATAGGGATTTCATTGAATAACTTTTCTTGAACATTGATATCAAATAAAGCTTTAATCTTGAATCCTTCTTTAACAAAGCCCTTGTAACCTGCTAATGCCTTACCAATATGGCCAGCACCAACGATGATTACGTTGTATTCTCTATCTAGGCCAAGGATAGTAGCAATCTCTTTTCTCAAGTTCTTAACATCGTAACCATAACCTTGTTGACCGAATCCTCCAAAGTTATAAAAGTCTTGTCTAACTTGAGAAGCTGTAATGCCTAAAATCTCAGCTAAAGTTGAAGATGATACTCTTTCAACATTCGCATCATCTAACATTTTGATTTGTCTATAATATCTTGGCAATCTTTTGATTACTGCTTCTGAAATACCTTTTCTTCCCACAACGAACTCCTTTTATGACTATATTATTTTATATATTATATAAATATTTGTCAATTAGCATACGGCCCAAAAACATACAAAAAATACTACTTTTTGATTAAATTGATGCTAAATTTGCTAAAACTTGAATTTATTATCTAAACTTTTGTATAATAACGGCACAAGGAAAGCATATGAGAATTTGGGCAAAAATTATTAAAGATAATGAGATATTGAAGGATATCATATACGAAGATAATTCTGAAATGAAATATTTGAATTATCAAAAATGGGTGTGTGATATCTGTAATTTATTAGATATCCCCACACCCGTTGTCATTCCGTTCCATTATAAGAACTTTGCTTTATTCCACAACACACATTTTAAAGCTTCTGACTTTGTGCATCCTGTGGAATTCGATGCTCTTAGAATCGAAGATTGCAAATTAGATTAATTATGAACCTCCGTATGCCTAAATAGATAAACTGAACTTGTTAGCATTGCAACTAACCATGCAATAGTTATTCCTACCATTGAATAGAAACTCATATAATTCATAGCAGGTCCAGTTATTGTTAGCGTATTTATCCATTTTCCATTTAAAACAAATCCTGCATATCCAATAAATGCGTATCCAAGTAAGCTTTCAATTGATCCACCAATC
>JAEEWC010000164.1 GCA_016287155.1 Clostridia bacterium | reverse complement strand
TCTATTTGAATATGCACCAGCTTCAGGCTCACTCATCATAAAGAAATCGTATGTGATATATTCATAATATTGTGACGAATCTCTTTCATCTCTTGCATTTGACCATGTTGGATCGCATACATACCACTCATCATCAACATACACTTTAACCCATGTGTGACTGCCATCTTTAACAGTACCCATTGTCTTAATGGCAGGTATCCCTTCAATATTGCTCATAATAGAGAACGCTGAGCCAATTCCGTTACATACTGCAACACCATATAAAAATACTCCTTCTGCATAGAATGATGAATTCTTATAAAGAGCTCCATATCTAACCGTATCATTTTTCAAATCCGATGTTTCTTTCGTTAATCCTCTATCGTAGATAACGTTATATGTAATCCAATCATAGATTGCTAATACCTTTTCGTAATCGCTCATCTTATCATCGATTATGCTTCTTAAAACTTCTTTTGCTTTGTTATATATTAATTCGGCATTAGAACCAGCAACTGGGATTGGTTTTAATCCAGCCTCTAAAGCTAGAGCCAATTCTAAAGATGTTGTAACCTGAGCCGTCTTTGTAATTGAATTCACTTTGAACGAATCATATGTTGCACTTCTTGTGCTCTCACCATTTGTATAATAATGTAGCTCAGAATTTGGATATTCTATATATTGAGCTGTTGTAGCATATGCATGATATGTAGAATATGGACGTGTACTTCCTGAATACAAATAAATTTTGAATGTGATTTTGTTTCCTTCTACTTCGCAAGCATCTATCTTATATGAAAGTGGCTCAATAAATACAGAAAATGCATTTGCAATCGCAGCTTTAATATCTGCTACAGTTTGATATGTCTTTACAAGATATGGCGAATATATTACATAAGAGTCTGGCTTTTCCCATTGAGTTGTTCTAAATGAATCCGAATCTGAATAATGATTGATTTGATAAGCAATAAAATCATTTAGCTCTTCTTCGCTTGAGATATATCTGTTTACTTTCTTTCCAAGATAATAAACAACATCGTTGAAATATGTTGCCCTATCTCCATATGTTACCTCAGACATATTAACATCAAGATATGCATTATCTGATGTAAATTCTGTACCATCACCATATTTTAGAATGACATTTACTCTATCTGTTGTTGATTCGATGTAATTTGCAATTGTGAAAGAATTTCCGTTAAAGAATGCAGATTGTGATTTTGATGAGAATTGAGAAACACCACTTGATTTTGTAATCTTTACGATTGCTTCATAATAAGTATAATCTGCATCCCAAGAAACACTTACTGCTGGGTAAGAATCGTCAAAAGATACGTTAACATTATATGCACTCTTTCCGCCTTGATCTATTGTTAATGTTGATTCGCTAAACCCGATAAGAACGCTATTCCATATGTAATAAATTCTTAGGGAGTGATCTCCAACGCTTAAACTATTTAGTAGTTTTGATGCTAATTTAACTGAAGTCTTTGTTGTTGTATAGAGTTTATTATTCTCATCAACATTTATAATCTTTTCGCCATCTATAATTACCTGAGCAAATTCCCAGTTTGTCGTTGAACTTAAGCAGTCAATGACTATATCCTTCCCCGAGCCTCTTTCAATACGAATTGGGGCTATATTCGGAGCCAAGACACGAACCAAAGAGATTGTGAAATCTTTTGCTGTGCCATCTTTATAATTAATGACAAATGGAATTCTTGCACCAAGCGAATAAGATTCAATGACGTCTGGGTTAAAAACAATTGCGTCATATTCTGAATCTAAAGTGTATCCACCAATACCATATGGTGTTGTTACAGAATCAATTGTTGAAACATCACCAACAACTATTGCATACCTTCTTGTTGTTGATGGCTTTACGATATTTACATTATCGGCAAGTCTTGCGAAATAATAATCAGCATCTTCATATCCATCGATAACACCGGCCTTTTGCTCTTCTGCAATATATACATCCTCTTCTTCTATTGAGCAAACGATAGACATCTTGAATGTATTTGATGAAGCTGAATAATCGTCATTATAACCAGTGATATAAATATCTAGATATTGCCATGATACGATTTGTGAAGTTAAAATTACTGAAATTTTTAGAGTCGTTGACTCTGGAGTTATAGTTTCTTTATAAAGTTGATGATCTAAATCGCCTGTTGGATATACTTCAAATTTATAGCGAGCAATATCTACTTGGTATGGCCAAGTGATTGTGCATCTAGATAATGCTTTTGCATAAGTGATGTCAATTTGATCTTCCGTTAAAGCTAAATAAATTTCGTCGTTGTTTTTACACGAAAAGCAAAGAGGTATTAATACCAAAAAACAAATAACTATCGTAATTATTAACGCTTTTCGTCCCATATTCATATATTATCATATATAAATATACGGGACCAAATTTTAAAATAACTTAAGATATTTCAAATTATGAATTTGAATTATCAGAATTTGAAGCAGGAGTTTCTTGTGTCTCTTGTGTGCTTTGAGTAGCTGTTTGCACACCAGTTTTTTGCAATTCATGCTTTTCTAAAACAACAGACATTGCGTAGTTGTCTTCCTTTAAAGGAAGAGCTCCTTCTTCTTGTGGGAATTTCTTGAATAAAACCTTTAAAATTAAAGGTGTTAGTGTTGATGACAAAATAATTAACAAAACGATGGCTGGATAGTATTGTTGGCTCATAATTCCAGCAGATACACCTTCGTTAGCGATAATCAAACATACTTCGCCTCTAACCATCATTGATACACCAATCTTTGCACTTTCAT
>JAEEWC010000163.1 GCA_016287155.1 Clostridia bacterium | reverse complement strand
AGAATAATGTTCCATCGAAATCTGTGAATAATGCTTTGTATTTCATAGCCTATATAATATATTTTTATTTTATTTAAGTCAATTGTGGAAATGCTCGTAAACGTTTCTTGCTGTCGTCATATCGATGCCTTTTACCATATTCAACTCTTGAATTGTTGCGTTTTTAATCTCATCCATAGATTTAAATCTTGCACGAAGTATAGCAATCTTTTTAGGTCCAAGCCCCTTGATATCGTCAAGTTCAGACTTTGTCTGACGCTTCTTTCTTTGCGCTCTATGGAAAGTGATAGCAAATCTATGTGCTTCATCTCTTATTCTTTGCAAAAGCTTTAACGCATAAGAATTTCGAGGGAGTACATATGGATCACTTCTACCTGGTACAAATACCTCTTCTTCCCTTTTTGCAAGAGATATAACTTCAATATTTACACCAAGCTCATCCATGATATCTTTTACGGCGTGCAATTGTCCCTTACCGCCATCGATTACAAGTAAATCTGGTACAGCCTTGAAGCTTTCATCTTCATCATCAAATTTTGAAAGTCTACGCTTTAGAGTCTCTTGAAGCGACGCGAAATCGTTATTGCCTTCAACCGTCTTTATCTTGAATTTTCTATATTGAGATTTTGCAGCTTCACCATTAATGGTGACAACCATTGAAGCAACCTTATCTGTGCCTTGAATGTGAGAGATATCATAGCACTCCATTCTTATTGGCAATTTCTTTAGATGCAAAAATTCTTGTAATTGCATAATACCGCCAAGTGTTAGATTATCTTTTCTCTCCTTTATTGATAGAGATTTTTCAAGATAATCTGTTGCGTTATTTTGAGCAATATTTGCTAATTGTCTTCTTGCACCTTGGTGTGGATTTATAACATTAACTTTTGTGCCCTTCTTCTCTGATAGATATTCTGCAATAACATCTGCATCTTCAACAGGGATTGCTGTTACAACTTCATCTGGGATGTATTTTACCTTATCGTAGAATGAGATGATGAAATTAGATAATGCAGCATCTTCAGTTAGCGACAAATCATTAATGATTTGCTTATCTGAGCCAAGTAGCTTTCCACCTCTTACAAATAGCACATCAACAACAGTATTTAATCCATTTGTTGCGATGGCAAAAATATCTAAATTGAAGTTCTTTGGAAGCGCAGTTACTTGCTTTCTAATCAATTTATCTAAAGTCTCTAATTTCTTCTTATAAAGCATAGCAAGTTCGAAATCTTCGCTCTCTGAGGCACTTAGCATCTTTTGAGTTAAAATCTCCTCTACTTCTTTATCGTTACCATTTAAGAAATCTATTACTCTATCTATAATCTTTGCGTACTCTTCTTCCGTTACATATCCCATGCATGGCGCTAAGCACTTTTTGATATGGTAATTCAAGCAAGGTCTATGAGACTTTGGAATGTGCTTCATATCTAAATTGCAGCTGCGTAGTGGAAATGAAGAATATATTAAATCCAAAATATCTTTTGAATTAACACCTATCATATATGGTCCATAATATTTAGAACCATCAGCTTTTAGCTTTCTTACCACCTCAACTTTAGGGAAAGGCTTTTTAACATTAATCTTTATAAATGGATAATTTTTATCATCCTTTAAAAGAATGTTATATGGTGGTTTATGTTGCTTAATTAAATTGTTTTCTAAAACTAGAGCCTCAACTTCGTTTCTTGTTATGATATATTCAAAATCATAAACTTTTGAAACAAGTTTCAAAACCTTTTCAGTTCTATTTGAATTGTTACCGAAATATTGAGATACTCTATTTTTTAAATGACGAGCCTTGCCAACATATAATATTTGGCCTTGTTCGGATTTCATGATGTAAACACCAGGATCCATTGGTAAATCTTTTAGTCTTTGCTCGATTAAACTCATAGTTAAATTATATCACGGAAAATATAGTAAATATATTTTAATTCAAACTGATGTTTTGAAGCTTTTCAAGATAAACATCGATATTCACAAATTGAGACATATCAAAAGTTTTATCTTGAAGCAATAAATCTGCTATTCTCTTGCACTCTTGGATAACATCT
Source organism: Clostridia bacterium (assembly GCA_016287155.1). GTDB lineage: Bacteria > Bacillota > Clostridia > Christensenellales > UBA3700 > UBA3700. Next base: position 495 of record JAEEWC010000163.1, on the reverse strand, counting down.
TTTGTGATGATGGCATCGCCCTTGAATGAGCCTCCAGATTGTCTCTCGCCCAAGAAGTCTCCATAACCTCTAATTGAAGCGTCGTATTCAGCAATAGCGTCTCCATCTTTATTATCTACAAGCGCTTGCAATCTTTGGTTTTCCATATCCTTAGATGTATGTAAGAAGCAATAAGATCTAAGCCCTGCTTTTCTTCCGATTCTTCCTCTTAATTGATGAAGAGTTGCAAGCCCAAATCTATCCGCGTTTAGAACTGTCATAATTGATGCATATTGAGAATCGATACCAACTTCAATAACGCTTGTGGCAATTAAAACATCTATCTCTTTATTGTAGAAAGCTTGCATCATTTCGTTCTTTTCTTTATCCTTCATAGAACCGTAGATAAGCCCAACTTTTACATCTTTTAATTGTTTATTTATACCTTCTTTATATAAGTGCTTTGCACTTTATACTTCTATGCCTTCATTATTTAAAACTAGTGTACATACGATT
>JAEEWC010000162.1 GCA_016287155.1 Clostridia bacterium | reverse complement strand
ATTTATCACTGCAGGTATGGGCGGTGGAACAGGTACAGGTGCTGCTCCAGTTATCGCTTCTATCGCAAGAGATAAGGGTATTTTAACAGTTGGTGTCGTTACAAAGCCATTCGCATTTGAAGGCGAAGTTAGAGCTAGAAATGCAGAAGAAGGTATCGCTAATCTAAAGAAATATTGTGATACTCTAATCGTTATTCCAAACGACAACTTATTAAAAGTATTGGGACCAAAGGCAACAATGCTAGAAGCATTCAAGCATGCAGACTCTGTTTTAAGAGATGCTGTTAAGGGCTTATCAGATTTGATTGCTATCCCATCTATGATTAACGTTGACTTCGCTGACGTTAAGACAATTATGAAAGACAAAGGTATGGCTCACTTAGCTGTTGGCAGTGCAGAAGGTCCAGATAAGATCAAGAACGCTGTAAATAAGGCAGTTATGAGCATGCTTCTAAATACAAATATTTCTGGTGCTACAGGTATCCTATTAAACGTAATTGGTGGACCAAGCCTAGGAATGATGGAAGCTATTCAAGCTTCTGAATTAGTAAGACAATGTGTAGCTCAAGATGCTTTAATTATCTTCGGATTCGGTATCGAAGAAGATTATGGGGATAAGGTTCAAGTACTACTTGTTGCTACAGGTTTCGAAGAAAACGCAAAACAAAGCGTAACAAGATATGGATATAAGAATGCTGATCATGCGGTTATTGATAATGATACATTCATTCAAAGATATGGAATTAGACCAGAAGGATCTGCTATGCAACAACCACAACAACAAATGGTAGCTGATGCATCTCAATATGTTGCTCAACCACAACAACAAATGCAACAACCTCAAATGCAACAACCAGTTCAACAACCACAAATGCAAGCTCGTCCACAATATTCATATAATTCTATATTTGGAAATCAACCACAACCACAACAAGCTCAACCAGAACCACAAAGCACTGGTAAGAAGCTTCCACCATGGTTCTCAAGATTCAGCAATAGAAGTGTGTAATTAAAGTTTCAACAACATATATACCCAAAACAAGGAAGGGAGGTGCCCGAATAGGCACCCCTTTTCTCGTTTTATATTGTATATTGACTATAAATATTAATAATATTATAATTTTTATAGTGGCAACATATTAGGATTGACCACTATATATAGTAGTAATGAGCGATAAAAGAACTAAAATTTTTGGATTAAAAGAACTAGAGTTGACTAACGATGATTTATTTGTTAGAAAACCTATTACGGGAAACTTTGATGACGTAAAGGTAATCATCGACGAAACACACGTAGCAATCGTACTTCAAAATGGAATTGCACTTGAGACATATCGTCCAGGTATGTATTCTATTGATAATAAGAAATCTGCTTTTTCAAAGTCTATTGACGAAACATTAAGATTAGAACTATTTTACATATCAAAAACTGCAAAAATCCGCGTATTATGGGGAACTCCATCTTTATTTGACATTCATGATCCAAACACAGATGTTCCTGCAAAAATGGGTGCAAGTGGTGAAATGGAAATTAGAGTTCTAAACCCAAGACAATTCTATATTGAACTTGTTGGCGCTAATAAAAAGTTTACTGTTGAAGACTTGAAAGAAAGATTAAAGGGCTTAATATTAGCAAGAATTGAACCTACTGTTAATGATTTTATTGAATCAGAAAGAGTTTCTTTAGATAGATTAGGCGAAGAAAAAATGTCTATTGCTAACAAAATTAAGAAGGATTTGGCTCACGAGTTAGGGTTAAATTATGGTTTAGAGGTTAGTAATTTTATTGTAAGCAATATAAATGTTGTTGAAAAATACAAAGATAAAGTATCAATAAAACAACAAGAAGCAAAGTGCCCAAGATGCGGAAGTTTATTAACGCCAGGCAGCAAATTCTGTAATAACTGTGGAGCGAGAGTACAATAATGGGATTATTTGATGTATTTGGACCAAAAGGTAATGTTATAGACTTGTCTTCTTCTCATATCTCAAAGGTAATAGAAGTAAAACAAGTTTTGGATTTCAATGCTTCAAAGATTAAAGCATTATTAGTTTCTGCTGGCGAAAGAGAAGTTGAAGCATTACAACAAGCATACATAGATATTAAATATGCAAATCCAGTTGTTAATGAAAAGGTTAAAGATTTGGATACTCAAATCACAAGATGTCTAGATGATTTGAAATTATTATATGCAAAGAGAATGAGAAGTGAATTAACTATCTCAAATAAAATAAATAACTTATTGGAATTAATACAAGAACGTCAAGCGTTGGAGTAGTAGGAGGATAAATGGGATTACTATCATTTTTTAGATTTAAAAAGCTAAAAAGAGAAGATGTTGTTGAATGTATAGTAAAACTAGAAAAGCAACAACAAGAAATTGAAGATGGCATCGTAGATAAAGAAGCTCATATTCAAGAGTTATTAGCTATGGGTAAAAAGGAAAAGTCTCAAGAAATTAGACTTATGTACGCTAAAAAGATCAATTACCTAAAAGAGCAAAAGACTAGAGATGCTAAAAGAGGCATGTATTTAACTTATAACATCAATATGATGAATAAGCTTAAAGATGCTATGGAAGATAAAGAATTCTTCACAACTTCAAGCAAATTACAATTAAATAAATTGTTATCAGATCAAAAGGGATTAGCTCAATATCTAAATAAAGCGTTAAAGGTAAGAGTTCACGAAGAAAATGCTATGACTAATGCCGATGAAACTTTCAACGAAGTTGCTAGCATGTATGAAGATAACGAAACAATTTATGGGGCAGGTCAAACAGACGATCAATTATTAGCTGTATTTGAAGAAAACGATGCAGCTGAAGAATTAGAACAAATGCAAAACATTGATGAAAAGGGCGATTCTGCATTTTTAGAAAATTCATTTAAGGAGACCGAAGATGGGACTATTTAAGAGCAAAGAAGAAAAACAAATCGAAGCAAAGATGAAGGTTAAACAAACAATTAATAAGTTTAACAAGCAAATCGCTAAATTCGAAGAACAAAAGAAAGTATATCTAGATGCCGCAAAGCGTGCTAAGAAATTAGGCCTTGGTGATGAAGTTAGACTTGCTATCACTGGTTATCTATTAACTTCAAATCAACAAAAGAGAGCACAAAAGATGTTATTAAACTTCGAAATCGCTGCTCAAATGAAAGATATGGAAGTTATGAATGCTGAATTCTTAAAGAGCTTAGGCGATGTAAGTAAGGATATGATCAAGCTTACAAATAATAAGGACTTTGCTAAAGTTCAAGCTCAATTTGAAAAGGCTATGGCTTTATCTCAAACAAGAGCAGAACAAATGGATATGTATCTAGAATCATCTCAATCTGAATTTGCATCTCAAACAGGTGATGCTAGCTCAATTTCTGATGATGAAATTGATTCATTAGTAACAGAACTTGCTTCTCAAGATGAAATCAATGAAACAACAATCGATGCACAATTAGAAAAGATCCACAAGAAGATACAAGAAACATCATAAGGGAATAATGGAAGATATATCAATTTTAAGAGATAAATACGACATTCTTTTAAAGAAGGCTGAAAAAGCAGATTCTATGGGCAACAATCAACTTGCCTATAGAAACTATATGCTTGCTGCTGAAACAATGTTAAAGATTGCAAAGACATCAAGCCCAGAATTAAAGAAGGTCCAAATAAAGAGAGCGAATGAACTAGTAAATAGAGCAGAACTTATTGGAAATGAACCACAACAAGTAGTAAGACGTGCTCCAGCAAAGCCAGCGCAAGGTGCTCAAGGCGGCGCTCAAAATGCTAGTCAACAACAAACTCAAGAAGATGAAGATAAGAAAGAATGGGTTGCAGCGGATATCCCAAGTATAAAATTTGCAGATGTAGCTGGTCTTGAAGACGTTAAAAAGACAATTAGAACAAGAATGATTAATCCTGTTCTATATCCAGAAAAGTATGCTAAGTATGGAAAGAAAGTAGGTGGTGGCGTATTACTATATGGACCTCCAGGAACAGGTAAGACTTTCATTGCT
>JAEEWC010000161.1 GCA_016287155.1 Clostridia bacterium | reverse complement strand
GCCAGTTGCTGGTGTTGCTATGGGCTTAATTTCTAACGAAGATAAGTCAAAGGTTGCTGTTATGACAGATATCCAAGGTCTAGAAGACTTCTTAGGCGATATGGACTTCAAGGTAACAGGTACAAAAGACGGTATCACAGCTATCCAAATGGATATTAAGATTAAGGGAATTAACGAAAAGATCTTACGTCAAGCTTTATCTCAAGCTAGAGACGGTAGATTATACATCTTAGATAAGATGTTACAAGCTATTCCTGAACCAAGAAAGACACTATCTAAGTGGGCTCCAAAGATTGTTAAGTTCACAATCGATGTAAATAAGATTAAGGACGTTATCGGTTCTGGTGGTAAGACAATTACAAAGATTATCGAAGAAACAGGCGTTAAGATTGATATCAACGATTTCGGTGATGTATTCATCTCAGCTATCGATGAAGATATGATTGCTAAGGCTAGAAAGACAATCGAATTAATCTGCAATGACCCAGAAGTTGATGATGAATTAACAGGTACAGTTGTAAGAATTATGCCATTCGGAGCTTTCGTAGAAATCGCTCCAGGAAAGGACGCTATGATTCATATCTCTAAGCTAAAGAAAGAAAGAGTAGAGAAGGTTGAAGACGTTCTTGCTGTTGGCGACAAGGTTAAGGTTAAGGTTATCGATATCACAGATAAGGGTATCGGCTTAAGACTTCTAGAAGTTCTATAATCTAAAAACTTACGATTACAATGCGCTTAAGGTTTATGCCTTAGGCGCATATTTTTATGCTATCTTATCTCATATATTTTAAGATTTTACATTTGCACAAAGTAGGACAAATTTTAAAAATTTTTCGTTAAATAAATGGATTGTCTGCCATTTTAGGCAAAATCCTCGAAAATGCCAAATATAGACACTATATGACTAAATAAATATGAATTAAAGTGATTTTTATAACAAGAGGGCATTTTTGAAGGTCGATTTTGCTGAAATTTACTCTAAAATTCGTCTTATAAAATTTATGGATAAAATATGTGAAAATAATATCGGCTAAAAAATACTCTTTGACCTTTATAAAATTAGTTTGTATAATATGCACGAAAAATATTTGAGGAGATATAAAAATGAAAAAACTATTATCTTGTTTACTAATCGTTGTACTACTTGTTTCTTTAGTTGTTTCATTAATAGCATGTGATTCAGATGAATTAAAGAATCTATCATATGTTGATGAAAACGGAAACGTAGTAACAGTAAAGAAAATCAAAAAGACAGACGACGCAGAAGCCGTTGCTACTGCAGTTATGGCATTAGCTGCTAAAGAAGAGAACGTTGCTGCTGTATCACAATTACTAGTATCTTTAAACGCTAGCTTATCATTATCAGGAACTCAAGGAGAGACAGCATTCGAAAATAATGTTTCAGCAAGTGCTAAATTAGGAGTTTCTGGTCCAGTAAGTAAAGAAATTGCTTTATCTGAATATTTAAAAGCAACAAAGGCTTATGCAAGCATTAATGTTAGTGGTAAGTTGCCAGATGTTAACATTGATCAAATCGTTGGCGATGAAAATATTGATTATACAGATTTTACTAAAGTTACAGAATTTAATGAAAGTGCAGAAATCTTCGTAGATAATCTAGATGTATATACAAAAGCAAATCTATCTGAGTCTGTTATCGCTGAAATTGCAAAAGAAGGAATTGATTTAACTGAAGTAAACGGAAAGCTTGGTGTTATGAAGTTATCTACAAAGCTTTCAGCTGCATTAGTATTATTTGATAGCAAGGTTGATTTAAACAAAATCCTTACAGAAAACAATTCTTGGGCAAAGGCTGCTGAATCTATCATGGCTTCAGATGAAGATGAGGACGATGATGAAGAAGCAACAGAAGAGACAACAGACGAACCATCATATACAGATTTCGAAACTCTAGTTAACGTAGTTAAAATATTCCATATTAGAATCGTTAAGACAAAGGGTTCTGTTGTAACATTCAGCGCTGAATTCAATGCAGATTCTGTAGCGCTAATTAAAGAATTATATGGCGAAGATGCTGCTCCAGAAAACTTCGAAGGAACAGTTTCAGCTACATTAGAATTAGATGCAAAGACTATGTTAGATTTCACTTTAACAGTATCTATCGGAGATGTTGTAAAGTCATTATTAAATGAAAAGGCTCCAGAAGGAACAACATTTACTTCAGTTTCAGCTTCAGCTACAGTATCTGTATCTACACAAACAGCTATTCCAACTCTATCTCAAGAAGAGAAGGATAATGCAGTAACAATCGATACAGCTGCATTAGTTAAAAAGATTACTAAGTTATTCAAATAATTTAGAATTTTTGTTGATTTAATAAATCGGGTTGCCAAATGGTAGCCCGATTTTGTATTTGTTGCAGTTTTGTGCGCTACGTGTGATATATTAAATTTGTAGGGTTGAGGGATATGGAGCGTAAGAAATTATTTAATATATTATCTACATTTTGTAATTTGTTTATTTTTGTTTCGGTAGTTTGGTCCGTATTATATTACTTCTTTAAAACTGGGGCAGGTAATATGGAAGTAACGGGGACTGCTTGCTTTAAGTATTTTACTATTGATTCGAATATTTTAGCTGCGCTTGCAAGCTTAGCATATTTGTATTTCAACATAATGAGACTCTTAGGGAAGGAAGTAGTAATCCCTGAGTGGCTAAAGGTGTTTAAATATGTAGCAACAAACTCTGTTGCCGTCACATTCTTCGTTGTTTTGGTATTTTTAATGCCAGGTTCATATGTTATGAATGGAACTGATCCAGGCTATTTCTACGAAGAAAATTGTATTATATTGCATTTATT
>JAEEWC010000003.1 GCA_016287155.1 Clostridia bacterium | reverse complement strand
GGAGCTAGAGCCAATCGATTTGTAGAAAAGGATAAAAAGATTAATGTTGGATGCAATTGCACATATTGCTCTGGTAATTCTACAAAATTCATGTGGCAAAACCCATTATTTAAGACTCTAAGAATAGTTATATATGTATTTGTAATTAATTTATTATTAGGAACAATAATTATGTTTATAGGAGAAGACAACATTTCTAACTTCTTACAATCATCATATGCTGTTCAACCAATCTTCGCAGTCCTTGTTGGTTTAATTCCAAATTGTGCTGCTTCAATTATATTAACTGAGCTATATATTGAAGGCGGATTGACATTTGGATCAATCATTGCTGGACTTTCAGTAAATGCCGGTCTTGGCATGTTGTTCTTAATTAAGAATTCTAAAAATGTTAAAAAGAATATATTTATTATTGGAAGTTTAATTACTTTAGCGTTAGTAGTTGGCTATGCAATCCACTATATTGCGCCACTAATTGCTTAATTTTTGTCACAAAAAAAGCAGCATCAATCATTGTTAGAAAAGTATTTGTATTGTTTTAGAAAAGTATGTTAAAATTATAACAAAGTCAAAAATTTAATAGTCGAAGGTGGCATATGAACAAGATTTTAAAAATCATTGAGATGGCTAATAATGTTAAAGAATATGTTGTCGAAGCACAAGATATTGCTAAGCATTGTTTACCTGGACAATTTATCATTTTAAGAGTTTCTGAAGACGGAGAAAGAGTTCCATTCACAATCTGTGATTATGACAGAGAACAAGGAACATTAACTCTTCTAATTCAAGAAGTTGGATATTCAACACACAAAATGTTTGAATTAAAAGAAGGCGATTCAATTCATGATATCGTTGGACCATTAGGAAACCCAACAGATTTAGATGAATATGAAAACGTTATGTTAGTTGGTGGTGGTATTGGTTGTGCCGTTATTTATCCACAAGCTAAATTAAGAGCTTCTAAGGGACTTAAGAGTGAAGCTATTTTAGGTGCTAGAACAAAAGACTTATTATTTGCTGTAGATGGCTTTAAAGAACATTGCGAAAACGTTTACATCGCAACTGATGATGGTTCTGAAGGAACAAAGGGATTTGTTACAACAGTTCTAGAACAATTACTAAAAGAAGGTAAGAAGATCGACTGCGTTCTAGTTGTAGGACCAATGATCATGATGAGAAATGTTTGCGAAGTAACAAGACCATATGGAATTAAGACAATCGTTTCTATGAATACAATCATGGTAGACGGTACTGGTATGTGCGGCGGCTGCAGATTATCTGTTGGCGGCGAAACAAAGTATGCTTGCGTTGATGGGCCAGAATTTGATGGACATTTAGTAAACTTTGACGAAGCAATGGCAAGATCTAAGTTCTATAAAGAACATGAAGATAAGTGCAGATTGAGAGGCTAAGAATATGGAAGTAGTAGAAAGATATAAAGTAAGAACACAAGACCCAAATGAAAGAGTTAACAACTTTGATGAAGTTTCTCTAGGTTTTGATGAAGAAACAGCAAAGCTTGAAGCTCAAAGATGTATTAACTGTAAGAACCCACAATGTGTTAAGGGTTGCCCAGTTAACATTAACATCCCAGGATTCATTGCAAAGATTAAAGAAAACGATAAAGATGGTGCTTTAGCTATCATCAACGAATCATCTTTACTTCCAGCTATCTGCGGAAGAGTTTGTCCACAAGAAAGACAATGTGAAGAAAGATGTGTTAGAAAGTTAAAACTTGGTGGCTCTGTAGCTATCGGTGCTCTAGAAAGATTCATCGGTGATTACGGTCTAACAAAGGGAACAAAGGATATTAAGGCTCCAGCTAAGAATGGTAAGAGAGTTGCTGTTGTAGGATCTGGTCCATCAGGACTTGCTTGTGCAGCAGATTGCGCTAAGGCAGGATTCGATGTAACTATTTTCGAAGCTTTCCATAAGGCTGGCGGTGTATTAACATACGGAATTCCAGAATTCAGATTACCAAAAGAAAAGGTAGTTCAAAAGGAAATTGAAAAGTTAAACGCTCTTGGTGTTAACTTTAAGTTAAACACAATCGTTGGTAAGACATTTACATTCGAAGAATTGGAAGATGAATACGATGCTATTTTCATCGGTTCAGGTGCTGGTCTTCCAATGTTCATGAACATTCCTGGTGAAAACTTAAATGGTGTATCATCAGCTAACGAATTCTTAACAAGATCTAACTTAATGGGCGCATATAAATCTGACGCTATCACTCCAATTTACTGTGGTAAGAAAGTTGCTGTTATCGGTGCTGGTAACGTTGCAATGGACGCTGCAAGAACAGCTAAGAGAATTGGTGGTGGTGAAGTATATATCATCTACAGACGTGGTAGAGATGAAATGCCAGCTAGAGCTGAAGAAATCGAACACGCAGAAGAAGAAGGTATCAAGCTTGTACTTCTAACTAACCCAGTAGAAATGCTAGGTGACAAGAAGGTTGAAGCTCTAAAGTGCGTAAAGATGGCTTTAGGTGAACCAGATGCTTCAGGTAGACGTCGTCCAGAACCAATCCCAGGAAGCGAATTTGAACTAGAAGTAGATCAAGTTATCGTTGCTCTTGGAACATCTCCAAACCCAATCATCAAGAACAGTGCAAATGG
>JAEEWC010000160.1 GCA_016287155.1 Clostridia bacterium | reverse complement strand
TGATAAAGCAGATAATCTAGCGAAGATTGGAGCTTTGGCTGCTCTAAATACAGTATTCCCTATCTTTAATGTTCATACAAGATGGAAATATGCTTTCACTAACGATGAATGCATTCCTAAATCTTTAACTAAAAACCATGTTGTATCATTTACAAGAAAACCAATTAAATCTATGGACAAATACAATAGACGTATGACCCCAACGGATAAAGTACACAAGATAATTAAGCCTTGGGAGAAGTATTTAAACAAGATTAACGATTTATGTATTGAAAGAGGAATTGCACTTGTATTGATGGAAATCCCAACCACAACATTCTGGTCATACAAACGATATAATGGTTTTAAAAACTTTGCGGATGAAAAAGGATTAACATTCTTTGATTTAAATCAAGTTGAGGAAATCGGAATAGATTGGAAACAAGACACATGTGATAAAGGCGATCATTTGAATATTTATGGGGCTAGAAAAGTAACAAGTTATATGGCAAAATATTTAAGGGACACCTATGCTCTTGAATCACACAAAGGCGAGGAAAAATACGCAAGCTGGGATCAAGAACTTGACTTATATAGACAAACATATGGTGGCATAGAGGAAGTATGAGAAATATTACAAACGTTCTAGAATTTCTAGAAAATAGCGCGAAAGCTTTTCCAGACAAAATTGCTTTTGCAGATGATAAAACATCCATAACTTACAAGGACTTAGTTCAAAAAGCAAGAGCCTATGGTTCTTATCTTGCAAAATATGTCAAGCCAACTCATCCTATCGCAATCCTTGGCGATAAGAGCGTTGATTCAATTGTTTCTTTCTTTAGTTGCGTATATGCAGGATGCTTTTATGTACCTCTAAACACTCGTCATCCAAAAGAAAGAATCCAACTTATCTTAGATACTTTAGATAAGCCATATGTAATTGTACACACAAATTTTGATAGATTTTTACCAGATTATGATGAATCAAAAATTCTAAGATTAGATGCTGATGCAAGAGAAGATCCAATCCTTTTAAAAAAGATTCGAGAAAATCATATTGATGTAGACCCATTATATGTTTTATTCACATCTGGCTCTACTGGTACACCAAAAGGAATTGCCGTATCTCATAGATCAGTTATTGATTTTATAACAATATTTACAGATATATTCGATATTAAAGCAGACGAGATTATTGGCAACCAAGCTCCATTTGATTTCGATGTTTCAACAAAGGACATCTACTCTACAATAAGCGTTGGGGCTACTATGGAAATCATTCCAAAAGGTAAATTCTCATTCCCAACATTCTTGGTTGATTATTTAATAGAAAGAAAGGTTACAACTCTAATTTGGGCTGTATCTGCTCTAACTATCTTATCTACACTAAAAGCATTTGATTATAAAGTACCAACAGATATTAAGAAGGTTTTATTCTCTGGCGAAGTAATGCCAATTAATCAATTAAACATCTGGAAGGAACATCTACCAAATACAAAGTTTATTAACCTATATGGACCAACAGAAATTACATGTAATTGTTCATATTATAAAATCCCAGATGGACCTTTTACAAATGATGTTTTGCCTATTGGAAAGACATTCCCAAATGAAAGAATTATTCTTTTAGATGAAGAATTAAATGAAGTTAAAAACCCAAGAGATGTAGGCGAAATTTGCGTATCTGGTACTGCTCTTGCAATGGGATATTACAATAAAAAAGTCGAAACAGATGCCGCTTTTATACAAAACCCACTAAATACAAGATACATTGAGCCAATATATAGAACTGGGGATTTGGGATACTATAATGAAGATGGAGAACTATGCTTTATTGGTAGACGCGATTTCCAAATTAAGTATATGGGACATAGAATTGAGCTTAGCGAAATTGAAAGCGCTATATCTCAAATCGAAGGAATAGATAAGGCAGTTGTTCTATTTAGCCAAAAGGAAGAAAAGATCTGGGCATTCTACAAAGGAGACATCGAGCCAAAGGCAATTGCTAAAGCTTTAAATGTTAAGATCCCACAATATATGGTTCCTTCAAAATTTGAAAAAGTAGACCATTTCGATTTAACAGAAAATGGTAAGACAGATAGAAAGAAGTTAGCAAAGGAGTACGATCTATAATGGAGATTTCTACACCATCATACATCTTTGATATAGATAAGCTTGTAAATCGAGTAAAGTTCATTAAAGAAACTTTAGGCGATATAAAGATTTCTTATGCAATGAAAGCAAATCCATTCTTGGTTGAAGATTTAATTGATGTTGTTGATTCTTTTGAAGTATGCTCTCCTGGCGAATACCAAATCTGCAAAGCTTTAAATGTTCCAAAAGATAAGATTGTTTTATCTGGAGTATTTAAAGAAGAAGAAGATATAAAAGCAATTGTAAGTGAATGTAAAGATAAACCTATCTATACAATTGAATCTTTAAATCAATTAAATCTATTAGATGATGTCGCTAAATTAAATAATATCATTTTAAATGTTTATGTAAGAGTATCTTCTGGAAACCAATTTGGCGTAGATGAAGAAACTATAAAAAGAATTATATCAAATAGAAACATCTACTCTCTTCACATCCTTGGTCTTCAAAGCTATACTGGAACACAAAAGAAAATGGAAGCTATAGATAAAGAGCTAAACCATTTATACGATTTTACTAAATTGCTTGAAGATAGCTTTTCAATAACATTTGAACATTTTGAATATGGTCCAGGACTTAGAGTTAATTATTTTGAATCTGAACCTATAATTGATGATAAAGAACAACTTACTTATCTAAAGAATATGCTATCTAAATTTAAGGATAAGCAAATCCAATTAGAGATGGGAAGATTTATTGCTGCATCTTGTGGCGAATACCATACAAAGATTGTAGATACTAAAATTACAAACGACATATCTTATTGCATCATTGATGGCGGAATTAATCATTTAAATTATTATGGTCAAACAATGGCAATGAAAGCCCCATTCATTATTCAAGAGAGAGATTCAGGAAACGTAGCACACTGGACAATATGCGGATCGTTATGTACAGTTGCCGATGTTATTATTAGAAACTACCCTCTATATGATGCTAAGATTGGAGATAAACTTGTATTTTTAAATACTGGGGCGTATTCTATTACTGAAGGCATTTACCTATTCTTATCTAGAGATATGCCAAAGGTATATAAGAGAAAAGATAACAACCTAACATTAGTTAGAGACACAATACACTCATATAAAATAAATATGAAAGGAGAAAAATAATGGAACAACTATTAGAAATCTTATCTGAAATCAGACCAGATATTGACTTTGCAACAGAAGAAGGACTAATCGACAACGGCATGTTAGATTCTTTAAATATCATGTCTATCGTATCTGAAATTACAGATGCGTTTGATATCGTAGTATCACCTGCAGATATCATCCCATCAAACTTCAATTCAGCAAAAGCTCTATGGGCTATGATTGAAAGATTAAAATAATTATTTTCTGGTTCATACTTACCGTCTCTTTTTGAGGCGGTATTTTTTTCTCTAAATATTTACACACGCATAATATTATATATGCTAAACTATTTGTATAACGACAAAAAGAGGTTATTATGAAGAAGAAAGACGAAATCGAAGAAGTAGAAGATGAAATCATCGATGATGAAATTCTAGATGAAGAAATCGAAGAAGTAGAAGAGCTAGAAGATGAGCCTGAAACTCCAGTCAAGAAAGACAAAAAGGTTTCATCAAAGAAAAAGTTATCTAAAAAAGGTAAGATTGCTATTATCTCATCGTCATCATTTTTAGGCGTTGTAGCAATTGCATTAATTACAATTTTTGTTATTTTACCATTTGCAGGACTTGATTTATTTGCAAAGAAAGCAAATCGTACTCATATCGTATACTCTTCAACATTTAGTGAAATTAAGCTAGGAACAAATACAGATAACTGGCGTGATGGTATGGTCGGCGGCAATGGTAAGATTGGATTCTTGACAAACGGATCTCCAACTAGTGATGTTATTACATACCAACACATCGACTA
>JAEEWC010000014.1 GCA_016287155.1 Clostridia bacterium | reverse complement strand
GATGATGTTAAGAAGGAAGCTGCTGCTGAAGCAAAAGAGATAGAAGCAAAAGCAAAAGAAGAAGCAAACAAAGAAGCCAAAAAGATAATTGGGCTTGCGATTCAAAAATGTGCTGCAGAACACACATCTGAATCGACAATATCAGCTGTACCTCTTCCAAACGAAGACATGAAAGGTCGTTTGATTGGTCGTGTGGGTAGAAATATCAGATCAATTGAAAACGCTACAGGCGTTGATTTGATTATTGATGATACACCAGACGTAGTAACAGTATCTGGATTTGATCCAATGCGTAGAGAAATCGCTAAGATTACAATCGAAAGATTAGTTGCTGATGGTAGAATTCACCCAGCTAAGATTGAAGAAACAGTTGAAAAGGTTAGAAAAGAAATTGAAAATCAAGTAAAGGAAGCAGGCGAAAACGCCGCATTCGATGCTAATATTTATGGATTACATCCAGAAATAATAAAATTATTAGGTAGATTAAAATACCGTACAAGTTATGGTCAAAACGTGTTAGAGCACTCATTAGAGGTTAGCTATCTAGCAGGTGTTATGGCAGCAGAACTTGGTGCAGATGTTAAAATTGCTAAAAGAGCAGGACTTTTGCACGATATAGGTAAGGCTGTAGACCACGAATTAGAAGGTACACACGTACAAATCGGTGTGGAGATCGCTAAGAAATTTAAAGAAAGCAGAGCTGTAGTGCATGCAATTGAAGCTCACCACGGCGATGTAGAAGCACAAACTGTAGAAGCTGTATTAGTTCAAGCAGCTGACGCAATTTCTTCATCTAGACCAGGCGCAAGAAGAGAATCTCTAGAAAACTATGTAAAGAGATTAGAACAACTTGAAGGCGTAGCAAATTCTTTCGACGGTGTAGAACAATCATTTGCAATACAAGCCGGAAGAGAAATCAGAGTTATGGTTAAACCTGAGAAAGTCGACGATGCAGCTATGGCATTTATGGCTAAGGATATCGCTAAGAAGATTGAAAACGAATTAGATTATCCAGGTCAAATTAAAGTAAGTGTTATTAGAGAAACTCGTCAAACTGAATATGCTAAATAAAACGTATTCATCTGTGGCCAGCAATTAAGCTGGCCACATTTTTTTTGTCTAAAAGCCAAAATCTTGCAAAATATCTATTATGGACAAAATGGTACAATTTTAAAATTTAAAATCTAGCAATTTTTAAAACAGAAGCCAAATTTTGCGTTTAAGCCAATTTTTGTCTTAAATTCTTAAAACACTTCTATATAGTCAATATATTTCTATAATAATTTTGAAATAAATTGATTTTCATAATACAAGACCTATTTTGATATCTTAGAAGTCTCAAATATATGCAGAAAGCCACCTGATATTATAAGTTATTCAATTTTCGAGAAATATTTAATAAATAGTAGTTTTTAATGCATCTAAATATATGATTATTGACAATGGGATAATAACAAACTATATTTAATATTGTAAGTTTTTATTACATTTATTTTTATTTTCCATAGGCGAGAAAAACACATATATGGGGTAACCCAGAAGGAGAGATTATGTCGCACGTTATTAAATGCGAGGGCGATAACAATGCTGTTTTGTTTCGCAAGATGCCGCTTGATGATTATTCGCAAGACACGGCAATTATAGTTCCAGATACTCTAAACGCTATTATCATAAAAGATGGTATTGCGCTTGAGACGCTTTCATCAGGGAAACATAAGATTTTCTCTAAAAAGAGCGATTATTTTAAAGAAGCGTTGAACAAAGATACTCAAATAGATGTAATTTATGTATCTAAAACGGCTAAATTGAATCTTTTGTGGGGAACAAAGGACAAATTTGACATGAGAGATCCAATTACGGGCATCCCAATTAAGCTCGGAGCTTCTGGGGAGATGGAATTACAAATATCTAATCCAAGAAAAGCGTATTTGGAGCTTATTGGACAAAGTAAAGAATTCAATATTGATATATTAAAGAAAAGAATACAGGGAAGATTGCTAGCTGAAGTACAGTATCAGATAGCAAATGTTATGAAGGATAAAAATCTATCTTATGATAGATT
>JAEEWC010000159.1 GCA_016287155.1 Clostridia bacterium | reverse complement strand
TGTATATGCATTCTCTTGTATATATATGACAATCATTTTACTTCTTGCAATCTTTATGCCAATGAATAATGTTGTTTTAACAATAATCCACGTAGCTTTATGCGGCGTTGGTATGAGCGCTATTCAAATTATTCCATGGGCAGCGCTTCCAGATGTAGTAGACGTTGATGAATATGTTAATGGAAAGAGAAGAGAAGGTGCATATTATGGTGTTACACAATTCTGCTATAAAGCAGCATCAGGTATTGGTTGTGCACTTGTATCTTTAATATTAGGTGCCGCTGGATATATTGAAGCAAACTCAGAAGCATATTATGAAATGATTGAACAATATGGTTCTATCACACAACCAGACGGCGCATTACTTGCAATCAGAATCGTTCTTGCTGTAATTCCTGGTATTACATTCTTAATATCTGCATTCACATCATATAGAGCAAATCTTGGAAGAGAAAGATTTAATATGATTAAAGAAGAACTAGATAAAAAGCATGCACAAGTAGCAGATGGAACAGCAAAAGAAGAACAAAAAGAAGCAACACAAGAATAGTTAAAAATCGGCCTAAAATCACAGGCCGATTTTGCGTTAAACATTGCCAAAAATTAAACGGGCATTGAACTATTCTATAAAGAATAGTAAAATTAAAGTTAGCAACAAATATTATACTTTTTAGGAGGTTCACATGGAAAGAGATAATATGGGAAGACCTTATTTAGATTGGAAGACAGCTGAAGAATTCATCACAGATGCATTCGCAGGAGTAGGCGTTCCAAGAGACGAAGCAAAGATTTGTACAGACATTCTATTAGAGGCAGACAGGAGAGGTATTGAATCTCATGGATGCAATCGTTTCAAACCAATTTACATCGATAGAATTAATGATGGCATTCAACAACCTATTACAAACTTTGAAATTATTAAAGAAACAGAAACAACAGCTGTTGTAGATGGACATGATGGTATGGGCCAAGTTATTGGTTACAAATCAATGCAAATGGCTATCGACAAGGCAAAGAAATATGGTATGGGTATGGTAGTAGTAAGAAATTCTTGCCACTATGGTATTGCTGGTTACTATACAACTATGGCTACAAAGCAAGGTTGTATCGGTATTACAGGTACAAACGCTCGTCCATCAGTAGCTCCAACATTTGGTGTTGAAGGTATGTTTGGTACAAACCCATTAACAATTGGTATCCCAACAGACGAAGAATTTGATTTCAACATTGACTGTGCTACATCAATCACTCAAAATGGTAAGATTGAATACTATGAAAGAATTAAAGAAAATGTTCATCCAGGAACAATCGTAGGCTTAGATGGTAAGCCAGTAGAAGGGGATGCAGGTGAAGCATTAAAGCAAATTAGAAATGGTACTGCAGCTTTAACTACTCTAGGTGGTATTGGTGAAGCTCTAGGTGGATATAAGGGTTATGGATATGCTTTAGCTATCGAACTTCTATCTGCAGCTCTACAAGATGGTGCTTATGGTAAGGCTTTAAATGGTAAAGATGAAAACGGAAAGAAGGTTCCATATCATTTAGGACATTTCTTCATTGCTATTGATACTAACCACTTCCTAGGTGAAGATTTATGTAGAAAGAAGGCTGGCGAAATCATTCGTTCAATCAGAGCTTCTAAGAAGGCTCCTGGCCAAGATCATATCTACAGCGCAGGTGAAAAGGAATATAATGTATGGCAAGAAAGAAAGAATAAGGGTGTTCCAATTTCTGAACCAGTACAAAAAGAAATGAGCAAAGTAAGAGACGAATTGGGATTAAAGTACGTATTCCCATGGGAGAAATAAATAATATGAATTACGCAGAAGAATCATTAAAAAAGCATTATGAATGGAAAGGAAAACTAGAATATATTTCTAGAGTTCCAGTAAAAGACAAAGAAGATCTTTCAATCGCATACACACCAGGTGTTGCACAACCATGTCTAGAGATTCAAAAAGATGTTAATAAGTCTTATGAATTAACAAGAAGATGGAATACAGTAGCCGTTGTAACAGATGGTACTGCAGTTTTAGGTCTTGGCGACATTGGTCCAGAAGCTGGTATGCCAGTTATGGAAGGTAAGTGTGTTTTATTTAAAACATTTGGCGATGTAGATGCCATTCCTCTATGTGTTAGAAGTAAGAATGTTGATGATATCGTAAATACAGTAAGATTACTTGCTGGTTCATTCGGTGGCGTTAACCTAGAAGATATTTCAGCTCCAAGATGTTTTGAAATTGAAAAGAGATTAAAAGAATGTTGCGATATTCCAATTTTCCACGATGACCAACATGGTACAGCTGTTATTTGTTTAGCAGCTACTATGAACGCTCTAAAGATTGTTGGAAAGAAGTTATCTGATTGTACAGCTGTATTCTCAGGTGCTGGCGCTGCAGGCGTTGCTATTGCAAAACTTTTATTAAGCGCAGGTTTAAAGGAAGTTATCATGTGTGATAGTAAGGGCGTTATCTGTGAAGGCGATCCAAGATTAACTCCAGATAAGCAAGCTATTGCTGCATTCTCTAATAAGAAGCACATTACAGGTGGACTTGCTGATGCAATGAAGGGCGCAGATATCTTTGTTGGTGTGTCTAAGGCTGGTCTTGTTTCTCAAGAAATGATTAAGACAATGGCTAAAGATCCAATCATCATGGCTATGGCTAACCCAACACCAGAAATCATGCCAGATTTAGCAAAGGCTGCTGGTGCTGCAGTTGTTGGTACAGGTAGATCAGATTTCCCTAACCAAATCAATAACGTATTAGCATTCCCAGGTATCTTCAGAGGTACATTAGATGTAAGAGCTAGTGATATCAACGAAGAAATGAAGATTGCTGCTGCAAATGCAATTGCTGGACTTGTTTCTGATGAAGAATTAAATCCAGATTACATCTTACCAAAGGCTTTTGATAAGAGAGTAGGACCTACAGTTGCTAAGGCTGTTGCTGAAGCCGCTAGAAAGTCAGGCGTAGCTAGAATCTAATTAAGATTTAAAATAATGAAGAAGGCACTCGTTTGAGTGCCTTTCTTTTTACCATTTATTGTGAACTTTTTCTGCAAAACCTATAAGGTTATTTACTTTGAGTTTTGTTCCATCGTCCAATACGACTTCGCCATTAAATATACCAAAGACTTGATGCGGAATCATCA